>SYMJ01000005.1 GCA_005805505.1 Verrucomicrobiales bacterium | reverse complement strand
GGCCGGTGTTGCGCATCGACCGCTCCTGATTGCCTTGAATGCGGAGTGGGGTAGTGGAGCCGACGGCGGATGGAACCCGGGGCCGGTCCGCGAGGCCATCCGTCGCCTGACCGAACTCCCAGACATGGCGACGTGGCGGGAGTCGGATGCCATCGGGAGCAAGGCAGACCCCATCTGCTGCCTGCTGAGGCATGTGCTGGAAGACAGGCCCGCTGTCGATGCCGTCGAGTTGGCGGAGTATGCGCTGCAACGGATCGCCGAGCTGAGCATGGAGGTCCAGGATTCCGAGGTGTGGTCCATGCCCCTGCTGGATGAAGTGGGTGAGCTGCATCGAAAGGCCTGCCTGAAAGCCAGACCCGATCCAGTTCGACTGGCGCGGCGTTGGAAGGTCCTTCAGGAACGGTGGAGCTTTGGGGTGTTTGACCGCTTCCCGACGGCCTATGAAGAAGTCCTGGGTGCGGAAGGCTTGAACGAGTGGCAGCGCGGTGAGAATGGCCCCGGCTGAGAAGTCACTTGCCCTGGTTGGTCTCCGCGGGGTCGGCCTTCAGTGCTCCAGCGGTGGACGTCGAGCAGGCGTCCGGCAAAGACCGGAGCCATCGACGTCCGGCTTGGATTCGAGCTTGTCGATTTTTCATTGGAACCATAATTTTCAACAGTTGTTGAAAGTAGTTATTCCAATGAAAAGCGCAGCAGTCATTGATCAGGCCAAGGATGTGCTTCTGGGGTGTCTCAAGGAGGTGCCTTTCGTGACGGTGCAGCTGATGAAGGAGTCGAAGCCGCCTCTGACCGGGCCGGATTTCCAGCTTCGGGTGAAGACCCAGGCCGGCACGACGACGCTGATCGTCGATGTCAGATCGGTGGGGCAACCCCGCGTGGTGCGCGAGGCAACGAACCAGTTGGCGCGCTACCGGGAACAATGGCCCGAAGCCTACGGTGTGGTCATGGCCCCGTATATTTCGCCGAAGGCCGCAGCCATCTGCCGTGACGAAGGAGTTGGCTTCGTTGACCTGGCCGGCAATTGCTCCCTGGCCTTCGATCCGGTGTTCATCTCGAAAGAGGGGAAGGAAAATCCCTTCGCCCGGAAGCGGGATTTGCGCTCGATGTTTTCGCCGAAGGCCGGGCGAGTGCTGCGCGTATTGCTGAATGCTCCGCAGCGTTGGTGGAAGGCACAGTCTCTGGCCAAGGAAGCGGGTGTCAGCCTTGGCCAAGGTTTCAACGTGAAGAAGCTGCTCATGGATCGTGAGTGGATCGAGGCGGGGGATGCTGGATTCCGCCTGGCCGCGCCCGCCGAGTTGCTGGCGGAGTGGGAAGGGCAGTACGACTTCCGCCGCAGTGTAGCCCGGGAGTTCTACACGCTCCGGCCTATCCCGGAACTGGAGGGGTTGCTGGCGCAAACGTGCGACGAGGAGAAGACGGCGTACGCGCTGGCGGGATTTTCCAGCGCCGCCCGGTACGCGCCCATGGTGCGATACCAACGAGCGATGGCTTATGTCTCGGAGCGTCTCGACCGCGTGGCTGAACGATTGGAGCTGAAGCCGGTCACGAGCGGGGCCAACGTGATCTTGATGACGCCGCACGACGACGGGGTGTTTTACGGGGCAGAGAGGAGGGGTGGCGTCAGGGTCACCTCGCCCGTGCAGACCTACCTCGACCTCCGGCAGATCAAGGGACGTGGCGACGAAGCGGCGGATTTCCTAAAACACCAAGTGATCGAGAACACATGGCAGGGGAACGAATCGATTATACCGCCGCCGCCGTGGACGCAGCCAAGTCTGTCCTCATCGAGTTGATGCACATCCTCGATCACGTCGAGCCACGGGACGCGGCGGAATTCGAGGAGGCGTTGGATCGGGATGAGCGGGCCATCCGGCAACGGGATGCTTTCGAAAAGGTGAACCATCTGCTTCGACAACTGGGCACGGGATAGTCACCTCGACTTGCCATACCGGCCGGGCCCGCATTCCCGTTGGAGGCAGTTGTCGATGGTGCGTCGGGACAGGCCGAAGAAGAGGATGATGGACCGCAGATCGGGCGAGAAAACTGGTTCCTGGAAACGGACACCAAAACAGACACCAAAGGGCATAGTTTTGTCTTTCTCGATGGCGAAGAGTTTCTTTTCGGAGCGGATCATAAGGGGACGGGGGAGGATCATCAGCCGGTCGATCAGGCCGTGGATTGACACCAACACCATTCCCCAGCGCCAACGGCGCGGGCCATACCAGCCTAGGGCAACGCCCCAGGAGCCCCGTGTCCCCAGCCATTCAAGGGCCAACGGCCCGACCCATCACCCCGACGCGCGCCCCGCCCGCGATGCCCATTTGCGTAAATATGCGGGACCCCGCCGCCGCCGCCGACCCTGCCGTGGCCTCGTAGCCGAGCGTGGGGATCAGTAGATGGGCGCGTTACTGAAGGAACGCCGCATGTGTCACCGTGCGACCACCAGCAACTGCCTCGCTCAGAACCTGCCAGAGCGGCTCAAAACTGGTCGAGGCTCGGCACCGTGATGGCACGGCGGAGTTGGGCTTTCAGGGTTCGGAGGTTGTTGAGGGCGGTGATGCGTTCGCGGAGGTCCTTGGAGACTTCGCCGAAGCGGATTTCCAGAGCCTCGATGACCGACTCGCGGGCCTGAGCCAGTGAGCCTTCCTGGCGACCTTCCTGGCGACCTTCTTGGCGACCTTCTTGGAGACTCATCCGTGTCAGCGTATCGACGTAGGGCATATTCTTATCTTTCTCGATGGTGAAGAGTTCCTGTCTGAAGCGGAGCATAAGCGGGCGGGGGAGGATCATCAACCGGTCGATCAGGCCGTGGATGAACACCACGTCTTTCTGGCTGAAGCCCTCCTCGTAGAGGCGGCGAACGAGCGCTACGCGCTGCGTGTAGCGTGCCTCGAGATCGTTTCGGGTGCGCAGCGCGGCCAGGTGAGCCCGCACGACCATGGCCACCGGATTGCCCCGGAACTGCGGCAACTCGAGTTTTACTTCGAGATCGATGAGTTTGAGCGACAAATATCCCAGACTCATGCCCAACGGCGGGACATCGCTGGAAAATTGGCCCGGACGCCACGACGGGCTCAGGTCGCCGAGGATCACGAAGGTAATCACCCGGCAACGGTGGCGTCGCTCGATGTGGTAATGGTAGTCGAGTAAGCGCCGGGGCAGGGCGGAGTCGCGTTGAGTCTGCACCTCGATGTGTGCCAGCCAGTAAGCGGGTTTCGCCTTGGCTGATGACCTTGTGGTGGCCGTCGCTGTCGGTGTTGCAGCTGTTTTCGATACCGATTTCTCCTTCGCCGCCGACTTCACCGCCGACTTGGCCGCAGATATTGAACCCGCCGCCGCCGCCAACTTCTCATTCGCCCCCGCCGCCCCAGGCCCCGACCCTGCACCTGCACCTGCACCTGCACCCAAATCTCCCTCCGCCCCCTGCGCCCCTATCGGCAGCGGCACCAGCACGAGCTTGTCCACGCGGAGTCGCCCCGACCTCCTCGCCCGCCGCCGGCTCCGTCGACTTCCGTGGTAGGGCTGGCTCTCCGAGCCGGCCGCCACCGTGCCGCCTCCACCCACATCGCCCTCGGCCCCGCCATCGTCGCCCAGCACCTGCGCCAGCTCCTGCATTTCCTGATCCAGAAAGCTCACCGGCTCATGATCAGCCACCCGTGGCAACATCTGGGGCTCAAACAGCTCCAGAAGCGCAGGGAAATACACCTCCGTCGTATCTTTCCAGGTGCTGTCAAAATCGATCCTCATGGCATCTGACAAGGATTCGCTGCCGCACCCTCTGATCTTTCAAAGAATCGCACATTTCCGACCACCACCCCGTCGCCGCCTCTCGGCAGGGAACGTGTCCCACGGTCCATGCGCCTGCATCAAAACCACGCCGCGATGATATGCAAGACTGGCACATTTTGTGTAAATGTGAGGGACCGACCCCGCCGCCGAACTTGCTGCCGCTGGCCTTTTGGTGGGACTTGGGCGCGGATGTGTGGGGATTATGGGGGGAGGCGCGTTACAGTGGGCGGTGGAATAAAGAGGATTATTCCTCTCGATTTTTGGGGTGGGCTGGCAGCATATGGCGTGTTCGGGGAATGCCGGAGGTCTGGCCTCTTGCTTTGGGCTCTTGCCTGGGGCCTTTTGCGGTGGGCGATGGGCCACGGGCAGTGGATTGATAAGCAGAACGCCGAAGAATCTTCTGGCTAAAGAGGTTGGTTTAGAAAAATCTTAACGCAGCTGGGAGATCCTAGGGCTGTTTGGGCTACTAGGCCCGCGTTATTGACGTGGGCGAAGCCACCGGCACGAAGTGTCGGCTGAGATTCCCAAGGTTCCAGAGGTTCCAAAGATCCTGAAATCCCCAAGATTCTTTGGGTTCCAGAGGCTCCGAGATTCCCCAAGGTTCCCGAGATCTCCGAAATCCGAGAGATTCCTGAGGTTCCAAAGGTCCTGAGATCCCTGAGATCCCCAAGATTCCGAGGTTTCCAAAGGGCCTAAGATCCTCGAAATCCCCGCGATTCTTGAAATTTTGGAGTTTCCGGAGTTTCGCGAGATCTCTGCGATCCCTGAGTTCCCCGAGGTGTGAGCTGCGTGAAGAATCTGACTCAATCGCGATCTGAATTTGCTGAATTGCTGGGGCGCACGGCTCAGGCCTTTGGGTTGACACCCTCGGTTGGCCAGATCTACGGGCTGCTTTACCTTTCGGCTCAGCCGCTTTCTTTGGACGAAATCGCTGAATCCCTCGACCTCAGCAAGGCTAGCGCCAGCATTGGTGCTCGGCAACTAGAGGTGCTCCACGCGGTTCAGGTGAGCAGCAAAGACTCCGATCGGCGCGATTACTGGGAGGCGCGACTCGAACCGCAAGAAGTCCTCCAGAAAATGATGTCGTCGGTGCTGATGCCGCGCCTGACCAATGCCCACAACCGGTTGGAAGGCTTATTGGAACGCATGGAAGTCGAGAAAAACTCAGGCGGACTCTCGGGGCCTGAGTTCACCGTCTGCCAGAAGCGCATCCAACAACTCATCACCAAAACCGACCACTTCAAAACCTGGCTGCCATTGATCGAACGTTTGGTGAAGTGAGTCGGGCACCCCAGTCGGTTGTGACCCACTCCCGACAACCTGCCAATCACCGGTCGTCGTTTCGGTTTCAGGCTCACACGTAGGGCCGCCTCTCCGACCCAGCCGCCCCCTGTAGGCCGGGTCTCCCGACTGGGCGCCCCCGAGCAACCCGTCCTCGCGCCGCCCCAGTAAGGCCCAATCCGGCAGGGACCACTCCGGTGGGGCCCGTGTCCCACGGTCCTCCCCAAACCCAATCCGCAGGCATCGGGCACCGCCCAGCTGCCCCCAGATAGATCCGCCGCCTCGATGCCACCCTCCAGATAGGGGTAGGGATGGCCGTTGTCGGCCACCCCTCCCTCCGAACCGGACGGGCGGATTTCCCGCATCCGGCTCTCCAGTCGGTGAGTCACCCGCTTGCGGCGGGACTGGTGCGATCGGCACGGGCTAAGGCGTATAGAG
>SYMJ01000045.1 GCA_005805505.1 Verrucomicrobiales bacterium | reverse complement strand
GCCGACACCAATGGACTTTGGATCGAGCTTCACCAATTCGGCCAGCGGGTCCATTAGGCGACGACCAATGCTCACCGAACCCCGGACTGTCAGGTCCTGATCGGGGAATTCTTCACGGGCCACCTCGCTCGCCGAATAAATCGAGGCGCCGCTCTCATTCACAAGCACCACAGGGATGTTCGCCGCCAAGTGCAGGGATCGAATGAACTGCTCCGTCTCGCGGCTGGCCGTTCCGTTGCCGATGGCGATGGCCTCGATCCCAAACCGCGTCACGAACTCTCGAACCTTCTCTCCCGCCTGCGCTACCTGCTGTGCTCCACCCGCGGTGGCGTAGATGACATCCTGATGCAGCAGCTTGCCCTGACGATCGAGCACCACCGTCTTGCAGCCCGTCCGGAATCCGGGGTCCAGAGCGAGCACGTTCTTCTGGCCGAGAGCCGGTGCCAGCAGCAGTTCTCGGAGGTTCTCGGAGAACACTCGGATGGCTTCTAAATCGGCCCGTTTCTTGGACTCAATGCGCACCTCGGCCTCGATGGAGAATCCCACCAGGCGCTTAAAGCTGTCCACGGCCGCCAGGCGCACCTGCTCGGCTCCGGGTGTGCTACGGGCCTTGACGAAGAGGCCCTCGAGGATGGCGATCGCCGATTCTTCCAGGGGCGTAATGCGTACCAGCAGAACCCCCTCCTCTTCACCTCGGCGCATGGCCAGCATCCGGTGACTGGGAATCTTGGCGACCGGCTCGGTCCAGTCGAAGTAGTCCTTAAATTTGGCCCCTTCGGTTTCCTTGCCCGTCATCACTTTGGATCGCACCTGGGCCGATTCCCAGTAGAGCTCCCGCAGACGCGACCGGGTTGCGGCATCCTCGCTGAAACGCTCGGCGAGAATATCCCGAGCACCGGCCAAGGCCGCCGCCACATCGGGCACTAATTTCTCAGCACTCACGAACGCCACCGCAACGGCCAGCGGATCGACCGTGGCCTGTTCGTTGAAAAGTTGATCTGCCAACGGTTCCAAGCCCGCTTCCTTGGCAATAGTCGCGCGGGTACGGCGCTTCGGGCGGAACGGGGCGTACAAGTCTTCGAGGGCGGAGAGGGTATCGGCCCCTTCCACGCCTGCCTTCAGGACTTCGCTGAGCAATTGCCGCTCGGCCAACGATTTCAAAATCGCTTCACGGCGCTGTTCCAATTCAGTGAGTTGGGCCAACCGGTCGCGAATGGATGTGATGGCCACCTCATCCAGGCTTCCAGTCACTTCCTTTCGATATCGGGCGATAAAGGGCACGGTCGCACTCTCACCCAGCAGGCGGGCGGTGGCCGAAACCTTGGTGGCCGGCAGGTTCAACTCGGCAGCGATGCGGGTGATGAATTGATCAAGCATGACGTCAGCGGGGGGCGCTGTTTAGAGCCTCCCCTCATTTCAGGAAAGCTCCGTGTTCTCCCAATTTCGTGATTCCTTCGTTTTCTGTTGTTGGTCTCCTCTTCGGCATGACTCGTCTGCGGAAACCTTTGGAGCGATGTGCGAAGTTCGCAGCCATCCTTGTTCTGGCTGCGCTAGGAGCACTGCCGGTGCCTGCCCTCGAGCGCGAAAGACTCTTCGGGCCCGAGATGAAGACCGGCGACTACAAGCACCCGGCGAGCTTCACCGAACTGCACAACGGCGACCTCTTCGTGGTCTTTTTCAGCGGACGGGGCGAGTACAAGGACAACCAGGCGGCTGTCTTCGGTTCGCGCCTGAAAGCAGGCATGAGTCGATGGTCGAAACCGGTGTCCATCGCCAGCAACCCCTTCCACGCGCTGGGCAATGCGGTGATCTGGGAGGCTCCCGACCGCGTGGTTTGGCTCTTTTACGTGACCCGCTACGGAGAGCTTTGGAGCGACTCGCGCATCACGGCGAAAATTTCTCGCGATGGGGCCAAGACGTGGTCCGAACCCTTCCAGGTGACCTTCGAGGCCGGCACCATGGTTCGCAACCGACCTGTCCTGCTGACAGACGGCCAGTGGTTGCTGCCGGTGTATCAAGAAATCGGTACCGACCCGGAGCTGGATGACCCGCGCAACCGTTCCTTCTTCCTCCGATACGATCCGACCAAAAGGACTTGGACTGAAAGCAACCGCATTGGTTCTCGCCTGGGCAACATCCAGCCCGCACCGGCAGTCCTCCAAGGCGATCACCTGGTGGCTTTCTGTCGGCGAGGCGGGGATTACGAGGGCCGTCCGGACGGTTGGATGGTACGCACCGAGTCGTGGGACGGCGGACGCACCTGGAGCGAGGGCACCGACAGCGCGCTGCCCAATCCCAATGCCGCCGTGGATTTCTTGAGGCTGAACTCCGGACATCACCTGCTGGTCTACAATCACAGCTTCACGAACCGGACCCCACTGACAGCCGCCGTGTCGGTGGATGGCGCGAAGACCTTTTCACGACGCTTCGACTTGGAGAC
Organism: Verrucomicrobiales bacterium; assembly: GCA_005805505.1. Classification (GTDB taxonomy): domain Bacteria; phylum Verrucomicrobiota; class Verrucomicrobiia; order Limisphaerales; family UBA9464; genus SXXZ01. Next base: position 35,299 of record SYMJ01000045.1, on the reverse strand, counting down.
CGATCCGAAGGGCGACTTCGGCTATCCCACCGCCCTTCAGACGCGGGATGGAAAAATTCATGTCCTTTATACCAGCGACGAGCGGACCGTGGTGCGCCGGATCGTGCTGACGGAGGCCGATTTAAAATCGGAAGAAACGGCACGCTAAAAGGGGCGGGCCGTGCAGACCACCCGCCGTGTCCAAGGGGGAGGTAAACGGTCTAAAATGGTTTAAGCCCGTTCACGGTGATGGGTCCGGCTCACGGATCGCCTGCGATTGGATCGACGACAGCGCAATGATTCCGGCATGAGCCAACTCCGGCCGTTCCGCATTGCCCACCAACCGAACCAGGGCGTGTGAGGCCTCCGGATTTCGGATGCGTTCAATGGCCCACCCCAGCGCGGCTTGGGCCATGACTGACGTGGCTGCCTCGTCATGAAGCCGAACCAACTGTTCGACCGTGGACGAACGAGCGCCGCGGGCGAGGGTGTCCACCACCGCTTCGATGAGGTCGATATCTTGGGTTTGCACCAAGCTCATCGCCAGGGCCGCCATTTCATCTTCGGTGGAGAACCCTTTGAAGGCCTCCCGAAGGACTTCGGCTTCTTCAGGAGACTTCGGGTTAAGACTGGCTCGAGTCACGGCTTGGATGAGGGCTTCGACAGCAGCCGTTCCGCCCGAAGCGGCGATGCGGTCGGCCCACAGACCCTGCTGCTCAGGCGTGGCTGCCATTTCGAAGCCCTGAACCAGCGATGACAGGTCCTGCAGTGAAAAGTCCTGCAATGAGAGGTCCTGGGATTCCGCATCCATCACCGATCCGGTGGGTGGAGGCTCGGAAATCGGAGAAGGCGCCCACCGGGAACCGTTGCCTCGGCTTCGCCCATCAAATCCCTCGCTTGAAAAATTCGATGTGCGAACCGAATCGGATGGATGGCTTTCCATCGCACCCCCGGAGCGGTCTACATCGGTTGAATCACTTCGATCTGACCCCACTTCCGGACCCCAAGAGCGGCGCAGTCCGAGGTTCAGTCCCACGATTAGACCCAACAAAATGAAAATGGCTTTGGTGGAGTTCATGGCATTCGAGGCAGAGCGGTCGGTGTGACACTCAGAATTACTGGGTGATCTGGAGTCCGTAGGCGCCCGTCTCGGTGCCCGAGGAGCCCCGAACGAAGATATAGTAGGTCCCCGCCGACAACTTGCGGCGGATGCGGAAGTTGGAGCCGACACCCAGGTCGTCGTCTTCGGCCACCGTCTGGCCAATGGCATCCCACAAGGTTCCCCGGGTATTCAGCGAACCGGTGCTGGTCAGCGACACGGTGGCGGCCTGGGTCAAAACGAATCGGAAGACGTCTTGATCTTGGGCGACGTCGAGTCGAGCCGGGGTGGTCGAGGGTACCGCCACGCGCGTGGCCGTCGCCGGGGTGTTCCCCACGTCATCGGTGCTAGAGGTTCCAGAGCCGACGATCACGAAGTCATACGGAGACTCGTTGGCATCATTGTTGGAGAGGCTGACCGACGCCTGGTGGCGGCCTACCGTCGTCGGATCGTAGGTGATTTGGAACGCGGCCGAACGACCGGCGGCGACCGTGGACGGCACCTGGGTGGTCACTCGGAATTGAGCCGCGCCCGAACCGCTGAGCTGCACAGTCCCCAGGGTGAGCGTGGCCTTGCCGGTGTTGCGAACGGAGAAGGAAGTTGAGCGGGAGCCGTTACTCAGATCGACCTCCCCAAAGTCGGTGCCATCGGTGGTCTTGGCTGTCAGGGCCCCATCGGTGATGGGATTTGAATTTAAACCCAGCAACCCGATTTCCGGAGCCCCGATTGTCACTGGCGCCGCCGTCCACTTGGCGAGGACTGTATAGGCGCCCTTAGATAAACCCTTGCCCGTCACTTTCAAGAAGTAGGTGCCTGCGGCCACATTGGTAACGATGAGGAAGTTGGGAGCCCCGGCGCTGTTGTTATCTTGGGCCAGGACGGCTCCCGAAGCGTTGATTAAGGTGCCTTGGACATCATTGGTCCCAGAACTAACAAAGTTCAGTGTCACCGATCCACTGGCTTCGAGGCGAAACCAGTCTTGGTCGCTGGTGGTTTCTAGAACGCCGCGGGTGGGTGCATTCCATACCACCGCAGTGGCCGTGGCGGCGGTGTTGCCGTGATCGTCGGTGGCTACCGAGACCGAGGTCTCGATTTGCTGCAAGATCCACGACCGGTAGTTAATCGTGTTGCCGTAAATGCCCGGGGTGCCATCGCGACCACAACCGTCTCCGAAACTCACCGTGCCGGCATGACGCCAACCGCCCCGCCCATCGGAGACCACCAGTGGCCCGCCGCTGTCGCCCTGGCAGGTGTCCCGGCCGCCTCCGGGAACTCCGGCCGCAAGGTGGGCTTGTGACAACCCGGGATAAACCTGGGAAGCATCGGCCAGGCTGACGAGGTTCATGTCGACCTCCAACAAGATCGCCGACTGCCGGCCAGCCTCCGAGGTGGTGCCCCATCCCATGCCCTTCACCGGAGTTCCGGGAGCAACTTGGCTGGCGGCGTCCACCAGCGACAGCACTGGCACTCCGGTGAGCGGTTTGGAAAGCTTGAGCAAGGCAAAGTCGTTGACCAGGGCGCCCTTCACCGTGCTGAAGCGGGGGTGAATGATAATCTGGGAAACCGAGACCCGAGTGCCATCGCTGGACGACTGCAAGTCATAGCCACCCACCAGCACATCGACCGAAGAGGCCGACATGTCTTCGACACAGTGTGCTGCCGACAACACCCACTGAGGATGAATGAGCGCACCGCCGCAAAATTGCCCTTTGACCGGGGTTTGCCCTCGCAGGACTAGAGCGCTCATCCAGGGATACGCGCCTTTGGGTGCCGAGTGGCCGCCGACGATTTTTGGCAGCGGCGAGGTGGTTGAAGAAGCGGCCATGAGGCGGCCACCGACCGGAGTTGCGTTGCTCGCCATTAAGGCCAACCCGAGGATAATCAGGCGGTGGCGAAGGTGGAGGTAGAGTGTGGAAGTCAGGAGTCTTCGAACGAGACCTTGGAGTTTCATAACACCTCCAGCATCGGACTCCGTTGTTACCACCTGATGACGCTCAAAGCGTTTTATCGAACCGGGTTTTAATCTTCTAAGCGTTCGCCTTCAGAGCGTTTGCCTTCGACGTGTTAGCCTTCGAAACGATATCCCACCTGAGGCACGGTCTGGATGAGGCTCGGGCGGTTGGGGTTTTCTTCGATCTTGGAACGCAACGTGGTGACGGCGCGATCCACGCTGCGGTCGGTGACGGCGGCCGAGTCTCCCCAGACGGCATCGAGAATTTGCTCGCGCGTGAGTGCTCGGCCAGACTTGCGAGTGAAGAATTCCAGCAGTCCGTATTCCTTGGGGGTCAATTCGATCTCCGCACCTTTCCGGCTCACCCGCCGCGCTCCACGGTCTACCTCGAGCGAACCGATGTGCACCACATCGGGGATGACCCGGCGGTGGCGGCGCAACAAGGCGGCGATCCGAGCCATCAATTCACCGATCCCGAAGGGCTTGGTGACGTAATCGTCAGCCCCAAGATTCAGGCCCCGAACCACTTGGGCTTCTTCACCTAAAGCCGTCAGCATGACCACTGGCATCTCGAGCCCATCGACACGAATCCGGCGGCAGACCTCGTGACCGGACAAACCGGGTAGCATTAGGTCCAGCAGCACCAAATGAGGCCGCAAGGTCCGCGCCAATTCCAACCCTTGATGGCCATCGCCCGCCGAGCGCACCTCGTAGCCGGCGCGTTGAAGATTATCGCGCAGGCCAAAGAGGATGGCGGCGTCATCCTCGATCACCAAAATGAGTTCAGGTTTCATGGTGGCTTTCTGTGTTCGCAGCAACCACCGGTATATGGATGGCGAAGCGGCTTCCCTCGCCCGGCGTCGTCTCCACCTCTACCTGGCCTCCATGGGCCTCGACGATGGACTTTACGATATGGAGACCCAGACCCGCACCGGTGACTGAATTGCCGTTTCCTTCAACGCGGTAGAATTTTTCGAAGATGCGGGACCGCTGCCGAGGGTCGAAGCCGCGACCGTTGTCAGTGACCGCAAAACAGAGGGTGGAACCGGAGCGGGTGACGGTGAGCAGGATACGCTTATCGGCACCGGTGTATTTGTGGGCGTTCTCAAGCAAGTTCAACACCGCGGTGGTGAGCGACGAGGCATCGGCTCGGATCATTGGGAGCTGACAAGCAATCTCGGTGCGGAAGTCGCAACCCGGAGCAGCGAATCGCGACTCGACGCTGCGCACCGCGGCTTCGACCACGGTTTCCGGGGCCGTGGGCTGGAAATCATAATTCATGCCGCCGCGTTCTAGTCGGGCGAAGGTGAGGTAGTCGTCGACCAAGCGGCCCAAGCAAAGTGTTTCACGGGAGACGACTTCCAAATAGGCCCGGGTTCGATCGGGTTGAAGATCCGGGTCGGCCACCAGCGTATCGATGAGCATCCGAATGGAAGTCATGGGGGTACGCAGTTCGTGAGAGACAGTGGTTAGGAAGTCATGGCGCACCTCAGTCAGGCGGACACGTTGCAGAAAACGGCGCACCGCCAGGATACTCAAAACTGCTCCCAAGATTACCGCACTGGCCGCCGAGGTGATTTGGAGGGCGGCTTGCCTGCGGGCCGATCCAGCCAGTTCGGCCGTCGCCACCGAGGTATCGAGTCGCAGCGCCCAACCGGGTAACGCCACACCCATGGACGCTTGAAGATTCTCCACTCCCGAAACCGGATCGCGCTGGGATACCAATTGCGCTCGATATCCTTGCGGCACCAACGAGCGATTGACCTGAGCCTCCAATTCTTGGTGAAGGCGCTCCCTACGGTACAACCATATTACGCCCCCGCCGGGTGCAGGGATCAGCCAGACCTCTTGACCAGGAGCATCGCCAGAAAGATGCACCGTCTTCGCGGTGGGATGTTCTCGGTCGGGCTTGCCCACCAATTCCTGAACAACCGCCAACCCGAGCACCTCGGCCGATTCGGTGGGCAAGGTGGCGCGGGCCCCGAGTCGCTGGAGTTCACGCCAAAGAAATAATCGCTGACTGGCGGGCATGAGCGGGTCCGTGTGCCGCGACACACGACGAGCCAGCGACTCGAGGATGGGCTCGAACCGTGCATCATCTCGGGACAGTTGCTGGAGCGCGGCCAACTCAATGGAAGGGAGGTACAAACGACCGGAGGGGGATCGGCTTCCTTCGAGCCCTTGCTCCACCCACTGAGCCGCCAATCCCAAATAGGCATCGCCCATCGACTGCGTCAGAAGGCGTTGCTGGAACGCCCCCATCAAGGCCTCTCCCCGAACGTCGACCTCCGGCGGATTAATCACACCGATGGCCAGCGCGGGATATAATGGCGTCCCGTCGGCAGCCAAGACCAACAAACCATCTGGAGTCCCCTCTTGGAGCACCGCTTCTCCAGCATCACCCAAGAGATCCCGGAACAACACTCCCGCCTCTGAAGCCCGGGACGGAGTCCGGTGGCCGGCACGGGACGCGCGGGCTTTTAAGGCGACGTCGAGCGTCCGGATGGCCTCTTCGAGCCGAAACCGGTGCAAGGTTTGCAGTTCCTGGGACCAATCTCGGCGGTCTCGATCGAGGGTGCGGACCGTGGTCCAGACCCAGGCCATCGCCGGAAGAGCGACAGCCAATCCGATGGCCAGCAACGAGACGAATAATTCGCCACGAGGCTTGAGGTGGAGACCCAAGGTGGATGGAAAGAATCGGAATACCACGAGGTCAGGGTTCCAGCAGGAAGGTATTCATAGTTCGTAGGGCTTGAGCAACTGACGCGCCCTCAGGAGATCTCCGGCACCCAACGTGGTGCAGACGGCGGCCCAATCGTCTGCCCAACGCCGGAGTCGCTGAACACTCGGGGAATTGAGGGCGACGGGGTTGACAGGATCGACAGACTGCTTGCCTTGAGACTTCGGATCCGAAGGTTGAATCAACCGAGCCTCGATCGCACGAACCTGCTCAATGGCCGCAGACAACAAAACCATCGGATCGTGAGAGGCGTCGGTAGACTCGATGGCCTGAAGGGCCTCATCGACCCCGGTGAGGACCGCCACTAATTGTGGTCGGATCTCCTCCGGAAAATCCGACAAGCCCGATACATGCAGGGTGAAGGCACCAAAGGCACGGTTCAGCGTCCGGGAGGATTGCAGCCAAACGGCGCGGGCTTCTCGAAAGCGCCCGTCCGAAGCCCTCAACGCCACGGCGGCGGTCGATTCCTGGATCAACTTCAAGTAACCCGCTGTTAGCGATTCTTCACCCGCACGCACGACCGGATCGGCCCACCGGGCCGCCCGACCGGCCTGCCTACGAATCTCGGCTGCATCCTCCGCAACCAAGGCTCTGGACAGCCGATCGCGACACTCCACCACGGCCGCATTGGCGTCGTCCGGCGCAAACAGGGAATCCCGGTCAATCATCCAGGACCGGCCCGGGCTTTGCATCCACCCGGCGCGTATTCCGGCGGTTCTGGGACTCGCCAAAGACGCCTCGAGCGACTCCATTGCCCGGAGCGTGCGGTCGACCGATTGTAAGTCTTGGCCCGAGAGCTGTCGGCGCATCATGCGCAAGGCACCCATTATTTCGTTGGCGACCTCGGTCGCGCTGTGGATCTCCGAATGCGCTAGGGCGCCATCCAGCACCAGGGCTAAGTCTCCCAAGAACAGGCGCTCGTCTTGAAACCAGCTGCGGTCCGACGGATTGGACTCCGGCGACAAGAGCAGGAGGTTGTGAGAGGCCTTCTGGGAAAATGGTTCGGTATCCGGAAACTCTCGAAGCAACTTGAGGAAGAGATTCACCGCCGGAATCAGGTTGCCTTTCATTGTGTAGCAAATGCCCAAACGATGCATCGCCTCGACGCGGATCCGGTCCGGAACATTGGGTTGTTCTAGCAGTTGCTCGTGAATGCGGATGGCACCGTTGTAATGGCCCAAGACCTCTTCCCGCCACGCACCCTCTTCCAGAGACAGTTGCAGCGGCAGCGGCGGCCCGGCCTGGAGTGAGCAAACAACCGCCCACCCCAGCAGGATCCATCCGAAAATTCTTCGATAGCCACATCGGTTCTTCATTCGACTGAGGAATCCCTGCCACGGCCCTGTTACCGCGCTATGACGGCCACGCTATTTCTCTACGGACGATGGATTCAAGCGTTCCCGCTGGCCAGCCGGCATCCGGCTCTTCAATCATGCACCTACGATGACCCCTTGGAGATGCCTAACCGCCTGCGTGTGGAGCCTGTCGTTGGGACTGACAGCGGCCGAACTGCACTTGTCCGCGCCACTCGATTATCAGGTCGTTCAACGACAAACCATGAACCGAGGCACGGTCACTTTGATCGGGACCGATGGCTCGCAGGTCGATGGAGCGATTAGCCTGGAGACCCGATTTGTGGCCGACGGCCGTCCGAGCCCTTGGATCCGCAGAGATACCCCCACCTCGAAGGGACAATTCCGGTGCTCCGTGGAAATGCCCTCGGGCGGCTGGTTCCAGCTCGAGGTGCGCCAGCGGAGGGGTGACTCCGTGGTGGCCCAGACCCAAATCGAACACTTGGGCATCGGCGAGGTGTTTGTGGTCACTGGACAGTCCAATTCGGCCAACCATGGCGAAGAACTCCAGAAGCCCCAGTCGGGATGGGTCACCACCTTCGACGGCTCGCGCTGGCGTCCGGCCCTGGATCCGCAACCCGGTGCCAGCGGCGGCGGCGGCAGCTTCTTGCCCCCCTTTGGCGATGCGCTGTCCCGACGGTTGGGCGTCCCGGTTGGTCTCGTCGCCTGTGGCATCGGAGCAACCAGTGTTCGCGAGTGGTTGCCCAAGGGATCCCGCTTTCCCAACCCGCCGACCTTGACCCAACGGGTCCGCCGGCTCGATTCCGGGGAGTGGGAAAGTGACGGTGCGGCTTTCGAAGGTTTGGTGAGCCGCTTGACTCCTTTAGGTCCCGGCGGGTTCCGTGCGGTGCTGTGGCATCAGGGAGAGAGCGATGCCAACCAGGCGGATGCCTCACGGACCCTCGCCGGCGCCCGCTACCGAGAATACCTGAGCACCGTGATCCAAGAATCCCGACGACGCATTGGCTGGGAGCCGCCGTGGTTCGTGGCGCAAGTCAGCTACCATGTGCCGGGCGATGAGGCCTCGGCCGACATCCGGGCTGCACAAGCTTCTCTGTGGCAGGAAGGCATCGCCCTCGAGGGGCCAGACTCCGACGCCCTCAAGGGCCCCCTGCGAGACTCGGGCGGCAAAGGTGTGCATTTCAGCGGACCGGGCCTTCGCGAGCACGGCAAGCGCTGGGCCGACAAGGTGGGCGCCTGGATCGCCTCACCGGCGGCGCACCGGACCTCCACGACTCAATAGGCGATGGCTCAGCGCTAACATGAGCTAACACGAGCCAACCCAGAGGCGACGGGCTTCAGGGCCTCAAGTTTTACTTGATGCTCAGGCAAACGCCTTGGGACAGTAACACTCCATGAAGTACATCTTCGTCACGGGCGGCGTCGTGAGCTCCCTAGGCAAGGGCCTCACCGCGGCGGCGCTCGGAACCCTGCTGGAGAATCGCGGACTGACCGTCGCATTCCAGAAGTTCGATCCGTATCTGAACGTCGATCCAGGCACCATGAGCCCGTATCAACATGGCGAGGTTTACGTGCTGGACGATGGTGCCGAGACAGACCTAGACCTCGGGCACTATGAGCGCTTCACCAATACCAAACTGAGCCGGGCCAACGCGACGACGAGCGGACAGGTCTACGAGCAGGTGCTCAAGAACGAGCGCGATGGGGTGTATCTGGGCAAGACCGTGCAAGTCATTCCGCACGTCACCGACGAGATCCAGCGGCGCATCACCCATCTGGCCTCCAAGTCTGGGGCCGACGTGCTCATCACCGAAATCGGCGGCACGGTCGGTGCCATCGAGGGATTGCCGTTCCTGGAGGCCATTCGCGAGTTCGCCCTCGAGGCTGGGCCCGGCAACGTGTGCTTCATTCACGTCACCTATGTTCCATTCATCAAGGCAGCCGGTGAACTGAAGACCAAGCCTTCGCAGCAAAGCGTGGCCAAACTGCGCGAGATCGGCCTGGTTCCGCACGTGCTCGTGGCCCGCTGCGAGCTACCGCTCGGCCAAGAAGTTCGCAGCAAGCTGTCGATGTTCTGCAACGTCCCATTCAAAGCAGTGATTGAGGAGAAGGACGTCGACCACACCATTTACGAGGTGCCGTTGATGCTGCAGCGCGAGAACATGGACGACCTCGTCTGCCAGACGCTGCAGTTGAATTTGCCGCCGGCCAACATGGCCCACTGGCAGGACATCGTCCGCCGCCTGATCGCCCCCCAGCACCGGGTGTGCATCGGTGTGGTCGGCAAGTATATCGAACTTCAGGACGCCTACAAATCGGTCTACGAATCGCTCAAGCACGCGGGCATCGCCACAGACGCCGGGGTACAAATCGTCCAGATCGAGGCCGAGGACCTCGAAGGCGATGATCCGGCCAAGAAGCTCAAAGACCTCGGCGGCATTCTGGTTCCCGGCGGATTTGGTGACCGGGGCATCGAAGGCAAGATCCGGGCCGCCCGCTACGCTCGCGAGGCAGGGATCCCGTACCTGGGCCTGTGCTTGGGTATGCAAATCGCCACCATTGAATTCGCCCGCAACGTGCTAGGCTTGGCGGGAGCCAACTCTACCGAGTTCGCTGAGAACACTCCGCACCCGGTGATCCATCTCCAGGAGACGCAGCGTCATGTGAAGCGCAAGGGCGGATCCATGCGTCTCGGAGCCCAAGAATGCGCGCTGAAGCCCGGATCACTGGCACAGCGTCTTTACGGCAAGGAGATCGTCTCGGAGCGCCATCGCCACCGCTACGAGTTCAATAACGCCTACCGCGAGGCCTTCGAGGGCGCCGGATTTATTATTGGTGGTACTACGTCGGACAACCAACTGGTGGAGATGATTGAGATCCCCTCGCACCCGTACTTCATCGCCACCCAGTCTCATCCGGAATTTCTGAGCAAGCCCAACCGCCCGCACCCGCTCTTCGTTGGCTTTATCAAGGCCGCGCACGAACGGTTGCACCATCGCGCGATTTGAACCGTTTCCAGACCCGGACAAAAACGACGACGGGCGGACCGAATCAACGGGCCGCCCACGCGAATCTTATCACCGGAGAAATCTGGGGTTACCTCCAGAGCTCGCCGTAACCGATCTCCGGATCAGAACCGGGTATCTGCCTTCTTGAGGTTTAGTTCCCGGATCCAAATGTTGCGGTAGCGCACATCGTGGCCTTCGTTCTGAAGCTTGAGCCCGCCGGGGGAATCTGTGATTCCCTTGCCGCCATCATTGCCGCCATCGATTCCGGAGTTAGCCCCACCCCAGATTTGCTGGATGGTAATGTTGGTGTGGACGAGTTGACCGTTGAAATACATGGAGACGAGAGGCTTCTCGACGAGCTTGCCCTCCTTGAAGCGAGCTGCTCGGAAGTTGATATCGTAAGCGTTCCACTTTCCGGTGCCATTGTAGGCGTGGTAGGGGGAGGGCGTTTCATTAATCACCGCAGCCATGCCGTGCGGGGTCTTGTCGCCATCGAGCACCTGGATCTCGTAACGGTTCTGCAAGTACACGCCGCTGTTTCCATGGAGTTTTGCGATCCGGAACTCGACGTGCAGGCGGAAATCTCGGAATTCCTGGACCGTCACCAAATCGGCCGTGCCGTACTTGCCGCCGTCGGAGACCCGGTCATCGGTCATCATCACTGTGCCGCCATCCACGGGATCTTCGACGATGGGCCACTTGATCGGCAGCGAGGACTTGAAGCCGGGGCCCTTCCAGTAGGTCCACTTGGAATGGAGCATTTCCTTGGACCCATCAAAGAGCACTTGGGAGCCTTTCTCTGGTTTGGCTCCGACACCGACATGGGGCGAGGCGGCCCAGGCACCTGCAGCCGAGGCGAAGGTGAGGGCGAGGAGGGTGAGGGTCTTTAGAGCGTTCATGGCGGGAGGAATTAGTGCGAAACCCTCTGCCGCGAAACAGGCCGGAGTCAACCGAACGATTGAATGGGTGCGCGGCAAGAAACCGACCGCGCCTTGCGTGCGGCCCGGTTGACCGCACACTCAGCCTTGTTATGGGTGATTTTTCGGAGGCTGCGCTGGTGCTGCTGGGACACGGATCGACGGTGAACGCCGATTCGGCGGCCCCGACTCATCAACATGCCGAGGAACTGCGCCGGCGCGGGGTTTTCGCCCAAGTGCTGACCGGGTTCTGGAAGGAGCACCCGGCTTTTTCCGGGGTGCTGCGCGGAGTCCATACTCCGCGGGTGTTCGTGGTTCCCTTGTTTATCAGCGAGGGCTACTTCACCGAAGAGGTGATCCCGCGCGAACTCGGTTTGGCTGAGCGCGGTCAGACGCTCTTCCCGAAGGTCCAACAGAGGAATGGTCGCCAAATTCATTATTGTGGCCCCGTGGGCACCCACGCCCGCATGACGGAGGTAATCTTGGCTCGGGCCCAAGAGGCGGTGGGTTCGGGTCCGGAGGTTCCCTGCCTGTCCGAGAGTTCTCTGTTCATCGCCGGGCATGGCACGAGCAATAACGAGAACTCGCGACGCGCGATCGAGGACCAGGTGCTGCTTATCCGGAAACGAGGGCTCTACCGCGACGTCCATCCGATCTTCATGGAAGAAGATCCCCGCATCGCCGATGCCTTCACTCTGGGTGAAACTAAAAATCTCATCGTGGTGCCCTTCTTTATTAGTGATGGCTTGCACAGCTACGAGGACATCCCGGTCATGTTGGGAGCCTCGGCCGAATCGGTGCAGGAACGCTTCCAACGCGGAGAACCTACTTGGACCAACCCTACGTCCCTCCAGGGCAAACGGGTCTGGTACGGTCGCAGCATCGGAACGGCGCCGATGATGGCGGATGTGGTGATGGACCGGGTGCGTGAGAGCGCGGCGTCAATGGGGATGGGATGAAGCTCGGATGGGGAGAATTGCTTGCCCGATGGGCTTCCTCTTTTGCTTGTGGCATCGGGTGGTCTAACATTTCGCCGGTATGAAGTGGTTTCCTTGGTTGACGTCGGTATTCCTCGCCGCAGCCCTCGCTCTTGGTTTGCTTGGCTGCAAGCCACAGGCCCCTGCTGCGACGGCGGGTGGCACTTCGGTTGAAGAAATACCCCGAGAGTATTCGGTCCGCGGAGTGGTGCGGCGGGTGGAGCCTGAGCGGCGTTCGGTGGTGGTGAAGCATGAGGAGATTCCTGGTTTCATGCCGGCCATGACCATGCCCTTCGATGTGAAGGAGGCGAAGGAACTCCAGGGGCTGAAACCCGGTGACCGGATCGGCTTCCGCATGCTGGTTACCACCAATGATGGCTGGATCGACCGTATTCAGGTCTTCGGCTCCGACACCAATGCTGTGGCCACGCCTCCGCCGGTGCGGGTCTCTTCTTCGGTGCCTTTGCTGGAGGCAGGATCGTTGCTGCCGGATTATACGCTGACCAATGAGTTGGGTAGGGTGATCCGGTTGTCGGAGTTTCGGGGGCAAGTGTTGGCCTTCACGTTCATTTTCACTCGTTGCCCTTATCCTGATTTCTGTCCGCGGATGACGGACCTTTTTGCCGGAGTGCAGAAAAACTTGGCAGGCCAGTCCGATGCGCCGAAGAACGTGAAGTTTCTGTCTATCTCGTTCGACCCGGAGCACGACAGTCCGGAACTCCTCCGAGCTTATGCGGAGCGCTACAATTACAATCCATCTCGTTGGACGTTGGCGACGGGTGCCTGGGATCAGCTCGAGCCGCTGACCGGCCATTTTGGTCTGCTCTTTGGGCGTGATGTGCCACCCGAGAAGATGGAGCACAATTTGCGGACTGTGGTGGTTCGGCCTTCGGGGAAGATTCAGGCGATCCTTCCGAGCAATGAGTGGCAGTCGGAAGATCTGATCCGGGAAATTCGTGCGGCGGCCGCGGCGGAACCGACGACTCGGGCTCAGGGACAATAGACCGTGATGCGCTGAGGCCAAAGGGGGTTGCGGGTCCGGGTGGTTTTAGGCGATGGGCTGGCTCTTCGGTGGATGCTCCGCGGGATCAATCCTGCGCTCGCAGGGAGACTCGTTGAGTGATGACTTCGCGCTGCGCGCGAGGGAACTTTAATGCTTTCGCGCTGCGCGCGAAGGGCTTTGTTGTTCGCCTCCTAAGAGCCTGTCTGAAAATGGGGAGGGGTTCTGTTTGGGAGGGAAGGGTTCGATTGGCAAGGCGCGAGGAGGAAGCAGACCCGCAGCGGTCTGTGACCGACAAGCAACGCCACCAGCGGACCCTCCCCATTTTCAGACAGGCTCTATGCTCGCTCCAGATCGATCCCGCTGTGCATCGGTTCACTCTGCAGTCCTCTGATGCCTGACTTCTAACTTCTGAACCCTAACCCCTAACCCCTAACCCTGACACCTGACACCTGATCTCTGTCCCCTGACCTCTGTCACTGGCGCCATTGGGGCGGATCCATCGGGAGGGCTCGGGAGGGCTCCGATGCGGAACCCTCCCGGGTGAACGATCTCCACCGATGCTGGTGGACTACTTTTTCTTACCGAATTTCTTGGCGGCGGGGGCCTTGAGGCGTTTGAACTCTTTTGTGAGGTTGGTCAGCGAGGCCTCGATTCCCATTCGCTCCAGGGAACTGGCTCCGACGAAGCCTACGACATCGGTGTTTTTCATGACGCGATCGGCGTCGGCGGGGGTGTTGATGGGGCCGCCATGGCACAGGAAGAAGATGTCTTTTCGAACTCGGGAGGCGGCGTCGATGATTTCCTGGGTTCGCTGGAGGGTGAAGTCCCAACTCACTACGGCGTTCTGGACGCCGATGCTGCCGCCGACGGTCGTTCCGACGTGGGCGATGATGGCGTCAGCCCCGGACTTGGCCATTTCAACGGCTTCTTCAGGGGTGCCGACATAGACGATGGAGAAGAGGTCCATTTTCCGGGCGAGGGCGACCATTTCATATTCTTTCTTCACGCTCATGCCGGTCTCTTCGAGCACGCCTCGGAAATGGCCGTCGATGATGGTGTGGGTGGGGAAGTTGTTCACGCCGCTGAACCCCATCTCTTTGACCTTGCCCAACCAGTGCCACATGCGGCGGCGGGGATCGGTGGCGTGGACGCCGCAGATGACGGGCACTTCTTCGACGACCGGAAGCACTTCGTACTCACCGATTTCCATGGCGATGGCGTTGGCATCGCCGTAGGCCCTCATGCCGCAAGTGGAGCCGTGACCCATCATGCGGACGCGGCCGGAGTTGTAGATGATGATGAGGTCGGCGCCGCCCTTCTCGATAAATTTGGCGCTAATGCCCGCGCCTGCGCCGGCAGCGATCACGGCGTCGCCTTTCTTGATGGTGTCCATCAGGCGCTCGCGGACTTCTTTGCGGGTGTAAGGATTTCCTTTGCCGGTCCAGGGATTGGGCATGGTCTTAAAACGAAAACAGGTTGCTACAAACGAGGTCTAATGAAGCGCTCAAGGGTCTATCTTGGCCATGCTGCGAAGGCACGATTCGTTATTCCGAAACCAACGATGCGCTCGCGCTCGAGGCCGGCTCAGCGAGGGGAAACCCCTTTCTGTGGGTGCGCAGACTTCCCGGGTCGATGGATCAGCGCAGAACCATTTAGCGCGGGAAATGTTCGGCCAGCGAGATGGCCTTCCGCATGGCCTTCGACTTGTTGATCGTCTCGTCGAATTCAGCCTCGGGATCGGAGTCGTTGACCCATCCACCACCGGCTTGGACATAGGCTATTCCGTCCTTCACTAGTGCCGTGCGAATGGTGATGCAGTGGTCGGCATTGCCATTGAACCCGAAGTAGCCCACACAGCCGCCATAGGGCCCGCGGGTGGTGCCTTCGAGTTCTGAGATGATTTGCATGGCCCGGACCTTGGGCGCGCCGCTGAGGGTGCCGGCCGGGAAGGTAGTCCGCATCAGGTCGAAGGCGCTGCGCTCGGGCGAGAGTAGGCCGTTGACCTGGGAGACGATGTGCATCACGTGGCTGTAGCGCTCGATGACCATCAGGTCACGGACGGCCACGCTGCCATACTCGCAGACTCGACCGATGTCGTTACGGGCCAGGTCTACGAGCATGACGTGCTCGGCGCGCTCCTTGGGATCGGCCAGAAGCTCCTGCTCCAAGACCAGGTCTTCTGCCTCATTGGCCCCGCGGCGGCGCGTGCCAGCGATGGGGCGGATTTCCACCGCCCGATCTTCACAACGCACATGCAATTCGGGCGAGGCCCCCACCAATGCGAAACCCTCTAGCTCCAAAAGAAACATGTAGGGCGAGGGATTAATGGAGCGCACGGCTCGGTAAATCTCCATGGGCGAGGCTTTTACCGGGGCGCTGAACCGCTGGGAGCCGACGATCTGGATAATGTCGCCGGAACGGATGAACTCTTTGGACCGGACGACGTTGGCCAGGAACTGCTCGCGCGGGGTGTTGGAAACAAAGGGGGCGTCGGGGACTTGGGTCTCCAGGGTCACCGGGCGGCTCGGGAGGGGTTGCTCCAGCAGGGCCACGAGGCGATCAATCTCAGAGACTGCATCTTCATGGGCTACATCCGGATCACCGCCGGGGGGCACCACGGCATGCACAATCACTGTCAATGTCTGAGCCACGCGATCAAACACGAGGACCTGGTCGGCGATCAGAAAATACAGTGTGGGAGTCCCTAACTCATCTTTCGCCGGGCGCGGCACCACCGGTTCCACATCATGGATGAACTCGTAGCCCAAGAATCCGACTGCTCCACCAGTGAAGCGGGGCATGCCGGGAACCGGCACGGGAACGAAGCCTGAAAGCGCTGCCTCGACCACCTGAAGCCCGTCGCGGACGACTTTCTCGCCGGGTTGACCGGGAGTGGGCGAGACGCGGTAGGTTTCGATCACCCGACCGTGTTCCAGGATCTCCACCCGATCACCGATTTGGCGGATCACTGAACGGGGACCACAGCCAACGAAGGAATAGCGGCCCAAGTGCTCGCCCCCCTCGACGGACTCGAAGAGGAACGATTCTCCCTGCCCTCGCAGTTTCTGGTAGGCGGACAAGGGTGTTTCAAAATCCGCGAGCAGGCGACGGGCCACCGGGATGCAATTGCCCCGGCGGGCTAGCACCGCGAACTCTTCTCGGGTCGGCGTGTCCATGACGGGAACAACGTAAGCCGAAACCCCGGCAGACCAGAAGCCCGAAGCGCGGGCGTAACGCAGGTCGATCGGTCTTCATCGGAAGATTAAGAAGCTGAGTTTTGCGGGTCTGGGAGAAGGTGACGGGCGCTGGACTAGGTGGGATCGTATCGAGAGGGGATCTCCGCCCCGTCGGACGGAACCCACCGAAACTGCTCGCGCTGGGCAAAAACCTTGGATTGGCTCAGTGGCACATGCCCTTAAACGACACCCTTCCTCCCGGCAACTTCCAGGCACCGCGAGAGATTGGATGCCTAGGGACAGTGCTGACCGTGACCGATCACCCGGGGGCGATGGACTTGTGCTGCCGACTCGCACGGCATTCCTCTCCGTCGGCCATCGAGTTCTGCAATACTCAGATCGTCACCCTGCGCCGATCCGATCCGAAATACCGCCAGACCTCCGAGTGCTTCGATCGGTTTATCCCCGACAGTTCCCCGCTGCTCTGGCTGCTCAATGCGGCCGGGGCCGGCATGAAGGATCGAGTCTACGGTCCCGCGTTCTTCCGGCATGCGCTAATTCATTCACCACCCACCCTCACGCACTACCTCCTGGGCGGATCGGAGGTCTGCGGTCGGGTATTGGCTGAACGATTCACGCTCCTGAACCCGGGTTTGCGCATCGTTGGTTCCTTCCATGGCCGCTGCGATACGGGCGGGGTTCTTGGGGCCGACGAGGACCGGGTCTTGGAAGAGTTGCGGCGTCTCAAACCCGACTTCATTTGGGTGGGTCTGGGCACCCCGAAGCAGCAGCGCTGGATCGCCCGGGTTAAACCTCTGCTCGAACACGGGGTGCTACTCTCAGTGGGTCAGGCCTTTGACGTGAATGCCGGGCTGCGGGCCGATGCCCCGGGCTGGATGCAACGGTGCGGCCTGACTTGGCTCTATCGGATGGCCTCGGAACCGCGCCGTCTAGTCGGGCGCTATCTGCACCACAACTCCCTGTTTTTATGCTACCTGGTCTGGGATGCCGTTCGGGGAGCGGTCTTCCAACCCAAACCCAACCGCCTGGGCGGGATTGGAGACGCGGGTACACCCCGGCGCTGACTCCGAATTGCCAGCTCGGGCTCGCCTCATCGGCGGCGCCGGTGGACCGGCCGGTTTCGCACACACCGGGACGATGCAGTTGGGAGGAACGCAGTAGCGTAGCAAATTCAGTCGCAAGAAGAGGCGAGAGTGAGGTGCAAGCCGTGCTGAGGGCCGTGACGAACCAACAACCACGCTCTCGCGGAAGAAGATGCAGAAAGCAGGATCCATCCCATCGCATCGTGGGCTCAGGCGACCAAAGCCACTTCGGCTTGAAACAAGTCTTCGGAGGCCGTTCGGCATAGGCCCAGAAATGTTTCCTCGGCCAGAGTCAGGCGGCGCGTGCGCCAGTGCAGGGCTCCCCACTCCCGGCGGGCCTTGCGGCGTCCCAACGGCAGTGCCACCAGTGATCCATTGCGCAATTCGGGCGCGGCGACCCAAGGTGCCAAGATGCCCACTCCGAGATTGAGTTTTGCTAGTTCTTTCAGGGCCTCGAAGCTGCCCATCTCAATGACCGTGTGGAGCACGATGCCCTCCTCCTGGAAATAGGCATCGAGGATGCGCCAGGAGAGGCTGCGCTTACCATAGACGACCACGCTCTGTCGGGAGATCTCCGCCCGAGGTACCGAGCCGGATAGGGCCCAGTGATGCTTGGGTGAGGCGATGAACGACAGCTCATCTGAGAAGAGCGGCACGAACTGGAAGCGTTCCTCGGACCTGGGCTCGAGCGTGAGGGCCAAGTCGGCCCTATTGGATTCGATCATCGCCACGGCCGAGGACGAATCGCCGACTTCCACGCTGATGAGGCTCTGGGGGAAGCTTTCCTTGAACTCCCGCAAAACCGCCGGCAGCAAGTAGGCGCACAAGGCGGCCGGAGCCACGATTCTCAGCCGCCCCACCCCCCATTTGCCCAGTCGCTCGATGCCAGCCCGGGCGCAGGCCATTTCCTGAAGCACCCGCTCAGCATGGACCAAAAGCTGTTCGCCCGCTTGGGTCAGTAAGACTTTCTTGCCCAACCTGTCCAAAAGACGACAACCCACATCGGTTTCCAAGGCTTTCATGGAATGACTGACTGCCGACTGGGTGAGGAACAGCTCGCGGGCCGTCTGCGTGAAACTGCCCGTGCGAGCCAGGATGACAAACGCGTGGAGCTGACGACTGTCGAGGGGCGCATTCATTCATGAAACGGGTTCATCCAAAACTTCTAAACTCAGAGAAGCAGATGATAGGCCGATTGCCCTCGTCGACTTGAGGAGGGTCCAAGAAATGCAGCAACCACCTCATCTAGGTGATGCCAAAAACACCCTAACCTCGGCCAGAGCCCGAATGATTCCGTTGGGAAACCCGGGCGAGGTCTCCACACCTTAAACCGAAAATGCGGTGCTGATGCGACTCACCCGACTTAGTTCTGCGTGATGCCCCGGAAGTGATCGGTCCGGAAGGGTGAGGCCGGCAAACCGCTGCCATTGATCAAATTCAACACCGGGAAATCATCCCAGCCGTAGCGAATATGAAGCGGGTGCGCCACCTGAGGAGCATTCAACCGAATACTGGACCCAGAAATTTCGGCCGTGGCCCAATGCCAGACGCCGTCCTTGCCGGCCAAAGCAAAGCCCTTGGGCGCCGCACCATCCGAAGTCTTGAGACCCCGGGCATGGTTCAAATTCAGGATCAAGGTCGATCCAGAATACCCCTGCGAAGCATAGATCGGCCCACTCGACTCCACCGACTTTCCATGGGCAATGGTCTGGGCCAGCAACGCGAGACGGGCTCCGACCAGAGCTTTACGGGTGGGATGGATGTCATCCTTGTCGCCCACGTCGGTGATGACCGCGATACCCACGTGGGGCAGCGTCTCGGCGACGTGGTTCTGGGCCTCGCGCAGTTCAGCCCAGTCGCTCTGGACCGGCTTTGCGGTGATGTCGGCGATCGAGCGCTTGCGGTTCTTGTCCCAAGGCGCCAGCTGGACGGCCAAGAAGGGGAAATCGCCCTGATTCCAATCGGAGCGCCAATTACGAATCATGTCAGCGAAGAGGCTGCGATACTGCCAGGCCCGACCCGCGTTGGACTCACCCTGGTACCAGATGGCACCGGCAATTGCGTAGGGCATGAGCGGGCGCAGCATGCCATTGTAGAGTTCGGCCGGGCACCATGGGGCTCCCGGAGCTCCTTGACTAAACTTCTCCCCCTTGGCCTCAGCCGCGGCCTTGGCAGCACGCCACTTCGACAACGCTGCTTCATGGGCCCGATGGATCGGGACGTAAGGGTCGAGGATATCCCGGGTGTAGAAATGGTTGTCCTTGATCGACTCTTCGCTCATCCACACCTCGGCCGGGGATCCGCCCCAACTGCTGTGGATCAAGCCCACGGGAACACCCAGCGCCGGCTGCAAGTCTCGGCCGAAATAGTAGCCGACGGCGGAAAAGCGCCGGACCGCCTCGGGCGAGGCCGTGCCCCAGGCGTGCGCGGCATGATTGAGTTCGGTCTGCGGAACCGAGGAACGCCGCTTGGTGACGGTGAAGAGGCGTAAGTTCGAGTTGGCACTGGAAGCGATGTCCGCCGACGGCTCGAAACTGGCCGACAGGGGCCACTCCATGTTGGACTGTCCCGAACAAATCCAGACCTCGCCGACAACCACATCGCTCAGCACCACAGTGTTGTGGCCGCGGACCTGGAGGTTGCGCCCCTCGGCGGTGGCTTTCAGAGCCTTGAGCCGCACCGACCATCGACCATTTTGGGCCACGGTGGAGACGCTCTGACCCGCGAACTCCACGGTCACCGTCTCACCGTCGGCCGCACGCCCCCAGACCGGCACCGGCCTGCCCTGTTGCAGCACTGCGTGATCGGTAAAGAGCGAATGAAGGGACACGTCGGCCCGAACAAGGCCCAGGCCCAAGGTCAGACCAGTGAACGCCATGAACGCGCCACGGAGGATGTTTGCGGGATGCACGAAGGCAGTTGAACCGCAGCCAGGGCACCGAGGTCAACGCGGGATTTTCGTTTCGGAGGACCCACAGCGAAAGCCGAAGGCAAGGTCAGGAGTCTGCTCGATGAGGTTCCATGTGCTCCATCACACCCGCTGCACCGACGGAACGCCGGTGACAGAGAGCTTCAACGAACTTCGCCTAAAGCCCGTCAACATTGAGCACCAAAGCCTAGGTCGCTTCGTGCTAAAGGCCCACCCGCCGCCGCGCTTGTGGCCCTACTCCGACGTCTCCCTCGAGCGGGCGGGCGCAAGAAACGACTCCGACGCCCTGCCGATCCAGGGCCCCTGCAAGAGCCTGAATGAACGCACGGTGCCCGTGGAGATCCGGACCAATGACTCTCCGGGGAGCGATTCCAGGATTGCGAAACGTTCACGTCACCGCGATGACCTCCGGTGTGAGCGATTCCATCCTCCCGCTATGGCGGGTCCTGAACCGTCGCAAGGGGCTCTTCCTGATCTCGGGCCCCTGCGTCATCGAGAGTGAAACCCTCTGCCTGGAGATCGCACGCACACTCAAGTCGGTGTGCGGCCGCCTCAAGATTCCGTATATTTTTAAGGCCAGCTTCGACAAGGCCCACCGCTCGTCGGGAAAGTCCTTCCGGGGCCCGGGAATGACCGAGGGTTTGGAAATTCTGCGACGCATTCGTACCGAGGTGGGCGTGCCGGTCTTAACCGATGTCCACACTGAGGAGCAGACGATCGCCGCGGCCAAGGTCTGCGACATCCTACAAATCCCGGCCTTCCTCTGCCGCCAGACCGACCTAGTGCAGGCGGCCGCAGCCACCGGCCGGATCGTGAACATCAAGAAGGGGCAGTTCTTGGCGCCGCAGGACATGAAGAACGTGGTGGCCAAAGCGGCCGAAACGGGCAATCGCCACCTCATGCTCACCGAGCGGGGCACCACCTTCGGATACCACAACCTCGTCACGGACATGCGCTCGCTGCCCATCTTGGCTGGGTTCGGCTATCCCACGGTCTTCGACGTCACCCATTCGGTCCAACTGCCCGGTGGTCAGGGAGATTCCTCCGGAGGGCAGCGGGAGTTTGGCCCGGTCTTGGCCCGGTGTGCCGTGGCGGCCGGAGTTCACGGACTTTTTATTGAGACCCATCCGGACCCAGAGAGCGCTCTGAGCGACGGCCCGAACATGATCCCCCTCGATCAGATGGCAGCACTGCTTCGGCAACTCCAGCGGATCCAGCAGGCGCTGTAACCCGCGAGCCGGTCTCGCCGAGAAACGGGGGTCCGAAGAAGCGCAGCCAGTTGGCCTCACACCGTGCGGCCAACTCTTCGATCGGAACTCCCAGGAGGCCAGACACCCCCTCGGCGATCCGGACCAAATTGACCGGTGAGTTCACCGGGCGTCCCCGCGTATCGGTCGCAGGATGAGAAACCCAGTCGTCGGGAGGAAGCTGATCGGGGGCGTCGGTCTCGATGAGCAGTCGGTCCGAGGGAATGGCCCGAAAGACCTCTGCTTGCCAGGCCTTCCGCGGATGAAGGGAGTGGCCCGAGATGCTGAAGTGGGCACCTAGTCGAACCAACTCGGGCACCAATTCTACCGAACCCCCATAACTGTGCAGCAAGAAGCCCCGGGGAAGCCGCGGCCGCCCTCGAAGGCAGTCCATCAAGGGGCCCCAAGCCTGCAAGCAATGCACGGTGACCGGAAGGCCGCGTTCCGAAGCCAGCACGAGCTCCTGGTCGAGTACCTCCAGTTGAAACTCCAGGGGGGCCGGACCCCGCGGGCCGGTTCCCAGTTCCACGCACCGTTCGAGCGATTGATCGAGGATCCAACGGTCTAATCCGACCTCCCCCAAAACGGCGTGGGGCGCCGAGTCCAGACACTCGATCAATGCGTCGCGCCACCGGAGGGATCGGGCCGAGACACGCCAGGGATGCAAACCGAAGGCAGGAATCACCGAGGGGCAAAGATCCGCCAATCGCTGAACCTCCGGCCAGTCGCCCTCGCAAGTTCCATGGACCACCATGCCAGCAATGCCCCGAGCGGCGGCGGCAGACACCCATTCCAGCGGGTCGTTGCCCAACCGGGGATCTTGCAAGTGATTATGGGCATCAAACCAACGCATGGAGACCTGCTGTGGGACCAGAATGCTCCAGAATGCTCGTCGGGGAAATCTTTGGGTGTCGGGGTCGTTTGAGTTTCAAAAGAATTGTGACATTCTGGTGTGTGCCGTTTTCTAAACTCAGTCGGACAACGGAGGCCGCAGTAGGTTACTTCGAACTCGGAATGAGTCAGTCGGCCTTACAAGAATTAGATCAACTCCCCTCCGGAGACCAACTGGAGCCAGAGGTGCTCGAGTTGCGTGCCGTCATCCACCAGCAGACGGGGAATTGGGCCGAAGCGGCCAAGGCCTTCATGGCTTTGTGCGCACGTCGGGATGCCGATGTGGAGCACTTCATTGGGTGGGGCTGCTGCCTCTACGAACTCGGCACCTATGAAGAAGCCCGACAAGCCTTGCTCACGGCCCCGAAGGCCCTCCAGCACAATGGGCTTTGGAATTTCCATCTAGCCTGTTACGAGGCCTTAGTCGGCCTCCCGGAAGCCGCTCGAGAACGGGTCGAATTGGCCATACTCACCGACCCCTGCCTCCGGAATATGGCCCAGCAAAACACCCGACTGAGTCCATTGCTGCGGCCGATGTCTTGAGTTCCCAGCGAGCTGGGTGACTTCGGCTCTCACGCGCTGGGGACAATTTATGCGGTCGCGCGGGCCACGCTGCCTTCAGAGAAGCCGATCAACCCTCCAGAAGAGGGTGCATAAAACTCCGCAAATAAAAACTCTCTAACCAGATTCTGACTCAACGACGGCTCACAAGGGAAGCGGTGAAACCGTGTTGGTGACCGCGGGAACGGCAGCAGCAGTGGCCGGCACACCCAAAGGCGGCGGAGCCTTCACTGCATTGGTGGCTGCCGCTGCCGGCACGGTGAGCGCGGTCGCCCCGGTCATCGGAACCTCGCCCTCCACCCGCACAGTCAGACCCGGCCAGGCCATCCGGCGCAGCAACTCCGCATTCCAATTGGCCAAACGGAAACACCCATGGCTCTCGGTGCGACCGACATCTTCGGGCTTGGGGGTCCCGTGGATGCCATAGCCCGAGCGGTTGAGTCCGATCCAGGCAGCACCCACCGGGTTATTGGGCCCCGGCGGAATGCGCAATTTGCGGCCTACGGTGAGCGCTTCTGGCGATTCGGGAAACACTTCAGGATCCCAAGTGTAGTCGGGGTTGGGCACGGTCACTAACACCTGAAGATCTCCCACCGGACGTTTCTCGACCCGTCGCGCAATACTGCAGGGGAAATGCGCTATTAATTCGCCGCCGGTGTCGAACACGCGCAGGAACCGCCCGGCAAGGTTAATGCGAATGAGACCCGCACGACGGGCGGGGATCGGCACAATGGCGGGCAAGGTCAATTCTAGACCTTCGGTCGGCTGAGCCCAGTCCACAGCAGGGTTGAGACGGCGCAGCAATCCCGGATGGGCTTGAAACCTCTCAGCCAAACGCTCCAACAAAGTCTCGTGTTCTAAACCGGGCACCTGAGATTTGCCCACCCAGGTCTCCGGCAACGGGGCCAGACGCAGCAAGTCTTCGGCGCTGACACGGTAGGGAGCCCCTGGAGCCCGCTTGAGCATGAGAGCCTTGCGAGTGTTACGGTCTAGCCAACCGGTCTGCTCCAAGCCTTGCTGCGATTGAAAGGCTTTCAATGCAGCCGCGGTTTGCGCGCCTCCCACGCCATCGATCGAGCCGGAGGAAATCCCCAGGCCAGCCAGTGCGATTTGCGCCTCCAGATAATTGGTGGCCCCGCGAGGCACCCAAGCGGCCCCGCTGTTGGAAATCGACAACTCGGGCAGTGCCACCGCAGCGCGGAGGATCTGAGTGGAAAGAATCACCGGAGCCGACGTGAGCCCCAGCAGCGCAGGTGCGGCGTTGGAAATCGCGAGCAACGGGGACAGTGGGATAGCCGGAGCCGGAACCGGCGGAGCAGCCGGAGGCACCGGAACCACCGTAGGAACCGCGGGAGCCAGTGTTGGCTGAGCCGAGGTCGGAGTAAGAGCTGCAGCCGGAGTTGGAACTGGCTCAACGGGAACCCTGGGGGCTTCGTTGGCTATTCCGGAACTAAGCTTGGAAGCCGCGCTCCCTTCTGGCCCAAGCACCCTCCATACCCCCCAGGCCAATACCCCGACCAGCGCCAACAGCAGCACCTTCGGCGCGAGAGCCTTACGGGGATGCGCTCGTGAAGATTGGGTTCGAGACTTCGAGGCCATGGATCCAGATCAAGATGGGGTCACACATCGATGAGCGGGCCGCCGCCGTCCTCATCTTTTTTCTTCGGCTGACGGCGTCCGGTCGATCCGCGGACACTGCCCTGGAACTGCACCTTGGCTCGACCTCCGAGGAATCCATTCACCACCAGCGAAACCAGGCTGATAATCACTCCACCCCAGAAGGCGGACCCAAATCCGTCCACGACGAATCCAGGTTGAAGCATGCCGCCGACGAGGCTCAGGAGCACCGCGTTAATGACCATCACGAACAGCCCGAGACTGAAGATCAACAGCGGGAGCGAAATCAACATGAGCAGCGGGCGCACAAACGCATTGAGCAAGCCCAGCAACAGCGAGGCCTCCAACAACGCTCCGAAGGTCTGGTGACGGATCCCGTCCACCCAGACATCGGCCAACAAAACGCCAATGGTTGTGACCAACCAGCGTTGCAGGAACTTCACCAAACCCTCCGGCATAGGATTCATTATAGACCAAAGGCCTCCCGAGTCAGTCGCCTTTCTTGCCGTTCCGAAGGGGAGCCTCCCCCGCTATCAACTCGAAGAACTCCGTCGCGGTGACCACTCGGACCCGAGGTGGCGGCGCTTCAATCGTCCGGCCGATGGCCCCCATTGGTCCCCCCGAATCACGGAAGGACCACGCGTGGACATTGATCAACGCATAGGCCTCGGAACCGGCCTCCACTCCAGACGCTTGTCTTTCGACGGCCTCAGCAACACCCGCCGGAAGCCAATCCGGCCGCAGACCTCCCGAGCGATCTTTCTGTTCCCACAGCAAATAGCGGTAGGAGACACTGGGCTTGCCTTGATGCCAGTACACCGCACCTCGCCCGCGGTTGTAGGGCGCATAATCCTTGTAGAGGACTCCCTGGATCGATGCCAACAGGGCATTCTCCGGACCCTTCAAGCCCTGCGGATCGACCACCCATAATTCTCGGGCCCAGGCCGGGCCCATTTGCAGAAGGAGAGCGATGATTGCGCAAAGGAATCCGAAGGGCGGGAGAATCGCAGAAGCCTTCATGCTTTGGGTGAATCACCGGCCAACGAGAGCAACAGGCGTCGAATTTCTAGCAAGCGCCCCTTGGCATCACGCTTGGACAGCCGCGGAAATTGGCCTCCCACCGTGACCAGAGTGCCCCGGTGCATGAGCTTCACCTTGCCCTCGGTGACCTCCACCGATGTCACCCGACACTCGGCCGCCAGAAGCCGCAGCTCATGGGTCTGAAGCAACAAATCGACTGGCCCCGGCAAGGGCCCGAAGCGATCCCGCAGTTCCTGACGCAACCCTTCGACCCCGGCCTTGTCGGTGACCTGGGCCAGCTTGCGGTAGACCTCGACTCTTTGGGAGGGTTCACGCACGTAATCGAGCGGCAGGTATGCCGGGAACTTCCGCCCGTCGTCTTCATCCACCGGACGCCGAGAGCCCGAAGACCTCCCCCGGGAGGGCTCCTCATCCGGATCGTCCCAGTAGGTGGCGACACAGCCGTCCCTGGGAATGGAGATGTTCAGGGCAGGCTCACTGTCGGACTTAGAACGACGAGAGTCACTCTTAGCGGACCCTTCTTCACCCGGATTGGTGGCCAGGAAATCCAGCGATACCCGAACCTCGATTCGAGTCCGGACCGTTTCACCCTTCAATACCGAAATACTTTGGCCGAGCAGTTGGCAATACAGGTCGAAGCCCACCGCAGTGATGTGGCCACTCTGCTGGGAACCGAGCAAATTGCCCGCACCGCGAATCTCCAAGTCGCGCATGGCGATCTTGAAACCGCTACCCAGCGCACTGTACTGCTTAATGGCACTCATCCGTTTGCGGGCCTCGGTCAGCAATTGGGCGTGGCGTGGCAACATCAGGTAGCAATAGGCCTGGTGCTTGTAGCGACCCACACGGCCGCGGAGTTGGTATAATTCGCTCAGACCAAAACGATCCGCCCGGTCGATGACCATCGTGTTGGCGTTGGGAATATCTAAACCGCTCTCGATGATCGTGGTGCTCACCAGCACGTCGGCCTCGCCGTTGACGAAGCGCGTCATGACCTTCTCCAACTCGTCGTCAGCCATCTGTCCGTGGCCCACCAGAATCCGGGCCTCGGGCACCAGTGTCTTCAACTTGAGAGCCACGTCCTCGATGGTGGAAACCCGATTGTGCAAGAAATACACCTGACCGCCCCGATTCAATTCCCGCTGGATGGCATCGCGGATGACCCTCTCATCGTAATTGCCTACGATGGTCTCCACTGGCAGGCGATCTTGCGGCGGCGTTTCCAGAGTACTGAGGTCTCGGGCCCCCGTGAGAGCCAGGTACAGCGTCCGTGGAATGGGAGTCGCACTGAGGGTCAGTACATCGACGGTCCGGCGCAGCAGTTTGAACTGCTCTTTGTGCTTCACGCCAAACTTCTGCTCCTCGTCCACGATCACCAGGCCCAGATCCTTGAAGATCATATCCGCGGAGACGATCCGGTGGGTTCCGATGACGATATCCACCGCACCAACAGCCGCTGCCTCCATCACTCCTTTCTGCTGCTTGGCCGTCCGGAAACGGCTCATCAATTCGATGCGCACCGGATACTCCGCCATCCGCTCGCGGAAATGGTTGTAGTGCTGCTGGGCTAGGACCGTGGTGGGCACCAGCAACGCCACCTGCTTGCCTCCCATGACCGCCTTGAACGCGGCCCGGATGGCCACCTCGGTCTTGCCAAAGCCCACGTCACCACAAATCAGACGGTCCATCGGCTTGGGGAGCTCCATGTCGACCTTGGAGGCCGCGATGGCCTTCACTTGGTCGATTGTCTCCTCAAATTCAAAGCTCGCCTCAAACTCCCGCTGCCACGGGGAGTCGACCGAGAACGGGTGGCCCGGCTGAGTGGCCCGCGCCGCCTGCACAGAAAGCAGTTCGGCCGCCAAGTCCCGCACTGACCGTTGAGCCTGCTCCTTGGCCTTGGTCCAGCGAGTGCCGCCGATAGTGCTCAACTGCGGACGCGCCTTGCCCGCGCCCACGTACTTGCTCACCAGGTGCGCCTCAGTCACCGGAACGTAGAGCTTGGGTGCCTCATCGTGGCTGGAGCTCGCGGCGTATTCGATCACCAGGCATTCCTGACCACCGCCCGAGGCGCCGGCCTGCCGAGGCGGCAGCGTCTTGAGGCCTCGGTAAATCCCGATGCCGTGCTGGAGGTGCACCACGAAGTCCCCGAGGTCGAAGTCGGTGAAATCCACCTCGAAGGCGTTGCGCACCGACTGAGCATGATGGGACTTCAACCGCCGCGGCCGAGACACTTTGTAGCGCCCGTAAATCTCCGCGTCCGAGACCACGACCCGGCGGGAGAGTTCGCACAGAAATCCTCGAGAAAGGGTACCTGTGAGGACTTCTGGGACCGCTGAGGGCACGGAACCCTCAGCGGCCTCACTTCCACTGGAGGGCAGGAGTTCGCTCCACAGTTCTCCGAAGCGTTGAAGCTCGCCGGAATTGTTGCAGAAAACCTGAAGGTGGTAGCCTTGTCTCAACCACCGCTGCATTTGTTGAAAAAAAGTCCGTCGCTGCTCCTCGGCAACTTGAGTCGCGGGCAGGGTTGCTCCGATGGGACGGAACGCATCGAGGGATTCAATGAGCAGATCATTCGGATCGCCTACAGATTCCGGAATCGAATCCTCAACCCGGACCCAGACGCTTCCGGAGGTCTGAACCCGCAGTTGCAAGGCCTCCCAGGGCTCATGGAACACATCCCCCTCTCGAACCTGACTGGCGTGGTGTTCTGCTTGGAGAGCCAGCGCCTGCGGCCCGCAAAGCACCACCAGCGCGTCTTGGCCCCAGTGCGCATCGAGAGCGCTCACCGGAGGTGACGGCGCCTCGGACCCGGCCTTGGGACGCAGCAAACTCAGCTCACCCGCCGGTGGAACCACGCACGAGTCGATGGCATCCAAACGGGTCTGGCGGTGGGGATCAAATTCACGAAGCGACTCCAACTCATCCCCGAAGGACTCCAACCGAACTGGCCAAGGGCGATTGAGGGGCCACAAATCCACAATGCCACCCCGCCAAGATAGCTCCCCTTTATGGGAGACCTGGGCCTCGGGCTCATAACCCTGCGACTCAAGCCATTCGATGAGATCCAGCGGGTTGACCGTTTCTCCCCGACAGAAGGTCCGAGTCCTCGAGTTGAACTCGTCCGGGGTAAAGGTGCGCTGCTGCAAGGCCGTCACCGAAGTGATCACCAGTCGGCTTTTCGGAGGAACACCCTCTACCCGCCGCAGTGCGATCAGCGTTTCGAGCCGTTCGCTAATGATGTCGGCATGGGGCAATCGGGAATCCTGGGGCAATGTCTCCCAAGCCGGGAAAAACTGCGGACGCTCCCCATCCAGCCAAGTGGCGGCATCGGCGTGCAAGAGTTCTTGGGTTTTCAGCGTGTCCGTAATGGCCACCACGTGGCGGTCCGGATAAAGCCGATGCAACACGGCCACCAGCCATGCCTGCGCCGCCGGAGCCACACTCTCCAAACTCACGACTCCTCCGGCCTCGACCTTTTGGCGCAACGACTCAACGACCGGCGATTTCAGCCAGCCTTGCAACACGGTGGGAGATGCGGGATCCAAGCCCGCAAAGAATGCCCTGAAATTGTCGAATGGCGATTTTGGAATTGAGCCGTCGGTCGATGCGTTGCCCGATTGCCTGATGTCATCGACTGCTTGTGTAGAAATCCGGGATCAAACCGGAGCCATGGCCCAAGTGCTGCCCGAGTTCGGTGGGTGGCTCGTCCGATACCAAAGACCCCTCCCCGGTCATGGCCTCGTGGAGGCACTGCATCATGACGACGCGGTCATTGCTCGATATCCCCGTGAGATGTGGGCGGGCAGCCCCCTGCTCTTTCCAATAGTCAGCTACAACCACGTCCCCGGCGCTGACCACCATTATCCCTGGGCCGGTCAAAACCATCCGATGCCAGCGCACGGATTTGCCCGAAAAACTCCCTGGAAAGTCACGGCCCAAGAAACCGATCAAGTCCAACTCGAACTCACCGACAGCGACGCCACCCAGGCGGTTTTCCCTTTCGCCTTTCGTTATCGCCTGACCTACCGGCTTCAAGAAGGTCGCCTGCATTGGCATCAAGTCATCGAGAATCTCTCCCCTGAACCCATGCCCTTCGGCGTCGGATTCCACCCCTATTTACCGATGCCGCTGAGCGCAGGATCCAAGCGGAGCGACTGCGTTATCCGTATTCCCCGAGCCACCCGCTTCAATCCGATCGGACGCGGCGACGCCTATTTTTCCGAACCGTTCTCCGAACAGGAATTACCAGCCACCGTGGACACTGGATCCACCCTGCTCTTAGGAAACCTCCGGAGCCAAGAACTGGCCCTGGTTGACCGAGCAGCCCGCCTGGAAGTGGTCGTCAACTGGGAAGGGGCACCGGCCTATCGCTTCTGCGCGCTCTGGTCACGGACGCCCTCGGAAAATTTCTACTGCCTAGAACCCTGGACTTGCCTGCCCAACGCCTTCAGCCGACCGGACGACCGTGAGCTTCAAATCCTAGCGCCCGGCCAATCCTTTCAAGCGTCGATGTGGATGGAAGTCCGTCCCTGCTGACGCACCCACCGCTCGGGCAAGAAAACGCCCGGAACGGCACAAAGCCATTCCGGGCGTTGGGAACACCCCCGATCCGGAATCGTTCAGATCCCGTGGACGTTCGGCAGGTGCAACTTCTCGCCGCCACGCATCGCGCTCTCGTGCGCCAGGATGCCCACGAGGGTCCAATTCACCGACTGGTGCAAGTCTGGGAAGCTCGGGCGGTCTTCGATCACACTCATGACAAACTCGTGAACCATGTGCGGATGGCTGCCGCCGTGGCCGCTGCCTTGAACGAAGCTCAAGTGGACATTCTCACTCATGTCATAGACGCCCTTCGTCGTGAACGGACGAATGGCCTCAGGCAACAGGTGGGCATAATCGGGAATCTTCACCTTTTCCACCGTCTCACCGCCGAGGTGCAGCACCGGGTCATCGTGCTCGGTGAGTTGCCATTCGAAGGAAGTCTTGGAGCCGTAGCAGTCGAAGCTCTCCTGATACTGGCGTGCAGAATCGAACAAGTACCGCGTGACCTCACCGGCAACATCTTGGCTACGGACCTTGAACTGGGCCGTCTCAAAGGAGAACGGTGAACCATACTTGGCGATGCGGGACTCGGAGATACGGCCCGAACCCAGACACGACACGAACTCTGCCTCGCCGTTGACGATACCCAGGCAAGGGCTGACGCAGTGCGTGGCATAATGCATCGGAGGCAATCCCTCCCAGTAGCCGGGCCAGCCATCCATGTTCTGGAGGTGGCTGCCGCGAACAAACTGGATCCGTCCCAAACGACCGGTATCCCGGAGTTCCCGCACATACAAATACTCCCGGCTCCAGACCACCGTCTCCATCATCATGTACTTCTTCCCGCTCTCACGGGCCGCCTTCACGATCTCGCGAGCTTCCTCCACCGTGGTGCACGCCGGCACCGTGCAGGCCACATGCTTGCCCGCGCGCAGAGCGGCGATGGCCTGCGGCGCGTGCAAGTGAATGGGCGAATTAATATGCACTGCATCCACCAATGGATCGCGGATCAAGTCCTCGAAGGACGTGTAGCGCTTCTCCACTCCGAAGGCATTGCCCACCGCATCCAGCTTGTCCTGGGAGCGCTGGCAAATGGCGTACATCTCCGCATGGGGATGGCGTTGATAAATGGGGATAAACTCGGAACCGAATCCGAGACCGACAATGGCGATATTGAGTTTGCGGCTCATGATAGGGAAAGGGTGAGGCACGGCGTGTCGCTGATGAAAACCGCGCTGAGAACTGCCTCAAATCAAACGCACCCATCCCCCGCCCGGCAACGCGAAACTAGATCCTAGATTTTAGATCCAACCGAAACCATCCCGTCGGATCCGATCCAATTCAAAACCTAGACCGACCTGTCTCACCCATCCGCCCACCCCGGGCGGCCGCGGGACCGTTCCCGTGCAGCCCCCCGAAGGACACCGCTATAGTATGAAGTGTCACTTTTTGTGTAAATAGATGGGACCGACCCCATGCCCTTCAGGTAATTCACTTGAGAAACCCCGCGAACACTCGCTAATCGCAGGACGGTGCGCCGCGTCCTAATACTGCTCCTCATCCTCATGGCATGGACCACCGGCGTCCGGAGTACCAGCGGTGCGGCCCAGACCCCGGAGCCGGCCATCCCCCAGGTGCTCCGCTGGGCCAACGATGCCGAAGGCGGCGCCCCTTATATCTTTCACCCTTCCGACAACCCCGACCAACTCGTCGGATTCGAAGTCGAACTAGCTCAAGCACTGTGCGACCGACTGGGATGCACCTCCCAATTCGTCCAGTACAACTGGGCCAATTTGATACCCGGCCTCCGTCAGGGGGGTAATTACGACATCGTCATCGCAGCCTTGGAGCGCACCCCAGAAAACCTCGCCCTGGTGGCGATGAGCCGGCCTTATTTTGCGTTCGGACAACAACTCGTCGCTCGCACACACGACACAACTATCCAAAGCCTCGGCGATCTGGTCGGACATCGCATCGGCGTGTTGGCCTCGACCTTGTCCCACCGCTTGGTCACCCAGCAAGGCGGCTTGGAAGTGCGAGTGTACGACGAAAATGTGAACTACTTCCGGGACTTGGAACTGGGCCGGCTCGACGCCGTTCTCACCGATTCTCCCATCGCCACGGTCCAACTGCGCAATAGGCCGAACCTCCGAGCGGCCGGCCCCCCCTTCGCGCCCGCCTACTACGCGATCGCCGTACCGACCAGTTCCCCAGAGCTGCTGACTCGCATCAATGGAACCCTCGAATCCCTCATCCAAGATGGCACCCTCGAACGCATCTACCGCCGCTACGAGTTGTGGGGCCCACAGCAAGCAACCTTGGCCATCTGGAACACAGCAGCGGTTTCGACAACAACCTCCGGGGCAAGCACCGCTGCAACAAGACCCCGCCCCAAACCAACCCTTCGGTATTTCAGCATCCTAATGGAGGCTGCGGTAACCACCGTGTGGGTGAGCCTAGCGTCCATGGCTCTGGCCATGACTTGGGGACTCGGATTGGCCCTGGCTCGTCGCTACGGATCGCGACCCGTGCGCTGGATGGCCATCAGTTACATCGAAGTGTTCCGCGGCACCCCCCTGCTGTTGCAGTTGTACTTCATCTATTTCGGGTTGGCCCAGCAATGGGGTTGGAAACTCTCAGCCGGGGCCGCAGCCGTACTAACACTCGGGCTCAACTACGCCGCCAACGAAGCCGAGAACTTCCGGGCCGGACTCGAAGCCGTTCCCCGCGGCCAGACCGAGGCGGCACTGGCCCTAGGCTTGTCACCCGCCATGACACTGCGACGCATCCTCCTGCCCCAAGCGCTTCGAATCAGCCTCCCCGGCATCACCAACGACCTCATCTCCCTCTTCAAAGATTCCTCCATTGTTTCGGTGATCGGCCTCGTCGAACTCACTAAAGAATTTCTCATCCGCTCGCTGGATGCGGGCGATTACATCGGCTTGGGAATCCTCACCGCGGCCATCTATCTGGCCATGGCCCATGCGGCTTCGCTGGGAGCCCGAGCTCTCGAACGGAGGTTGCGGACATGATCGAGATCGTTGGACTACGAAAGCGTTTCGGCACAGTAACGGTGCTCGATGGCATCGATCATCATCAGAGCGCCGGGGAAGTGGTGGCCCTGATCGGACCCAGCGGTTGCGGCAAGAGCACCCTGCTCCGCTGTCTCAATTGGCTAGAAACACCCGATGCGGGATCACTGCGCCTGGGGGATGTTCGCATCGAGGCGGGCACTCCTGAGGCGGCCGACCGGCGGCTACGTCAGCGATGGCGGAGACGGACAGGGATGATCTTCCAGCAGTTCCATTTGTTCCCCCACCGAACGGCCCTCGAGAACGTGATGGAAGCCCCGATCCACGTGGACCGCCTACCGCGTTCCGAAGCCCACGCGCTGGCGATGGGTCTGCTTTCGAAGGTAGGCCTGGCCGATCGGGCTCACCACTTGCCCGCACAACTCTCCGGCGGCCAACAGCAACGCGTGGCGATTGCACGGGCTCTGGCGATGAAACCGCAGATCCTCCTGTGCGACGAGCCTACCAGCGCCCTAGATCCAGAACTGCGAGGCGAGGTTTTAGCGGTGCTGCAAACCCTGGCGGCCGAGGGCATGACCCTACTGCTGGTCACCCACGAACTAGCCTTTGCTCGGGACATCGCCCACCGGGTCGTCTTCCTCGAGGGCGGCCGCGTGGTGGAATCAGGGCCGACCCGAGCGGTGCTGGATCAACCCCAGCATCCGCGCCTTCAGGAGTTCCTCGGGAAACATCGGGCGAGGCCCCTGTAAAATCCCTGCGGCCGGGAGCGCTTTATCGAGTCAGACCATCAACGACATCACCCCGTTCCCGTCAACTCCGCTAGACCTTCGGGGCCGAAATGAGCGCGAGGCGACCGTCTTGGCAACCAGCGACCACTTGGGTATCTCCCGGCAACCATCCCAGGGCCGTCACGGCACCCGCCAAGGCGGTGGCCCGCAGCGGCTGGGAAGATTTACCCGCATTCCAAAACAACACCCGCCCCGCTTGGCATCCGCTGGCCAACAAATGCCCCGTCTTTTGGTAGGCGAGGCTGGAAGCCCGGGCCGGATGCCCTTCCAAAATCCGAGGCGTTGAACCGGCCGGCCCCTTGCCGCTACAATCCCACACCATGAGTTCCTGACCACCGTCGGTGGCGAGGTAGCGACCCGAATGATGCCAGGCAAGGCTTCGCACCTTGGCGTCGTAACCCGACATGGCCAGTTCTTCCCCTTCACGGAACGGCAGCGGCCAAATCTGCACACTGTTCTCTTGAGTGCCGGCCACCACCCAGCGTCCGTCCGGCGAAATCGCCAGCGAAACCAGACTCGTTTTCCAGGGCAACTCCGCCGTCACGCGGCCGGTTTCCGAATCATACACGCTCACTCCGCCATAGCAGGCGACGCCCAAAGATCGACCGTCAGCCGACCAGGCCAATGCCGCCACCGTACTGCGATGACCGCCGAGAGTGTGGGCCCAACCGGTCCCAGCAGCTCCACCGGCCCCACTGCTCCCACTGACCCGCCCGATGCACACCGTCTT
The DNA here is from genome assembly GCA_005805505.1 of Verrucomicrobiales bacterium. GTDB lineage: Bacteria > Verrucomicrobiota > Verrucomicrobiia > Limisphaerales > UBA9464 > SXXZ01. The sequence continues at coordinate 655 of SYMJ01000045.1, read as the reverse complement.
GCCGGAGGCCGCAGCCAACCGATCTCCTGAGGGAGAACCCGCGAGCTGCTCCACCCAGGCCGAGGGCATAGGCAAAGACTCGACTTGAGTTCCAGTCACCGGATCCCAGAACCGGACTTGCCCGTCCTGACCCGCGGTCGCGAAGCAGGAGGCCGTTGGGTTCCAGACGAGGCGAAACCCTCCTCCCGCATGGGCCTGGAAGGCGTGAATCCGGCGTCCCGATGAGGCCTCAACCACCCAGGCCGAACCCTCGGTTCCCAGAGCCGCGATAAGACTCCCATCCGGCGAGCCTCCTAGGGCAGCGATGGGTTCAGAAAGGTCGAGAACCCACTCAGCGGGTCGAAGCGGAGCATTCATCACAGATCAAAGACAGTGGCGACAATCCATCCACTCAGGCCAGGCAGCGCCGGAACCCGGCGTTCAACGCCTCGCGGTCCAAGTTGCGTCCGATAAAGACCAACTGACTCTTGCGCTGCAGTTCATCCTTCCAGGGGCGATCGGGCTTGCCCTCGAAGAGCATGTGAACACCCTGGAACACAAAGCGATTGGCCTGTCCCTTGATATTGAGGATGCCCTTCATGCGGAAGATGTCCTGACCCTTGGTCTGGAGCAGCTCGCTGAGCCAGGCATTGAGTTTTTTGGCATCCAATTCACG
>SYMJ01000044.1 GCA_005805505.1 Verrucomicrobiales bacterium | reverse complement strand
CCCAGAACCACCCCATCGGTCAGGTGGCGAATCCTCAACCGCAGCACCTCCCCGGCGCTCAATTGCCCACCCTCCTTCAGCACCGCCAAGATCGTCTCCCGGTCCAGCGCCCTCTTCTTACTGTGCCCAGACTCCCCAGATCTCAGCAGCAAGCACGTCCGGTATTCGGCCGAAGCCTCCGACCACGTCTTCCCCCTCAAGAAACTCATCAACCCTCGGCGCACCCTCCCATTGCCCCCGCCCACCGCCGCCGCATAGCCACAATGCCGGTACTCCTTCGGATCCTCCACCAAACCTGCCCTCACCGGATTCAAATCAATGTAGGCTGCAACCGTTTGCACCGCCTTCGAGCAATCCTCCACCAGCACACTCTTGAAGCGTTCCGCCCACAGCGTCCCGAAGCGCTCAGAATGCCGGTTAAACCACCGACTGAAGCGCTGCTTAAACTCCTTCATAAACACCGACACCTTCCCCATCCGCCCCACCAGCGTCTCCCGCACAGGCCGATCGATCCTTCCCCTCAGCTCAATTCCCTCCCGCGCCAAAGCGCTCAACAGCCCCTTTTTCCCGTAAAAACCCTCTGCCCGCTCCAGCAACTCCCTATCAGAAAGCTCACGCGCTTCCGGCACCCGGATTAGCAAATGAAAGTGATTGGCCATCATGCAGTAGGTAATCACCTCCAGCCCGCAGAACGCCGACAGCGACATCAGAATCTCAGACATCTTCTCCCGACACGCCTCATTCAAAAGCTTCTCCCCACCCACCGTCCGCGAAATGCAGTGGTAAACTGCACTCCTCCCCTCCTGCCCCTTGATCCGCGCCAACCTCATCCCCAAAAACTAAACACATCCTCCTCCACGTCAATAACTTTGAACCTGTCACTTTATTTAAATCGCTTGCGGTAAGCTTTGAGACTTTGCAATGTGTGAGGAGTGAACAAGGCGGCGCGACCAGAGATTCCCAGGAAAACGGTGTACCGTCTTTCCCTGTATCTGCGTTGCCTGCAACGTTTGAAGGGCAACGGCATTCAAACGGTGAGCAGTGAGGCTCTCGCCAAGGCTGCCGGGGTCAAGCCGACGCAGTTGCGCAAGGATCTGACCTATTTAGGGCAGTTTGGTACGCGGGGGCTCGGTTACGATGCGATCCAGTTGGCGGAGATGATTACGTCGCACTTGGGAACCAACCGCCTGCAACCCGTGGTCCTCGTCGGTGTGGGTAATTTGGGAAGTGCGCTGCTTCAATATCGAGGGTTCGAACCCGAGGGGTTCGAAATTGTGGCGGCGTTCGACTTGGACCCGGATCGTCCCAGGGAAACCCCTCTCCGGGTTCCTTTGCTAGGTATGGATCGACTGGAGGCGACGTTGGCAGAGCACCACGTTCGAATGGCAATCCTGTCGGTACCAGCGGATGCTGCTCAGGAGGTGACCAATCGCCTGGTGGAGGCCGGTGTGCTGGGGATTCTCAATTTCGCTCCAATCGTGCCCGCGGTTCCGGAACATGTAGTGGTGAATCATGTGAATCTAGCCATCGAATTGGAGAATCTAAGTTACTTCTTAAACGACTGAGAGCTTCGGAGGTCCGCTGTTCTCCATCCGCATCGTGTCCGCATCGTCATGAATCCCCCAAATCCGGAATCTTCAATACCCCAGTCCCTCTGTTTACCAGATATCCGGAACGAAACTCGGACAACGCTGGCCGCTCAGTTCGCGGTATGGAATGAACCTACGTACCGATTAGACCAACTCCTGAATTGGCTATACGTGAGGCGCGCCGTGAGTTGGGACGCCATGACCAACCTCTCCAAATTGCTGCGATCCCAGCTGGCCTTAACTTGGAGCCTGGGGTCTCTGGGTCTGGTGCGCAAACAGGGCTCGCAAGATAGTACTCAGAAATTCCTGTGGCGACTAAAGGACGGGGCTCTGATCGAAAGTGTTCTGATACCCGCCAACCCCGCCCTGTACGGCGAGGGTGCTGACCGCCATACCCTCTGCGTGTCGACACAGGTGGGCTGCGCCTACGGTTGCCGCTTCTGCGCCAGCGGTCTGGATGGATGGAAGCGAAACCTCGCCCCTTGGGAAATCATCGGGCAAATCATCGGAGTGGAATGCTGGCACGCCCAACAACCCCACACCCCAGAGGAGTCGGTCTCCGACAAAGCCACCAGCCACCGACTCGTCAATAATCTGGTCATCATGGGCATGGGGGAACCTATGGCCAATTATGACAATCTAATGGTGGCTCTGCGTTCGCTAAACGCTCCCTGGGGCGGCGGGATCGGTGCCAGAAAAATCACCATCTCCACCAGTGGTTTGGCTCCAAAAATCCGCCAATTGGCCGATGAACCCGAGCAGTTCCGCCTGGCAATTTCTCTTCATGGAGCCACCGACGTGGTCCGGAACCAAATCATGCCGATCAACCGGAAGTATCCGCTGGCCGAACTGACTCAGGCTTGTAGCCACTATCTGGAAAAGAAGGGGAAGATGATCACCTTGGAGTACATCCTGATCGATGGGGTCAATGAGGCTCTCGCAGAGGTAAAACCGTTGGCCGATCTTGCTCAACGTCTGCACGCTAAGGTGAACCTGATCCCTTACAACACGGTCGAAGGTTTGCCCTGGAAACGCCCGGAAGAGGCCCGCTGTCAGCGATTCGCTGAGGCCCTTTCGCGCTCTGGAGTCACCTGTACTCTGCGTCTGGAAAAGGGACACGACATCGATGCGGCTTGCGGGCAACTCCGCCTCAAGACCGAACGCGAACTCACCGCTCTCAGCGCAATTCCCGGCTCCGGCATGGACCAAACGGGACTCGAGGCATAATATCGTCGGCAGTGATCGCGCTCCTCGATTACGATTCCGGGAACATCCGCAGCGTGGAAAAAGCTCTCCGCAAGGCGGGTGCGGAGGTGGTGCGGACACGCACTCCGGAGGCCTTGGCCGGCGCTCAAGGCATTGTCCTGCCCGGCGTAGGTGCTTTTGACGACTGCATTCAGGCCATGGAGCGGCAGGGGCTTCTAGATGCGGTGCGCGCATGGATCGCCGCCGACCGACCCTTTCTGGGAATTTGTGTCGGCTATCAGGCTCTCTTCGATCGAAGCGAAGAATTTAATTCGCGCGCCCCGGGACTCGGGGTCTTTCAAGGACCGGTGGTTCGATTCGAACCCACTCAGGAGATGCCTCACTTGAAGATTCCACAAATCGCCTGGAACCAAATCCACCTCCGCCAACCCGATTGCCCGCTCTACCGCGGGATCCCCGAGGGCAGTTGGTTCTACTTCGTTCACAGTTTCTACCCCCGCCCCGCCAACCCAATCCTCGTGGCCACTGAAACCACTTACGGGGCAACCTTTGCTTCGTCCGTTTGGCGCGGAAACACGTTCGCTACCCAGTTCCATCCGGAGAAGAGTCAAGAAAATGGACTCCGTTTGTTGGCCAATTTTGTGGAACTAGCCGAGGCTCGTCCGGTCGTAGAGCAGTAACTCATCTGCTCATCCATCGGTTCGGATGCCTGAGGCCCAGGACTCCAGAAAACTCAAGACCGACTCCACCGAAACCGAGGACATGATGCCCAGCAATTCGTCGGCAGTGCCGGCGATCGGTCGACCGTCGTAGCGATAAAAGTCGAGGTGTCGTCCTGCGATGGAGGGATTGGGAATTAGCGTCCAATCGACCCTTCTCGGATGCACCGGCCGGTTCAGGGTCGGTGTCTCAATGACCCACTGCCGGGGCACCCCCATCGCGGCGGCGATGTGCATGAACACGGTATCCACACTCAGGAACCCCTGGGCATGGCCCACCAAGGCCATCGCTTCCCGCAAACCGGGACACTCGGCCTCCACGAATTCAGCGCCCGCTTGGCTCAACTGAGCGTGCAAGGCTCGCTCTTCTTGGGCACCGAAGAGTACCACGGGAATGGATGGGCTCCGCCGTCGCCATTCCTGAAGCAGTTGAGCATAGTGACCCACAGGCCATCGACGCAGCGCGAGGTTCTTTGTGCCGCCCGATCCGGTGTGAATACCCAGCCACGGACGCCCCAAAATTTTTCGATTCTCCAACCAACCAATAGCCCATTGCCGCTCCTCTTCGGACAGGAAGACTTCGTACCCAGAGCTCGGTAACCGGGGGGATAAACCCAACAACCCCAACAGTCGGGCATTGTTCTCCATCACATGCAGCGAATAGTCCTGAGGCAGCGACTGGGTCACCAACAACCGATCCATCCATGACTGATTTTCATATTCGTGACTCAGTCTCACACGGGCGCCAATTAAGCGGGCAATCAGCCGATATCCACGACGACCCTGAGTATGGGTGTTGATGGAGAGGTCATAGCGGCGACCTCGCAATTCCAAGCAACGGGCTGCCGATGAGGCTTGGCTCGCCTTCAGAAAATCATGTTGGATCACCTCCCGGACATGGGGATTGCCCCGAAGCACTTGAGCGGCCCCGGCCCACAAAACCAGCACATCTAGGGTGGCTGACGGGTACTGGAGACGCAATTCGTGCAGCATTGGGGTCGCCATGAGCGTGTCGCCAATGCCGGAAAGAGACAGGACGAGAATGCGATTCACCGTGCGGCCACGGTACGAAGCCTCACCCACGACCACAAGGCAGGGAAGCTCCGGAGGACAGCCGATGCCGAGTGGTGCCAGCTTCAAAAAAGACCAATAGAAAAATTGTCACTCTAAATAACTTGCGACTCCCACCGTTCAGAAGGATCTTTATTTTCCGCAGTCGGCAACAGTGTCCTCGATGTTGCTAATCTTTTCCCCCCGGTAAAATCCCCGTTCGGAACTGCGTTTGCGCCCTCAAAAAGGCGCTTCCGAGGCAAGCCCATCCGATCCAGACCCATTTTCAAATGCCCCGCGCACCTATAGACCCGTCCGTGCCCAAGAAGGCCCGAACGCCCCGCAAGAAAGCGGAAGCCCAACCAGAACTGCTCGAAGAAAAACCGGCTTCCACCGACGCCCCCAAGGCCCCTAAGGCTCCCAAGGCCTCTAAGGCAGACTCGATCGCCGAAGACACATCACTCACTGTTCGGCCTCCGGCTCCAGAACCAGCCGGTTCCCGAGAGGCCGATGATGAACCCTTGGTGGCGAAGGCCTCTCCGCTACCGCCTCGAGCCCGGATGGCGGCGCCCAACGACGACACTCCCGCGCCTGACGCTCCGGAGAAACCTAAGGTGGTTGTCGAGCCCAAGAACCTCAACCTGCACGAAGTGCAGCCGATGCCCATCGGTTCTCTGGCCGATGTGGCCAAGCACTTCGGTATCGAGAATTACGGCACGCTCAAACGGCAAGAAATCATCTTCCAGATCGTCCAACGCAACTTGGCTGCCGGCGGAATCATCAACACCCGCGGGGTCTTGGAGGTCATGCCAGAGGGCTTTGGTTTCCTGCGTTCCCCAGCCTTCAACTACCTGCCCTGCCCGGAAGACATTTATGTCTCCCCCTCGCAAATCCGGCGCTTTGATCTCGCCACTGGCGACGATGTCGAGGGGCAGGTCCGCCCACCCAAGGATAAAGAAAAGTTTTACGCCCTGCTCAAGGTCGAGCGCGTGGCCGGGATCGATCCTGACAAGGCCAAGGAAAAAACCCATTTCGATAACCTCACCCCGCTGTTCCCGAACCGACGTTTTCTCCTCGAGACCGCTCAGGATGAATACAGCACTCGCGTGGTAGATATCGTCTGCCCCGTCGGCAAGGGCACCCGCGGACTCATCGTCGCCCCGCCCCGCACCGGCAAAACGGTGCTCATGCAAAAGCTGGCCAACGCCATCCTGAAGAACAATCAGGACAGCCACCTCATCATTCTGCTGAT
>SYMJ01000043.1 GCA_005805505.1 Verrucomicrobiales bacterium | reverse complement strand
TCGCGCTCATGGGGATCGATCACACGGACCGTGACTCGCTTGAGAAGATCCGCTTCGGCGGGCAAATTAGTGCTACGCACCGCAAATCTTGAACACGGGCCGTAAAAATAAACCAGTCCAAATACACACGAGCCCGGTTCACAAACAACTATTCAGATGCAGATGAATCAGCCCTGCTTTATCAAAAGGTAACAACAGGCAGCCCCCCTTCGGGAACACGCCCGCAGCCCATTCGACTCAAGAGGGCGGCAGTGCCTCGAGGGTGACAGCGCAGAACTTGTAGCTGGGTTGCCGGGAATACGGGTCAACCACCGATCGGATCAAAGGATTCACCTCGGAATAGTGCATCGGGATAAACACCTGGCCGGGTTGGACCATAGGGGTGATGCAGGCATCGGCCACCAACTCCGCACGCCGGGATCGGACTCGAATGCGCCCCTGGGGCCGGAGCCCGATCTGAGCCGCGTCATCAGGGTGGATCTCCACATAGCACGCTTGGGGATAGAGCTGACGCAGAACAGGCGATTTGGCAGTGCGTGTATTGGTATGCCATTGGGAGCTCGAGCCGCGGCCGGTCAACAAGACCCACGGAAACTCCGCATCCGTCGTGTCCGGTGGCGGCTGCGGCGACGCATACCAAAAGACGGCCCGACCATCTGGGGTGGCGAACTGGCCATCGGCAAACAACCGCCTCTCACGAACTTCGCTCACCCGCGCCTCAGGCAAGGCCTCCAGCGGCAAGTCCGTTGCCGGATCCATGAGCTGATCCCGCATCGCCGTGGTGAATGGCCACTGGATTCCTCCCAATGCGTCGATGGCTCGGTAGTCGTCGATTCCCGAAATGTCACAGGGACGACCCCGGCTCAGTTCTTTCAGCAACCCGAACACCGCTTCCGGACTGTGCCAGACTTCGAGGATCTGTGAACAACCCCACGCTTCGGCCACGAGGCGGAAGATCTGAAAATCGGACAACGCCTGTCCCGGGGCCCGACGCACCCGCTTCACCATCCCGAACCGGCGTTCGCTATTGATGAAGGTGCCTTCCTTCTCGGCCCAGCCGGCTGCTGGCAATAGCAAGTCGGCACGCTGCGCAGTCTCGGTGGTGGTGTAGAGATCCTGGACCACCAGAAACTCCAGACGCCCCAAAAGATCATTGAACCGGCTCTGTTGGATCCAAGAGTGCGATGAATTGGTAGCTATGACCCAAAGGCCGCGAATCGCCCCCGACTCGATGCCATCGACAATCTGGTCATAGGCCCAGGAATTCTCGGTCGGTACGGTTCCGGCGGGCAATCGCAGCAGCGACTCCACTTCGGCGCGGTGTGACGGGTTGGAGAACTCACGCCCACCGAAAAGGTTGGTCACATTGGAGAAGATCCTCGACCCCATGGCATTGCACTGGCCGGTGATAGAATTGGCCCCGGTGCCCGGCTTGCCGATCTGACCGGTCATGAGCGCCAAATTGATGAGCGCCTGGGCCGTGCGGGTCGATTCATGCCCTTGATTCACGCCCATGGTCCACCAATAGGACACGCGAGCCCGGGTCGCGATGCATTCGACCAAGCGATCGAACAGTGCACGGGTGATTCCGGCCTCGGAACAAACGCGTTCCGGGGTAAAGTCTTTCACGAAGGCCTCGAAGTCCGGAAACCCCCGGGTGTGTGCGTCGATAAAGGGACGATCGACAGCACCCCGACCAATCAAAGCTGCGGCTAGTCCGTAGAGGAGGGTTAGGTCGGACTTCGGAGCCAGCGGCACATGCAAGGTGGCCGCCATGGCCGTCTCAGTCTTTCGGGGATCAAGCACCACAATCTCCGGACTCCGCCGGTTGCGCAGCACGCGCTGCCACAAAATGGGGTGAGCCACCGCTGGGTTTGAACCCACGAACACCAGGCAGTCGGACTCCTCGAAGTCGGCATACGTGTAGGGCGGGGCATCGAAGCCCAAGCTCTGCTTGTAGGCGACATGCGCCGTGGCCATGCACTGACGCGTATTGGAATCGCAGTGCAAGCCACCCATTCCGAATTTGAAGAGGGCCCCCAGCAAGGCCATCTCCTCGGTGCAAATCTGGCCCGTGCTCAGGAACGCGATGGAATGGGGCCCATGCCTCTGTTGAACCAACTTCATCCGTGAGGCGAATTCTCCGAGCGCCCGGGACCAGGACACCGCCTCCATCGCACCCGAGGTCGGGTTTCGCAACAGGGGCAAAGTCGCCCGGTCTGGGGATTCGAGGGGAACCAGCGCCTCCCAACCCTTGGGACAGGCCATGCCCAGATTGACCGGAAAGTGCGGATCCGGAGTCAGGTTCACCGCCTCCCCATCCACCAGATGGGCCGTCAAGCCACAGCCAGTGGCGCAAAAGCCGCAAATCAGACCCGTGGTCGCATCGGGCTTCCATCGTGCGGGAACCTGACCGAGTCCGAACCCTCCCTGCACCCGCTCGAGATCATCGGTGAGCGGCCCTTTCCAAGCCCTCCATGGAATTTCAGCCAACAGCTTCATAGAGTCCCTCCTGGAGCCGGGGTTCGAGCGTGGGCTCCTGCCATGAAGAATTGCCAGCGTTCGGCCACCGAAAAACCCAACAACAGCCCGCCAAGGACGGGCATCGCAGGCACACCCGCGAGGAAACCGGCCGCGACACCCGCACCCAGCGCCACCGTGCCGACAAACCGGGAAGCCGTGAGCGAACGCCGCCACCGGGGTCGACCAGTGACCGCGTACACCTGGATTTGCGCCACGGTCGCCAGGATTAACAGCAGGATCAGCAGGGCGGCAGTTCCCTTGAGCATCCACGCCGACACCGGGACGCCGGAAGGCACGGTACCCAGGGCCATCAGACCGGTGAACAGCAACGACACTCCCGACACCATTCCCAAGGCGATGGCCTCGCGACTCAACCAACTAGTCCTCCAGCCCAACCCGATCCGCCAGGCCTTGAGCGGTTGCCCCAAATGGAACACCGAGGCCACCAGGCCGGCCTGGAGCATCAGACAGCCGGCGGCCGCGACAAACGCCTCCAACCGTGAGGGCGTCGAATCCGCCAAGAACAGCCGCCACCCCACCGTGGCGAGGACTCCCCCTCCCCATTGGGTGAGGACCAGCATGGCGATGAGGGGCCAATGGGGTTCCGGAGGCTGGACCGTTCCGGAAAGCGTCCTGGATTCCAAACCATCGAGCGAGCGCCTCGAGCGGTACACCGTGGAGGGGAGCGTCAACGAGGCCGGTGGCATTCCCGGCAACGAACAACCCGCCTCGGAGGCCCCGGGCTGAACGGCCTGGCCCCGATATTGCCCGGTCACCGCCGAGGTCGAAACCCGGGTGATCCGAATGGCCTCGTTCGGACAGGCTTGAACACAGGCTGGAGCCTCTCCGACGGCCAGGCGGCCTTGGCAGAGGTCGCACTTGCGGACGATGCCCCGAGAAACAGAGAACTTCGGCACTTCGTAGGGACAGGTAAAAATGCAGTAACTGCATCCGATGCACTGGTCGTCGAGATGACGCACGATGCCCGTGATCGGATCCTTGTCGTAAGCCAGCACCGGGCATCCATTGAGGCATGCCGGATCGACGCAATGGTGACAGGCCGAAGTCACCGCCAAGGCCACGGGCTCCGCAGACGGCGCGGCAGCCCCGGGACGCGGCCCCACCAATAGGCGTATCTCCCGCCACGACTCCGCAGCATCTAATCCATTGAGCGAATGGCAGGCCACGACGCAGGCCTTGCAAGAGGAGCACTGATCGAGATCCACCTCGAAGGCATACTGCTCACCCGGCCCCGGAGGTGTTGCCGGCAACAGGGCCCGGTAATGCGGCTCTAGCAACGGGCGGCCCGTGTCGCCCACCCGCTGACTGAAGCGCTCGACGGCGGTGAGCTGCCGCTGTTCAGCCAGGAACGCGTCGACCAGGGTTTCCAAAGGCCCCTCGGACGTCGTTTGCCCAATCATGGAGGACGGTGTGGTCACTGGTCTGGAGGTCCTTCAGGAGATTGCCGAGTCCTGCGAGAAGAGCTCCTGCAGGCGCCCTAGATCGTGACGGAGGGTGAAGGCCTGGAAGGTCTCCCGGGACTGACGATGTCGGAGATAGGCTTTGAGCATCCGCTCCAGTAGCGGCCCCAACTCTTCGAGAATCACCCCTTGAAACACCGCACGGCCGATGGCCTGCCGGAGGCCAAATCCGCCACCGATAAAGACATGGTAGGCTTCTTGAGAAGTGGTACCCCGTTTGGTCTTGGTCCCCAGCAGGCCGATGTCGCCCATGTAGTGCTGGGCGCATGAATTGGGACAACCGGTGAGATGAATGTTCACCGGTTGATCCAACGTCACTCGTGAATCGAGCCACTCGATGAGTTTCAGCGCATGGCCCTTAGTATCGGACGCCGCGAACTTGCAGTGTCGATTGCCAGTGCAGGCGATCAATCCACCGCGCAGCGCGCTGGACTTCCAGTCGAGGCCGGCTTTGGTCAGGGCCTTCTTTACCGTTTCGACGTAAGCCTCTGGGACGTTCGGCACGATCAGGTTCTGCCAAACGGTCAGACGCAGTTCGCCCGAGCCATAAAGTTCCGACAATTCGGCCAGACGCCGCAATTGGCGTGAGGAGAGTTGCCCCACCGGCACCGCGACGCCGATCCAGTGGAGCCCCGGTTGGCGTTGCGGGTGGACGCCGAGGTGCGGATGCATTGATCCGGTCGCCGATTCGACGCTGGAACACGAGGCCTCACTTCCGGGCGGGATGGACGTCAATGGTTCACCCAACAGCGTCTCGGTCTCGGTCCGGAAACGCTCCAATGTCCACTGCTCCAGCAAGTGTTTGAGTCGGGCCCGCTTGCGGTCGGTGCGATCTCCGTTGGCAAGGTAGACCCGCACCATCGCCGCACTCACGCGGACCACCTGCTCTGAGCGCACCAGCACGCCCAAGTCCCGGGCAAAGGACTGATGACCTGTGGCCCCGCCGAGCAAGCAGCGGAAATAAACACCCGGAGCGACCCCGTCGGTGACCAGGTCGCCGGGAAGGAACCCAACGGAGCTCTCGGTCTGAAGCTCCTCAGAAGACCAGACCCGGATGGCCTTCCAGCCGATATCGTTGGTGTCTTCTACCGTGGGGATGGAACCCCCTCCATAGAAGGCGATGTTGAACTTCCGCGGCAGGTCGTAGAACTCCCGGTGGTTCAGGATCACCTGGCCCAATTGAAGGGTCAGAGGCAGTGTCTCAATTCGCTCTTCTGGATCGATTCCACTGGTCGGATCGCAGGTAAGATTGCGGATATTGTCGGCACCCGAACCCCGCGTGTGCAATCCGATGGCCTGGATGCGCCTCAGGAACTCCGGGGCCTCCTTCGGGGCAATGTGGCGGACCTGGAGGTTGGCCCGGGTGGTGATTTGCAAGTAACCGGTAGTGAGCGTGTCGGTCACCGCGGCAATCTCGCGCAACTGGGCCGCGGTCAATTGACCGCCGGGAATTCGCAGACGGGCCATGTAACCCTCATTCATAGGGCTCATGTAAAAGAGCCCCTGCCACTTGAAGCGGAAAGCGTTGTCGGGATCCGGAGCCTGGTTCGAGGCCGCGTGCTGCAGGAGGAGTGAATAGGACTCCAGCGGATGGAGCTCGCGCTTGATGCGCTCCTGATCGGTCAACTCTGACAAGTCGGGTACGGCCGAGGCCGGCGACGCAGGAATCAGAGCGGGCAGGTCACCGAAGCCGAGGCCTCGATTGCGCAGGCCCGCGAAGAGACCCTCGAGATAGGCGGTCTGCTCGGGATTGAGCGTCTGTCCGGAAATCTGCTGGAAGGGCACCATGGTGTTCGGGGTTGTCGGTTTCAGTACACATCCTTGCCGTAGCGTCCCTCGGCTTGAAGTCGCTCGATGTATTCCGAGGCTTGGTCCTCGGTGCGGCCACCCGCCTTGCAAATCACTTCACGCAGTGCTACCTCGACATCC
>SYMJ01000042.1 GCA_005805505.1 Verrucomicrobiales bacterium | reverse complement strand
CCCACAACCGGTCCGAAGCCGAACGCCTCGCCGACCGAATCCTCCACTTGCGCGATGGACGCCTTGAATCCTGAGCTTCCAGCGGACGTGGCCCGATGCCCCGAGCTGACCGCCGACGAGGTGGAGGTCTACGGCTGGCAAATTCCCGTGGGCGGCTTTGGTGAGTTGGCCCAGCGCCGTCTCAAGGGAGCCTCGGTGTTGGTGTCTCGCGTGGGCGGACTTGGGGGCATGGTGGCCTTTGAATTGGCGGCGGCCGGAGTCGGGCGGTTGATTCTCGCCCACGGCGGCAATTTACGGTCTGACGACCTCAACCGCCAATTGCTCATGACCCACGACCACATCGGCAAGCCTCGCATCGACTGCGCCGTGGCGCGCTTGAAGGCCTTGAATCCGCGGGTAGAAATCGTGGCCGAGCCGGCCAATATCTCGGAAGACAACGCCGCGCGATTGGTGGGCCTGGCCGATGTCGTGGTGGATTGCGCCCCCCTTTTTGAAGAGCGCTACTTGATGAACCGCGAGGCCCTGCGTCAGGGGCGGCCGATGGTGGAAGCGGCCGTCTATGATTTGGAGTTTCACCTGACCACATTCGTGCCGGGAGTGACTGGATGCCTGCGGTGCCTGTACCCGCAGCAAAGCCAGACATGGACTCGGAAATTTCCCGTGCTGGGGGCCGTGTCAGGGACGGCCGGAGGGATGGCAGCCCTCGAGGCCATCAAGGTCATCACCGGGTGTGCGTCTCCTCTGGCGGGGAGATTGCTGACCTTCGATTTGCGAACGTACCGTATGTCTCAGTTGAAGATCGGGCGGATTCCCGGCTGTGTGGATTGCGCTCAAAGCACGGGAGGCCATGCATTATGAAGGGCTGGAATCGATTTCGAAAGAAGCTGGGGTGGTTCGTGTTTTTTGTCGCTGTGTCCGCTTGGGCGTGCCGCTACTCGGTCCGCGACACCGGCTTTGTGGATCTGGGACTAGAAGCCTATCGATTGCGATGGGTGACCGAATCGGGAGCTTCGGCGGAGGCGCGTTCCAAGGCCGAATTGCTGCTGCGCGATTCCAACGTGGTTTGGGACGAAGATCCCGCGGGCGGGGGCTTTCCGCGCACCGCCGGGTTGTACTTGCGCGATGTGGAAGGGCGTATCCTGAGCCTGCCGTTGCCGAATCCTTCCGATGCAACGGCGGTGCTGCGGGGCGTCGAGATGGCGGTGACGTCGCCGCTACGGGAGCGGGTGTATCGCGAAGGGCTTCGTGCTTACGCGCTGGTTTTATTGCTCGAAGGCACCGATGGGGAGGCCAATGCCCGAGTCCGTCAGGATGTCGACTCCGCCATTACCGCCACGGCGCGGTTGCTGTCTTCGATGCCCAAGCCCGTGGAGACCCCGCCGCAGTTGGTGGCCGTGTCGTTGAAGGAACAGGCGGCCGAGAGAGTGCTGGTCTGGGGCTTAGGCTTGGATCCTGCGTCCACGGATTCACCTCGGGTGGTCCTCGTTTTTGGTCGAGGACGCCGGTTGGGTTTACCGTTGGAAGGGCCGCTCATCACCCAAACTGCCTTGCGGGACCGATTGCTACTCATTGGTCAGGACTGCGAATGCGATTTGGATCGGGCTTGGTTGAAAGGACCTCTCCTGCCCGGCCGTTGGGGACGCGAGTTGCAGCAGGCCGCCTTGGACACGCTGGGTTTCGATCCGGGCAATCCCATGGTGCGCGCCGAAATTAGCCGCATTGTTGAACGCGGACCGCAGAATCCCGGGCGCCGTCGCCCGCCGTCTTCCGGGACCTCGCTGGGTTACTCCGAGGAGTCGGTCGAAACGGTGCTCGGGTCGGAATCCGATCCAGCCGAGCCATCGAATACTCAGGCTGCTCCGGCCACTTCCGCGACTTCGACGGACCCGACTGCTGCGATCGCTCCGACGGCGTTGACCTCATCGACCGCGCTGTCGAAGCCACCGCCCGCTCCTACGCCAACGAACCCGGGTCGCGGCCTTTGGTTCGTCTTGGCGGGGGCTTTGACCGTCTTCTTTGCCGTGGGTCTCGGTCTTTGGTTCCGTGCGTCCAAGCGATGAACTTCACTCTCCAAAACATCTTGCGGGAAGGGTGGTACTCCCGCCTCAACTCCGCGCTGATGCTCGTCGCATTGACCGGAGCGGTGACCTTGCTTACGGCCGTGCACCTGCTCACCGCGGCCGCAGAACGCGAGACCCGGCGTGTGGTTCGGGACATGGGGTTCAACTTGCGAATTCTTCCCAAAGACACAGATCCGGAGCGGTTTTTTCTGGAAGGCTATTCGGAGAACACGTTGCCCGCGGACACCGTGACTCGCTTGGCGGCCGGTGCTGGGACCTTTATCACCTTCAATCACCTGACACCCGTCTTGGAACGGCGCATTCGCCTGGGTGGCCACGAGTGCCTGCTCACGGGACTGGGTGATACGGTCGTCGGGCCGGGTGAAAAAAAGCAGCCCATGGGTTTTCGCATCGCCCCGGGAACGGCTCAACTCGGGAGTATTTTGGCCGAGCGGTTGGGAGTGAAGGTGGGCGGGACTGTGGAAGTGGCCGGGCGAACACTCCGCGTGGAACGGGTTTTGGTGGAGTCGGGAACGGACGAAGACGTGCGGCTGTACACCGCCTTGTCCGATGCGCAAATCGCCCTTGGGTTGCCGGGTCGCATTAGCGAGATCAAGGCCATCGATTGCCTGTGCCTGACGGCCGATCAGGATCCTTTGCCGAAGATCCGCGAGGCGCTGTTGCGATTGTTGCCGGAGGCTCGGGTAATTCAAATGCGCGCCTTGGCCGACGCGCGGGCCAAGCAACGTCAGGCCTCGGAACGGGTGAGCGCCTTTGCTGTGCCGATGACCTTGCTGGTGGCGGCCGTGTGGATTTTGGTGCTGGCCGTGTTGAACGTGCGCCAGCGCCGGGTAGAGATCGGTCTCTGGCGTGCCTTGGGGACAGGCTCTTCACGCATCGCCGCGCTGTTCTTGGGCAAGGCGGTGCTGCTGGGCGGATTGGGCGGTGCGTTGGGATGGACTATCGGAACCCTCGTGGCGTTGCGCTGGGGGCCTGACTTGTTTCCGGTGACGGCGGCCTCGTTGAAAATGGATCCCACCCTGATTGGGCCGGCCCTGACCTGGACGCCGCTCTTCGCGGCCGCCTCCAGTTTCCTGCCGGCGATGATGGCCGTGTCGCAGGACCCGGCCGAAACACTCCGAGCCGATGGATGACGCCATGAAATTACCTCTCATCGAAGCCTCGGGCCTCACCCGGAATTACGCCTCCAAACCCGGCGTGGTGGCCGGTGTCGTCGATTTGTCCCTGCGCGTGGAGCGCGGTGAGTTCGTGGTGATCCAAGGCGCGAGTGGATCGGGCAAGAGCACCTTGTTACTGATGTTGGGAGCGCTGCTCCGGGCGGAGCGTGGAACCTTGCGAATCGACGGTGTGGAGTTGACTCGCCTCAGCGCCGTTGAGAGGTCCGAATATCGGGCGCGTTCGGTGGGCTTCGTCTTCCAATTATTCCACCTCGTTCCTTACCTGAGCGTGCACCGCAACGTGCTTTCCGGACTGCCTTCGGGCAGTGCTGTCGAGTTGTCGGAAGCCGATCGGTGGATCGATGCGCTGGGGTTGACCGAGCGCCGTGACGCAAACCCCGCGACACTGAGTGCGGGTGAGCGGCAGCGGGTGGCCTTGGCTCGAGCCTTGGTCAAACGACCACCATTAATTTTGGCCGACGAACCGACCGGCAATCTAGATCCCGACAATGCGGCCCGGGTGCTGGAGCACTTGGACCAGTACCGACGCTCTGGCGGTACGGTGGTGCTGGTGACCCACGGTTCCGAGGCCAATCGGTATGCTACCCAACGTCTCCGGTTGGAGGCCGGGCGCTGGGCGGTTCCATCCGCATTTCCCCCTTTTTAACGACTCTGCATCATGAACCGATTTTGTACTTTGATCGCATCGGCCGCCGTCTGGGCCGTGGCTTCCGCCCGAGCCGCCGACTGGCCCACCTACCGTGGAGACTATTCTCGCAGTGGTGTCTCCACCCAGAGTTTGGCCGGGACTCCCGTGGTCTCATGGACTTGGCAATCCCAGCATCCGCCGCAACCCGCATGGCAGGGAGAGGCCAAGTGGGATGGTTGGAACAAGGTTTTCGATCTAAAGCCCCGTCAGGCCTTCGACCGTGCTTTCCATGTCGTGGTCTCCGGGCGTCGGGCCTACTTCGGTTCTTCGGCCGATGATCAGGTGCGCTGCTTGGATACCCGATCGGGAAAAGTGCTCTGGACCTTTTTCACCGAGGGACCCGTCCGATTGGCTCCGACTCTTCATGAGGGTCGCCTCTATTTCGGCAGCGATGATGGCTGCGTCTACTGCCTCCAGGCGGACGATGGGCGATTGATTTGGCAGACTCGGGCTGTCCCGACGGATCGACGAATTCCGGGCAACAGTCGCATCATTTCGGCCTGGCCGGTGCGCACCTCTGTGGTGGTTCAAGACGGCAAGGTGTATGTGACAGCGGGAATGTTTCCGGCCGACGGAGTTCACTTGGTCGCACTGGATGCGGGCACCGGAACTGAAGTTTGGCGGCAGGTTCAGAACGACCTCCCAGCCCAGGGCTATCTGTTGGCGTCCCGCAGCCGCCTGTACGTGCCGGCAGGCCGCAACAATCCAGCCGTCTGCGACATCGCGACAGGCAAGCGGGTCCGGGTCGTCGAGGGAGCCGGCGGAACGTATGCGCTCTTGACCGACGATTTGCTCGTCTTTGGACCGGGCAAGACCGGGCAATTGGGAGCCGTGGAGGACGGGAGTTCCGATCAACTGGCCAGTTTTCAGGGCAACCACATGATCGTCACGGGCAACCGGTCGTACTTGCACTCGGATTCAGAAATCACCGCCCTCGATCGCGGTCGTTATTTGCAACTGGCGCGTGAGCGGAAATCTATTTCGCGCCAACAAGGCGAGTTGGCCAAGAAGGCCAAATCCCTCGCCAGTAAGGCGGGCACCGAGGCCGAGCGGGAAGCCATTAAGAAGCAGCTGGTCGACTTGGGCAAACGCCTCGATGAAGCCACCCTGGCCATGGACCAATGCCTGCTTTGGAAGGCCCCTTCGATTTGGCCCCATTGCGTGATCTTGTCGGGCGACACCCTCATCCTCGGCGGCTCCAGCGAAGTGGCTGGATTACCGGCAGCCTCGGGCAAACTGGGATGGAAACTTCCGGTTCCCGGCATCGCCTACGGGTTGGCCGCGGCCGATGACGCGGTGTTTGTTAGCACCGATCGCGGGGCCGTTTTGTGCCTTCGCTCTCCGAGTGCCTCGGAACCTTCTGCCTCCTCCAACGCTTCGACCTCTTCCCGGCCATGAATTCTGCTTCTTTAATTCGCCTCGGAGTCTCCGTTCTACTTTCCACCGCTCTGGGCTTGTGTGCCCAGGAAACCGGCCGCATTGGGCGCTGGGTCTTCGCCCCGGAGTGGGCACAGAACGCGGGCATGCGATCGCCCGTCGGCAAGGAGTTGACCTTCGTGGGTAAACCCAGACTGGTGAAGGACCCTGGTCCACCGCGGATCGAGCTTCCGGGCCGCGATGAGCGCATTGTGGTGGCCAACGCGCCGGATCGGGCGCTGCTGCCCGAGCGCGATATGACGGCCGAAGCCTGGGTCCGCGTCGACCGTATCACCCCGTGGGGCGGATTCATCGGCCAGGTGCAGGACAATGGCGACTTTGAGCGCGGTTGGGTGCTGGGATTCGTCGAATCCAAATTCTCGTTCGCCCTCGCCTCCGAAGGTGGCAAGCAACTCACCTTCCTGACTGCTCCAACGACATTCCAGACCAACCGGTGGTATCATGTGGCCGGAGTCTATGATGGGGCCGAGATGCGTCTGGTGGTCGATGGCGCGGTGGTGGCGACCAGTCGCGATCAGTCAGGTCCCATTTTGTATGCCCCGTCTGGACCTATGGTCATTGGGGCGTATCAGGACGACGATGAGCACTTCCGTTTGAGCGGTGCCTTGCACGAAGTGGGGTTGTTCCGTCGCGCCGTACCCTCGGCGGAGTTGTTGTCTCACTACGAGGCTCGGAAGCGCTTGTTTCCGGAACCGGCTCCCGAGCCGATCTTTGCCAAGCCCGATTTCGGTCCCTTCATCGATTGGGTGGACCGCACGACGGTGCACGTGTCCTGGGAGACCCTCATGGACGAGCCGACGGTGTTGGAATTGGAAATGCCCGATGGCACCCCCCGTCGTTCGGGCGTCGGCCAGACACGGAATCATTCGGTGACACTCACTGGGCTGCTGCCCGACCGGGAGTACCACTACCGGTTGATTTTCCCGGATCGCGAGGGGCGTCGGGTCACCAGTCGTCGGTACCTCTTCGACTCGTCGTTTTACTATCGCCCGGCCCAGCCTGCGGTATCGCTGAAAACGCCCGCAGCCTCCCGCGCCGCACAGGTGATTCAGGCCTCCGGGGTGCACCAGGGGTATGCGCTGATCCTGGGGGCGACCGATGCTGATCTCGCGATCGAGTTGGTTCGCCAAAGCGACCTGGAAGTGGTCTTGGTAGAGAAGGATACCGCGTTGATCCAACGCCTGCGCGCGCGTCTGGACGAGGCGGGTATTTATGGGGTCCGAGCCACGGTCCTGCGGTCCGAATCCGCCCAACTGCCCTTTGGTGGACTGACAGCCAACTTGATCGTCGTGGCCTCAGGTGCTCCGCCAGAAGTGCCGGCCGCCGAATTGTTCCGCGTGTTACGGCCTGTGGGCGGGGCTTTTATGGCCGAAGTCCCCCGCCGCCAATCCGAAGCGTGGGCTCGTTGGATGATGGGTTCCGACATGGCTCAGTGGAGTCCGGTGGCCGGCGGGGGAGATTGGCACCGATGGGTCCGCAGTCGTTTGGTGGGTGCGGGCGATTGGGCTCATCAATATGGCGGCGCCGACAATTCTTCGTGTAGTCAGGATGACTTGGTTCGCGGCGACCTTCAGGTGGCTTGGTGGGGCGACCCGGGTCCCCGGCCGATGCCCGATCGCGGCAATCGCAATCCGGCTCCCTTGAGCGTCAATGGGCGCCTGATGATTCAGGGAGAACGGATCCTGTTCGGCCTGGATGCCTACAACGGTGCCATCTTGTGGTCGTTCTCTTGTCCGGAAGTCCGCCGGGCCAATGTCACTCGCGACAGTTCCAACATGACGGCCGCCGGGGACAGGCTCTTCGTGGCTCACGGGCGTCATTGCGTGGGAATCGATGCCCAGACGGGCGCGCGGTCTCGCCGCTACTCGGTTCCGGCCGCCGGCGAGGAGGCTCGGGACTGGGGCTACGTGGCCGCCGAGGGAGGGCTCCTCATCGGGAGTCGTGTGAAGCCGGGATCGGCCTATCTGGGGGATGATGGCGAGTGGTACGAGGAGTACGCCGCCGACCAAATCGCTCGGGTGACCAGTGACCTGCTTTTCGCCGCGGATCCGGAGACGGGCAAACTGGTTTGGCAGTACTCCGGAGGAGCCGTTCTCAATTCTACGATCACCTTGGGTGACGGAATGCTCTTCTTCCTCGAGAGCCGAAACCCGGAGGCCATTGCCGCGCCCTTTGCCCGGCAGAACCCCAATATTCTCACCGATCAATGGTTGGTCGCCCTGGATTTAAAGACCGGAAAGAAACTCTGGCAGAAAACCCACGACTTCAGCGCCTGCAAGTTCATGACCTATTTGGTCTACGGGAAGAACACCGTCGTTGTCACCGGCACCGATGCCTCCAAGAACTTCCACACCTTTGCCTTCAACGCGCCGTCCCCTCGCGGGAATCAAGACAGCGGCGACGACATCATTAGCGCCATCGGTGGCCGTGTTCTTTGGTCGGAGTCGCACAAAGAAGACAAGGGGCACCACAGCGGGCACCTCCAGCATCCCGTGGTTATTGGGGACACCTATTATTCGGATCAGCGGGCTTTCAAACTCACCTCGGGAGACTTGGTTCGCAAAGATCTGCCCGAGCGCCGGGGTTGCGGGGTGATGTCGGCGGGTCGCAATGCGATCTTCTTCCGTCACCACTTCCACGGTATGTGGGATCTGGAATCCAACAAACGGACCCAATTCGAGGGCATTCGTTCTGGGTGCTGGCTGAGCATGATCCCGGCGGGAGGAATGCTGTTGGCTCCGGAGACGAGCGCGGGCTGCTCCTGCACCCATGCGATCCAGACTTCCATCGGTTACATCCCGAAGGTCTTGGCCGGACGATAGGTTTGGAGTCATCAGTGCCGGATGGGAACGCCACGGCACTGGCGATTTATGGGAGTCGTGCGGGATGGTTCCCGCGGTAGACATCGGTGACGATGGCTTCCTTGGCTTTCCAAACGAGTGTCATGGTCAGAGCCACGGGCAGGAGTCCCAGAGAGACCACCAGGAGCACCCGGGCTTGCTCTAAAACCTCGAGGATTTCTTGGAGGTGGTTCGGGAGGAATTGAAACTCCCGGGCCAATATCCATGTGGCTGCGAAGGCTAACAGCGTGCTCAGCAGGGTGGTGTTAATGGTGGTAAAGAGGCGCATGTCCGAGCGGAGGGTTTCGTCCGGAAGCAAGGCGGCCAAACGACGGAGCGAATGGTTCAAGGCCAGAAGAAACCCCAGCCCTGAAAAGAGCATGAGCAGGAGGCTTGCCCCGAACAGCGCAACGTCGGGACGTCGACTCCACCACCAAGTGAAGGGTGAAAGAGCCAGATTCAGTAGGGCCAGCAATTCGGCTCGATTCACCGATCGCACCCAGACTCGTTCTTGGGTCTGAAATTGCTCCAATTGCTTCAGTCCAAACCAGACGAGTCCGCAGGAAGCGACCGGCAGGCCGATGCCGAACTGGGACCATAATTCACCGAGGGCGGTTCGGGTGCAGGCGAGCAAGGCCAACGGCAGTCCCCAGAAAAGGCAGGACAACCCGCGTACAACGCGGGCCAGAGAGGTCAACAAGGAGTCCTGATTCACCGCGGGCAAACGAAACGCTGTTTGGAGGGGTCACCGCAAGGAGGAACCCGAACGGTTTAAGGCAACAAAAGCAACCCTCCTAAAGACGCTTCACACGGCCGACGGAAATTTGGGTTCCCTAAGGCTGCGGGGCGATGGGTTATGGCGCGATGGGAGCTTCTTGGGGCTCAGGGTCTGAATTCACGCGTTGAGAGGTTCCTCGCTATTTTCAGTGGTTTTTAAACCGGCAGGTTTCATCGGTTTTCAAACCGGCACGGTCAGTTGGGTTTTTCGGCCACCCGGATGTAGCCCGAAGACTTCCTAGGTAGGGACCGATCTCCGAGCGGTCCGTGTCCGCGGTGGGCCTGCTCGACGGTGTTCCATGTCTGCAGACGTGGCGCTTTCGGAGAAATCGCCCCACCTCGGAGGTGCTTGGGTGAGGTGGATTTTTCGGCCACCCGGATGTAGCCCGAAGACTTCCTAGGTAGGGACCGATCTCCGAGCGGTCCGTGTCCGCGGTGGGCCTGCTCGACGGTGTTCCATGTCTGCAGACGTGGCACTTTCGGAGAAATCGCCCTACCTCGGAGCTGCTTGCGATAAAGAGGAGGCCTCTTGAGAGGGGAATTTTAAGAGAGAAATAAAAAAGACCGGCGGTTTAGGCCGGTCTTTTTTTCTGGAAAGCTGGAGCGAGTGAAGGGATTCGAACCCTCGACATTCACCTTGGCAAGGTGACGCTCTACCAGACTGAGCTACACTCGCGTTGACGAGATAAAAATGCCTCAGATTCGGGGGACTTGGCAAGAGGTGTTTTCGGATTCCGCAGTTCACTCTGCATTTTAGGCGTAGAGTTCTACGGAGTGACGACCCGGTAGATGCGGGTCGCGTTGGTGGTCGTCAGATCCCGGAAATCTTGAACCCTCGACGGGTTTGCATCGAATGAAAACAGCATCAAATCGGGCCAGTTTTGCGCGGAATCGGTGGTCAACGCCTCATGAAATTGGAGGCGGTAGGAGCGGGCGCCATGCCTTGAGAAACGCAAGATAGGGTTTCCATCGAAGGGGGAGGGCAAGGCCATCAGGCTGGGGTGATCTGAGGCATCGCTAGGAAGGGTTCCCGCCAGAAATTCCTCACGATTGCTCGCACCATCGCCGTCGGGGTCCGCATCACCGTGCAGTTGGAGGGATCCAAAGAAGTTCAGTTCCCAGAGGTCCGCCAGACCATCGCCATCCGAGTCCGTACCGGGTCCTACGTCAGAGGCTAGGTCGGGTTGGCCGGGCGATCCGTCGGCTTGGGCACTGGCCACCCAGGCCGATGGGGTGTCGATCTGGAACGCCTGAAGGGCTTCGGATCGCAGTACCATGCTGTAGCCGTCGCCATCAGCCGGGGGGACCCATTGATCGGTGATTTCAAAATCAAACACGGGGTTGCCCTGCGGATCAACGAGCTTCAAGCGACCTCCGCCGTCGGACAGTTGCCCGGAATATTTCCCCAGATGTTCGGCCATGGGTCCGTAGCGGGAGCGGAAGGTGGAATTGTCCGAGGCCAGCACCACACGCGCGTTGGGCGCGAGGATCCGGGTGCCATTGGTTGTGTTGAAGGTGAACGATATATCGCCCTCAATTCGAAACCCGGTCAGGTCGAGCGGTGCGCCGGAAGTGTTCTTGAGTTCGATGAATTCGCTCTGATCGGGATCGAAGGACCGGTTGCCCCGTTGGTCTGATGGGTGAAAATGGACCTCGCTGAGGGTCAGGGGCGGAGCGGACAACAGGAAGGTTCGAGCGACCGGTCCAGACCAGGGCGTGCTGATCGGGGGGCCACTGGTCTGACGGCGGAGCGTATCCAGAGTTCGAGCTCTCAGGCGGACCGGGCCAGTGATCGTGATCGGCCCTGTGTACAAGAGGGCGCTGGCCGAACGGTTGGAGGTTCCGACCGCTCGGGGATCGGTGCCATCGAGGGTGTACCAAATGGCCGCACTGGTGCTGGCGTTGGGACCCAAGGACAAGGTGAACGTGGTGCCCAACGGGACGATGCCTGAATCCAGCGAGGACACGGGCGGTTGTGCGAGTTGCCGATCCACAAAGTCGAGGCGGTTGGACACCCAGCGCTTCATGGAGTCGAGTTCGGCCTGATAGCTGCCGCCGCGGCGTGGGATCTTCCAGCGCTGATAGTCGCGGCGCTCCGCTAGGCGAATTTGATTGGCCAGGCGGTCCATGAGCATTCCCGTGTATCGCACCGACAGTTGGTGGGTCCGCAGGTGTTGGAACCGATCTACCCACCGCTGCCACGCCTCGGTGTCTTGGAAGAGTTGCCCATACCAGCCAGCGAAGACGGGGCCGCAAGTCCAGCTTCGCGGGTTGGAGTCTCGTCCATCGGTCGATCCCAGGGCCCGGTCGAAATCCCAGTGGGGTCCAAAGATGAGTTTCTGGTTCCGGGGTTTATGGAAGTAGGCGCTCAAGACCATCGTGTCGACATTGCCTGAGAGCATTTCCAGGATGTGGTAGTCGATGGCCCGGCCCATCTCGATGTAGTTTTCGTAGCTGTTGGTGGGGTTGCGTCGATTGGCCACCTGAAATCCACGGCTCATGCCGTTGACGTAGTCGGTCAGGTACTTTTTTTGGGCGGCCCGTTGCACCAGTTTCAGATCCTTTTCCTTGGGGTTGATCATGGCCACACTCATGCCACCCATGGTAACCCCGGTGTCACCGGGATCGAGGCGGTCGATCTTCATGACGTAGGGGCCGGTGATGTCCGGAAGCGTATTGTCTTCGGGTTGCAGTTTGGGGCCCGGGATGCGTTTGCCTCCCACACCAATTTTTTCGGTCAGCACATAAAGTCCCTCGTACTGATTGGTGGTCAGAGGCCCTAACTTGTTGATGAACACCTCCACGAACCGGGTCCGAGGCGAGTACTCCCCGATGTCGCGCGCCAGTTGGTGCATGAATGGGTTGTGGATGCAGACTGGCTCGAAATTGTTCGGGGCATATAGCACCCATTCCGATTCGGCGGGCATTCCCAGCGCCGGCAGTTCGAAGTCTTGATTGTAGTCATCGGTCCATTGCAGTGCGTACTGTTTCTTGGCCAATCCGGCACTGCTCGAGCCACGGATCTTAATGCCGCCGCGCGCGGTGAAGTCGGGTTTTCCGATGACGCGGGCAACCCCGTTCTTCGGCTCGAACAGCGACAAGGCCACTACCGTGTTGGCACTCTCGTTGGGGGACTTCCCAAAGGTACTGATGACCAAGAGCGGCAGATCGGAGCGGAATTGCTGGATGTTGGGGTTCGAGACGTTCTGGAGCAAATCTCCCCAGGCGTTGGTTCCCTGGAGCGGGCCAGCCGACGATACAAATAGAGGCGTGTAGTATTCGGTGTGGACGGGGCCTGGTAGGTGATTGGTCCGGAAGGCACGGGCCCGCAGCATGAGCGCGTTGTTCGTCACCAGCACCAAGGGTTGGGTGTAGGTAAACCCGTTGGTGAGGGAGGGGATGCGGCCATCCAGCGAGTAGCGGATGAGCGCATCAGGAGCGGTTTGGGCCAGGGACAGTCGGAGGGTCAGGTTCAATTTGGGATCCGGAATTAGCCCGCCGCTTTGAGAAAACAGAACCGCCGGAGCAAAGCCGACTCCGGAGATGGAATTGGGCGCACCGGGTGTCGGTGTCGCCAGGAATCCGCTTTGCGAGGTGTCACCATTGGCGCGTCCATAGGCGACATTGGCCGGAGTGGCCGGATATTTGGGGGCGAAGGCATCCACCGTGACACCGTCGGGCGCGCTCAGGCCGAGATACTCGCCCTCGCTCTTGAGTTTAAAATCGGTATGGAGGCGGTTGGTGACGCTGGCTCGGTCTTTGCCGGAAGCGAACACCACCAGGAAACCCCGGGCTGGAAGAGTGATGTCGGGAAAGGTCCAGGGGCGTGGGTTCGTGGGGTCATCGGTCAGGCGCCATCCCGCCAGTTGGATGTCCTGATCGGCGATGTTCTGGAGTTCAATCCAGTCTTCGTAGTCGCCCTCTTCGTCTCGAAGGGTCTTCTGGTTGTCCGGGACCACCTCCGACAGGATAACTCCACCGGGTCGCGGCGGCGGCAGTAGTTGATACTCGATGGGCTTGGTTCCGGCGAAACGGTTGGGGATGTCCGCTAAATCTCGGATATCGGCGTCACTGGCCCAGGTGAGCGATGCGGTGCCGAGGGGGAGTTCCGGGAGCGTGAAGACGTAGACATCCGCGCTCACAGGTCGGACTGCGGTCGCCGCAAGGCCATTGACTCGAAGGTCTCCAGCATCGACTCCCTGAACCGCTTCGCTGAAATGCACTTCGACTTGGGAGAGGCTGAAAACAAAGCCCGATTCAGGAAAGATCGCCTCGAGCGTCGGTGGAACCGTTTCGGCGTCGGCCAACCCCTGGGTCGTCAGCAGGCAGAGCAGGGGAAGACCGAGCAAAATAAGGAATCGGCGGGAGGGACTCATCGGGAATGCCCTCAGGCTACCGGCTCCCCTTGCGGTGGCGAACTCAGAGATGGTTTTTCGAGCGGTTTCTTGGAGCGCGTCGATGTTACACCTCTGGCATTTGTCCCGGTTTGAAGTTCGAGGTAGTGTCATCTCAATGATGGGTTCTGTTCGCTCTGCAATTAGGGTCGCTTGGGTTGGCGGTTGGCTGCTCAGCGCCTGGGGTGGCACCCCATTGATGGCGGCCTCGCCGTCGCTCCAAGAAGCACCGGCGCCGGCATTGGCCTCGGAGTGGGGCGTGGGTCGATGGGTTCCCGACCTGGAAATTCGGCCAGAATCCGGGTCGCGCTCATCGCTCTCCAAGCTCACCCGAGATGCGCGTGCGGTGGTGATCGCCGTGACGAGCAGCAGTTGTCCGGTCTCCGGGCGCTATGGTCCGACACTGGCTGCCCTCGAAAAGGAGTATGCCAGCCGGGGGGTGCGGTTCGTTTGGATCAATCCGGTGCCAACCGATTCCAAGGCCTCCGTGCGGCAATGGATCCGGGACCAGGGAGTCCAAGGTCCTTACGTGCGCGACGAGCGGGGAGACATGGCGAAAGCACTGGGTATCCGATCGACGGCGGAGGTCTTCGTCTTGGATGCCGCCCGTACGGTTCTATTCCGAGGGGCTGTGGATGATCAGTATGGCCTGGGTTATTCCAAGGCGGCAGCAAACCAACGGTATTTAGTGAGCGCCCTCGAGTCGGTTCTCTCCGGAAGAGCAGTCGAAACGGCCTGCACGAGCGTTCCGGGCTGCGCTCTTGAATCGGCCGCGCCCGTGGCTGTTTCCGAGCCGGTGACTTACCACAACCGGATTTCCCGGATCCTGCAGCAGTCGTGCGTGCCGTGTCACCGAGAGGGGGGTATCGCTCCGTTCGCGTTGACCACTCCCGCCGAGGTGGCTGCGCATGCCGGCATGGTCCGCAAGCAAGTGACTCAAGGGGTCATGCCTCCGTGGTTTGCCGCGTCGCCGACTCACGGTCCCAGCCCCTGGCTGAACGACCGCAGCCTCCCGGCCGCCGATAAGGCGGATTTGTTGGCCTGGATGGACCGGGGCCGGCCTGAAGGGAAAGCCTCCCACGCTCCCAAACCGCAAACCTATCCCTCCGAATGGCAGTTGGGTGAGCCCGATACCATCATTCGGCTTCCGGAACCGGTGGACGTGGCCGCGTCGGGTGTCATGTCGTACATTAATATCGAGGTGCCCACGGGATTTGACAGCGATCGATGGGTTCAGGGGTGGGAAATTCGCCCCACGGCACGGGATGTCGTCCACCATGTCTTGGTTTATGTGTTGCCGCCGGGGAACGACGGGAAACCCCAGAAGAACCGCCGTATCGACGGCACGAGCAGCTACCTCGCCGCCTATGCGCCGGGTTATCAGGCTGTTTCGTATCCGGAGGGGTGGGCCAAATTTATCCCGGCCGGTTCCACGCTGCACTTCCAACTGCATTATACTCCCAAGGGCAAGGCCACCCGCGACCAGAGCGCTCTGGGACTCAAGTTCTCCAAGACGCCACCGAAGCATGAGGTGCGTGTCAGCGCCATCGCGGGCGCCATCGACATTCCGCCCGGCGACCCCGACTTCGTGGTCGAGGGGAAACTTCCGGTGCCGCAGTCCGCGCGATTGATGTCCTTCATGCCCCACATGCATGTCCGCGGGAAAGCTTACCGGTATGAGCTCGAATTGCCCGGGAGCGCGCCAAAAACCCTCCTGGATGTTCCGCGTTACGATTTTAACTGGCAGTTGCTCTACCGCTTGTCCGAGCACATCGACTTGCCGGCCGGCAGTGTCCTCAAGGGCGTCGCTCGCTACGACAACAGCGCCGGCAATCCGGCCAATCCTGATCCGACCCGCCGAGTGCAGTGGGGTGAGCAGACCGATGAGGAGATGATGCTCGGTTACATCGAATATTACCTGCCCGAGGTGCCTCCCGGAACGCCGGTGGATCCGCGTCCTACTGCGGGGCGTCGCGGAGGATCCAAGGCCTTTGATTCGCTGGATCGAAACCACGATGGCCGGATCACCCTCGACGAATCGCCTTCACCGGACCAGTTCAAGGCGGCCGATGCGGATGGGAATGGCGAGGTGAGTCGCGAGGAATTGAAGGCGTTTCTGCAGAAGTTGAACCCTCGCCGAGCAACCGGTTCTAAACCGTCATAGGAAGCACCGTGAGAATGGGCTGACGAGCCGGATAGATCTTTTGACGATCCCAGCGTTGCGAGTGGGGACTTGCTCCGTGGCTTGCTCTGCGGTTGTTCCCTGACGGAATTCAGGAAACACTGGTGGCGTTGTTCCCCATGACTGAATCGATGCCACCGCGCCGGGCCTCTGGGCTCCATGGAAGTGGGAGAGCCTGCTTGAGGACGGGGCTGATTCCCATTCTTCGACAGATCTCTCGATTGGCTATGGCTGTCGCGATGCTGGCCCTGACCAAGGCGGCAGAGCCGGCCGTTTCGGGGTCTCTCTTCAGTCGAGCCCAGACGCATTGGGCCTTCCAACCGTTGTCGGCATCGGTGCCAGGTCGAGGGTCTCAATCCGCTTCTGATGGATCCGAGGTCAGCCCCTTGGACCGCTTTGTCGAACGGCACTTGCGAGCTCAAGGCTTGTCCCCAAGCCCGCAGGCCGATGCGGCCACCCGTTTGCGTCGGATGGCAATAGTGCTGACCGGATTGCCTCCGACTCCGGAAGATCTCCAGGCCTTTGTCGCCGACCACCGACCCGAGGCCACGGAGATTTGGTTGGAGCGGTATCTCGCCTCACCGGCCTATGGAGAACGTTGGGCCCAGCACTGGCTGGATGCGGCGGGGTATGCCGATTCCAATGGGTACTTCAACGCCGACTCGGATCGCCCTTTGGCTTTCCGTTATCGCGACTACGTGATCCGGTCGATCAACCAAGACAAACCCTTTGACCGCTGGATCCGGGAGCAATTGGCCGGCGACGAAATGGCAGGGTGGAAACCCGGGGATCCGGTGACTCCGGAAATCCGGGAGTTGCTGGAAGCGACCCATTTCCTGCGCAACGGTCAGGATGGTACCGGCGAATCGGACGGCAATCCGGATGAGGTCCGTGTGGACCGTTATTATGCGTTGGAAGCCTGCCAGCAAATCATCGGGTCGAGCTTGCTGGGACTGACCGTTCAGTGCGCCAAGTGCCACGACCACAAGTTCGAGCCCATCACCCAGAAGGACTATTATGCGTTGCAGGCCTTCTTCTATCCGGCCTTTCCGATCGAGGATTGGGTGAAGCCCAACGACCGGGTCATCGAGGCACCGCTGATCGGTGAACACGCCGACTGGCTGGCAGCCGAGCGACGCTGGGAACACGGCGAAGCCCAAGCCCGTGCAGGATTGTCGGGCTGGAAGGTCGAGCATCAGCCCCCACTCAAACCTCTGTGGGAAGACGCGTTCGAGGACCCGGGATCTCTCGGAGACCGTTGGTCCAACACGGTTCCTGGGGAGGATCAACCTGCCGGTTCACCGCCTGTTTCCATCGGCGGTTCGGTGGGCCCCGCGGCGCGGGTGAAGGAGGGGGTTCTGCAACTGATCGAAGGCGGCGGGTCTGGGGACCGGTGGTTGTCCACCCGTCCACCGTTCTCGTGGCAACCGCCGTTGGTGGGGGATTGGATTCAGGTCACCTTTGACCTGGTCGCATTGAAGATCGAAGGCCAAGCCCAGGATTCCGATCGCATCGGTTACGTGCTGGCCGCCCACGATTTTGCTGATCGCGGAACCCAGTCCGGCGGCAACCTACTCATCGACGGTCACCCTACCGGGGCGAGCACCGTGCACCTCGATTACCCCGGTGCGGACTCCAAGTCCATTGGCAGCATTGGTGGGCAAGGTTATCGGGCCGGGCACAATTACGGCGTCCGCATCATCCGTTTGGAGAAAGACCGATTCTCGCTCCAGCACTGGGTGGATGGGATGGCCGATGGCAAGCCGCTAACCTTATCAGCCTCAGACCTGCCGCCGGGCGGGTTTGCCTTTGAGTTGTGTTGTGGCCGTAGCTTCCAGGTCGATCAGGTGCGTATCCAGGCTTCTCCGCGTGCAGGAACCCCAGAACACGAGCGCTGGTTGACCTACGAACTGGCACTGCAAACTCAAGTCCAGGAGAGGGACCGTCGGTTGGCTGTCCTCAAGGCTCAGCGATTACCCAAACCGGGGCGCATTGCGTGGGTCAGCGACGTGCAATCAGAGCCACGCCCGGTGCCCTTGCTCAAACGCGGCAACCCCAAGACCCCGGGTGAGCCGGTCGAGCCGGCCTTTCCGGGGTTTCTGGATCGCGGGCAGAAACTCCCAGCGGCGTTGCCTGTCCCTCACGGGCGGACCACCGGCCGGCGGTTGGCTTGGGCGCACTGGTTGACGGCGCCAGGCACTCCGCAAGCGGCCTTGCTGGCGCGTGTCACCGTCAACCGGATCTGGCAGCAGTGCTGGGGTATCGGATTGGTGGAGACGTCAGAGAATCTCGGCCTGAGTGGCTCACCTCCGACCCAGCCCGAATTGTTGGAATGGTTGGCGGCCGAGTTTGTGAATTCAGGCTGGAGCCTGAAGCATCTCCACCGGCAAATCTTGGGTTCCCGCACATTCCAGCAATCCAGTGCGCCGCGTGCGGAGGAGATGTCCGTCGACCCGGCCAATCGGGGGTTGTGGCGGTTTCCCGTCCACCGGCTCGATGCCGAAGGAATTCGCGACCTGATCATCGCGGCTAGTGGGGTTTTGGATCCGAAATCCAGTGGTCCGTATGTTCCTACCCCGCGCAACGGCGACGGAGAGGTTTTGGCGGAGGAGTCCGCGCCGGGAGCACGGGCCCGTTCGGTGTTTCTCCAACACCGTCGGACGCAGGTGCCGACCTGGTTGG
This sequence comes from Verrucomicrobiales bacterium, assembly GCA_005805505.1. Taxonomy (GTDB): domain Bacteria; phylum Verrucomicrobiota; class Verrucomicrobiia; order Limisphaerales; family UBA9464; genus SXXZ01. The sequence continues at coordinate 10,022 of SYMJ01000042.1, read as the reverse complement.
TTAACTTCGATGCGCCGTCGTTGGTGTTCAACTGCACCCGTCGGGCTCGGACCACCATGCCGCTGCAATCCCTGAGCTTGCTCAATTCGGAGTTCACTCTGCAGCGGGCCCGGGATTTGGTTCTTCGGCTCGATCGGGAGTGCAAGGCCTCAAAGAAGGCGCGCATTCAGTGGGCCTTTTTGCTGGTTTGCAGTCGTGAGCCCGATGTTGCCGAGTGTTTGGCCTCGGAAGAGTTTCTACTCCGTCAGCAATTGCTTCATGCGGCCCATGCCGATTCCGACCAGCGTGCTTGGCGGGATTTTGCCCAGTCTCTCTTCACCCTCAACGATTGCCTCTACCTCCGATGAACCCCTCCATGGATTCCCTGACGCGGCGTGGTTTTCTGGGGCGTTCGGCCGGAAGCCTGGGTTTCCTGGCGCTTCAACAGTTGTTGTCGCGGGACCCACTTCTGGCAGCTGGAGCAGTCGCGCCCGCGCACCGACGACCCAAGGCGAGGGCGGTCATCAGTCTTTTTCAACATGGTGGTCCGAGTCAGATGGATCTCTTCGACTACAAACCCGCGTTGAATCGTTGGAGTGGGCAACCGTATCCGGGTGGAGATCTGGAGGTTCACTTCGACAAGCAGGCAGGCAATGTATTGGGGGCTCCCTATCAATTTCGGCCTCAGGGCCAGTGCGGCATGCATCTTTCAGAATTGCTGCCGCACACCGGATCCATCGCCGACGACATCACCTTGATCCGTTCCATGACCACCGGGTCGGTGGACCACGAATCGGCGTTGCGCATCATGCATACGGGGCGGTTTCTGGCGGGATTGCCCTCGATGGGTTCCTGGGTGCTGTATGGTCTGGGTTCGGAGAATGAAAATTTGCCGGCGTATGTAGTGCTGTCGGATCCCGGAGGCCTCCCGGTCGATGGTGAGCGGAATTGGTCCTCCGGATTCCTTCCGGCATTGTATCAGGGAACTCCCTTCCGCAGTGGCAAGACGCCGGTGTTTCATTTGCAAACACCGGCCGGCATTTCTGCCGAGGCGCGGCGTCATCAATTGGACTTCATCACCCGTCTCAATCGGCATCAGTCCGAGCGCGATCCCGCCAATTCCGAATGGCAGGCACGGTTGGCCCAATTCGAGACCGCCGCCCGCATGCAAACCGCCGTGCCCGAGGTGATGGACTTGTCGGGGGAATCGGCGGCCACACGGCGGCTCTACGGCCTCGACAACCCGGTGACTGCCGAATACGGGCGGCGGTGCCTCATCGCCCGGCGTCTGGTCGAGCGGGGCGTGCGGTTCGTGCAGTTGTTCTTGAGCGGCCAGCCTTGGGACACCCACGACAAAAACGCCGAGCGTCTCAAGGGCCTCTGTGCCATGACCGACCAGCCCAGTGCCGCACTGGTCCAGGACCTCAAAGCCCGTGGGTTGCTCGACGACACCATTGTGCTTTGGACCGGCGAATTCGGGCGTCTGCCGATCTCCCAGGGCAAAGACGGTCGCGATCACAATCGGCACGCATTTTCTCTGTGGGTTGCGGGTGGCGGTTTCAAGGCGGGGCATGTCCATGGAGCGACCGATGAGTTCGGCTACAAGGCGGTTCAGGACGTGGTCAGTGTCCACGACTTTCACGCCACACTGTTGGGACAATTGGGGCTGGATCACACCCGCCTCCATGTTCCCCACGAGGGACGCGAAGCGAGTCTCACGGATGCGGAAGTGACCGGAGCCAAGCCGGTGCCCTCACTCCTGGCTTAAGCCCTCACTCCGGAAGATCCCAGCGTTGCGGGATTACCCACGGGCCGTACCGTGCGACCAACATGGCGTTTGAATCGTTCCGGGACTGGGTAGAGTCGCTCGAAAAAGCCGGGGAGTTGATCCGTATTTCGCATCCCGTCGCCACCGAGTTGGAGATCACCGAGATCGCCGACCGTGAAATGAAGAAACCGGGCGGCGGCAAGGCGTTGCTCTTCGAGAAGCCCACGGTCCGGGGTGTTGTTTCCCCGTTCCCGGTGGCCATCAACACGCTCGGTTCCTGGAAGCGCATGGCCATGAGCATGAATGCCGCTTCGGTGGACGACGTGGCCGCTGAACTGGGTGGACTCATGAAGGCCCGCCCGCCGGCCTCCATGAAAGAGGCGTTGCGGCTTCTGTCGCTGGCCTTGGATTTGCGCCATGCGAAACCCAAGACGGTGAAGAGCGGCCCCTGCAAGGAGGTGATCCACCGATTCGATGCCCCGGCTCGTCGGCAGGAGCCGTGGCCCGATGCGCCCGACTGGCGGAAGGGAACCGATCCGTTGCCACCCACGCTGGCCAACTTACCCATCCTCAAGTGCTGGCCGCTCGATGGGGGGCGGTTTGTCACGTTGCCGTGCGTGGTAACGCAAGATCCGGACACGGGGGCCCGCAATTTGGGCATGTACCGGATCCAGGTTTACGACGACCGCACGACCGGTGTGCATTGGCAGTTGCAGAAGGTCGCTGCGCGCCACGGCCGTCGTTATTACGAGACCGGTCAACGCATGCCTGTCGCCATCTTTCTCGGTGGCGATCCCATGTTCCCCTTCGCCGCCACGGCTCCGTTGCCCGATGGATTGGATGAATTCTTGTTGGCTGGATATTTGCGCAAGAAGGCCGTCGAACTGGTGAAGTGCGAGACCAATGACCTCGAAGTTCCGGCCAATGCCGACTTTGTCATCGAGGGGTATGTGGATCCGACCGAACCCCTGCGGATGGAAGGCCCCTTTGGAGACCACACCGGATACTACACGCTGCCTGAGCCCTATCCCGTGCTCCATGTCACGGCCATCACCCATCGTAAGGATGCGGTGTATCCGGCCACCATCGTGGGCATTCCGCCGATGGAGGATTTCTACATTGGAGCCGCGTCGGTGAAGCTCTTCCTGCCGATTTTCCAGATGAACTTCCCGGAGATCGTGGACATCTCTTTGCCGGCGGAAGGCACCTTCCACAACTTGGTGGTGGTGAGCATCCGCAAGACCTATCCCATGCAGGCCTACAAAATCATGCACGGCCTCTGGGGTATGGGGCAGATGATGTTCTCGAAGTACATCATCGTGGTGGATGCCGAGGTGAATGTTCACGATACCCGCGAGGTGCTCTTCCACCTCTTCGCCGACACCGATCCGCAACGCGACACCTTGCTGACGCGCGGGCCGTCCGATGTGCTCGACCATGCGACCTCGCACATTGGCATGGGCGGTAAAATGGGGTTCGACGCCACGCGCAAGGTAGCGGGCGAAGGGTTCGATCGCCCTTGGCCGCCGATTATCCAGATGGATGCGGCGGTGAAGGCGAAGGTCTCCTCGATGACGTTTCCGGGCTGAATCTCAGCAACGTTCCGGAACCCACGGAAAGTTGCCGGTTTAAAAACTACGATTTTGCCAGATCCCCGGATCCGTTTTCTTCCAAATTGAGAACTACCGTTTTCTTCCCTCTGCCAGATGAGGTCGAAAGCGTCCGGGTCCCGCCAAACTAGATAATCAGTCACTCGAGCAACCGACACTTTGAGGCCGGATCGATGATCTGTTGAGTGTCTGGGTTCAGTGGTTTTCAAACCGGCAGGTTCCGTCGGTTTTTACTTCGTCACTGACAGCTGAACTGCCCCATTTATCGCGGGGTGCCGTTGGAGGTTCCCTGCGAATGGGTTGCGTCCGGCGCAGCCTAGCCGAATCAGCGCGCGGTCTTCCTCGGGGAGGCTGCTTTCAGGGTTTCTTTAAGCGACACCTCGCAGAACGTGAGCGCAGCGATGTCATTGAGGCCGCGCAACAGGCGTTCCGGATCCCAGGACGTGCTGTCGAGGTAAGTGAGGGTTTTGGCCTGAGACGGTTGGTGCAATGTCAGGATCAACTGGTTGCCGTCGGTCCTTCCGGAAGCGATACGATCCTTGCTGCCATCGAGCCAGAAATCGTGGATCAGAGCAGGATCCCAGCGCACGGGTTGGTCGAACTCCAACACCAATTGGGAGTGGGTCGAATTCGCGTAGGCGGCCCGCAACAAGTGGGGAGCCGTGATGGATTTCTTGGGTTCTAGCCCGTGTAGATCGCGATCGATTAATGGGGCGATGAGCCGGGCCATCTCCGCATAGCCTTGGGCCGGATAGTGGCATCCCCCGGGAGGTTGGATGCCCAGAGTGGACATCACTGTCAGGTGCAACAGGGCCGAGGGGAGATTTCGCTGTACTTCTCGGAGTCGATTGTCTGAGCCATCGGTGCCCATGGAACAAGCCTTGGGCCAGATCTGGAAGGCGTAGTGATGGCGCAGGTTCGGGTAGTCGGTGGCCCAGGCCGCGGCGAGGTCGATGAAGAGTAATCGGTAGGTTTCCCAACCATAGCCGCCACTGGGGCCGTCAGCGCCTTGGTCGTTTTCGCCCTGATGCCAAATTACCGCACGGACGCCGTGGGTCAGCCTTGCCGCGCGAACTCGAGCCAGCAAGCGACCGTAGATGGTGGCCGGGTCCGCTGGGTGAGTCGGGTTGCGCTGATGCTGATCGATACGGCTGCCCCCCACGGCTCCATTGAGGAAGCAAACCGGGATCTGGTGGGTTTCGACCAAGTGGCGGCCCAATTCCATGGCCCAATAGCCGACTTGATGGCGTTCACTGTCCCGCCCGCGATGGACGGCCGTGCCCCAAGATCCTGCCTCAGTGGGTTCATTCCCCATGCTGCCGAAGGATCGTATCCAATTGCTGCGGAAGTCCGGTTTGTCCGGGCCCCAATCCGTGGCAACCGCATTGGATTGTCCATCGATGAGGTAAGCGTCTCCGCACGCGATATTCGTGGCCGAATGAACTCGTGTCTCCCGCCCCTCATGGAGGCGAACCATTTCGAAACGGTATTGGATGAGCCCGGGCTTGAGGGGTAGATCGAAGCGGAAAAACCCATCCGCCTTCAACCGTTCCCGGCGTTGCGTCACGAGCCTGTCCCTAGTCCCCGCATTCCCCGACGTATCTTGGGCAAACAATCGAACCACCACCGCCTCGGCGGGTTCTTGGATAGAGCCCGTCGCGACCAGGGTTCCCTCATTGCGGTCGTTTCGGGCGTAGAATTGGTTATCCTGCGGCAACTCTGCGGATTCGGGTGATCGCTGAACCCACCCATCATGGCTCGGAGGCTGCACCGCTAACGTTACTGATCGGCGGATCGGCGTCCCACCGTTATCGAGCGTAGCGGTCACGGTCAGTTGGCCCTCATGAAGTGCCCGTTTCAGGATCAGGTTATGGCCCTGAATTTCCCGGACCGTGGCCAGTGGCTCCACAGACCAGGTCACCTTCAGTTTTGAAGCTCCGGCAGCGATGAGTGCTGCTTCGGTCGATTTTAGTTGGGCTTTTAATGGTAGCGGACTGCGCCCGTCCCAGCGACTGGGTGCCTTCAGTGAGAACTCTGGATCCGGGATGGCTTCGCGGAGGGTGACAGGGATCTCCTGCTGGCGAATTCCTTCCGGGTACGCCGCATGGAAGGTCAGGGTCACCGACGCGTCCCCTGAAACCCGACCTGCCTCGAGCCGGTAACGGAACTGGTTTACCGCCACAACCACCGGCTTCCCCTCGGCTTCCCGTCGGGTCCACCACACCCTCTGCGCCCCGCCGGCCCTCGCCATCAACCCCAGAGCCTGTCCCTCCTCCAAGACAACCGGAGCCTGTCCCTTGGGAGCAACGGTAGCCTGTCCCTTGGAGGTAGCCTGTCCCTTGGAGGTTTCGGTCGTTACATCCACCGTGACATTGAAATCGCGACCTGATTGAACCAGTTGCCCGACAACGGTTTGTAACGGTTTTTGGTTCTCATACTCCAATCGGATCCAATCTGGGCTGCGAACCCGGTTTGAAACGCGAACTTCATCGATAACGCCGTCAAAATCAAAGTGATCGTACCAACCGCCAATCCATAGTCGGGCCGGTTGCCGTAGGTTCAATGGAGCCCTGGGTGTCCGGGAGACTCCGTCCAAGATTCCGTTGATGTAGACCTTGGATTCACCGGCTTCCCAGGTGTGGACGACATGGGTCCACTGATGGGCAGGGACCGGGTTCTGGGTTGCGACGTTGGCTCCGGAAAAATAGCAGTCCAACCGAACTTGAGGTGGGCTGGTGTAGTGGAGGACTACCTTACCTTGGTTGTGTTCATTGCCCCAAGCCAGGATCCGGCCGTTGGGTTGATCCGCCCAAAACCACGCTTGCGAGGTGTGCGGGCCAGCGCCGGCCGGGTAGCGGTTGGAGGTGTTCCCTCCAAAGATGCCTTGGCCTTCCTTGAAGCGTCGGGCGGTTCCGATGACTCCGGGCCTCGGGGTGGTTCCACGATTTTCCGAAGTTAGGGTTCCGGTGGTGTCCTGGATCGATTCTCCGAGGTGCCAGGTTCCGATGTATCCATGGGATGGGTTGAAGACCTGGGATCCGCTAGAAGCGGTTGGGGCGGTCGGATTTCCCCAGTGAACGCGGAGTTCTTGGCGCTGGTTGCCGCGGATCTGGGGAATTAGCACCCAAATGGCAGCGGAACCCTTGTCGGTGTCCCAGGATTCGATTTCGAAAGGCAGAGCCTGTCCCTCGTGTGTTGAAAAGCGCAGGTCCTCCCCATGGGGACAGGCTTGTGTGAAGTCGAAGTCGTCGCGGCCAAGTCGGACTAGGAGGGGGAAAGACTCGAGCGTGACTCCATCCGGAAGGTGGGCTCCGTCCGGTGTTGTGAGGACGAATAGAGAGGCGGAGTGTTTCCATTCAGGAAATAGTGAGGAGGCGCTCGGGCGGGTGGTTGCCGTGGCCCTATGCGATGCTGTCATGGATTCCCACCGCGCGGCCATGGCCAGAACTTGTTTAGGATGTTTGGAGGCCAGATTGATGGTTTCAGCCCGATCCTGACCAAGGTTGTAGAGTTCCCATGCGCTGTTTACGCCGGTTGCCACGATTTTCCAGTCACCCTCCCGAAGGGCTCGGTTGCCCTCATGTTGCCACCAGAGGGCTTCTCGCTTCAGATCGGTGTCTTGAGCAAAGGTTCGGACTAGGCTGAGCCCCGGCGGCTTCGGCATTTCCGGGGGATGGTTCTTTTCTGGCCAGTTCCCTCCGGCCAATTCCAGAACCGTGGGGACCAGATCGATGAGATGGCCCGGCGTCTTTCGCAACGCGCCGTGGTGGGTGATGCCTTGAGGCCAATGGGCGATGAATGGAGTGGCAATGCCCCCTTCATGCACCCAGGTCTTGTGACGGCGGAACGGCGTGTTCGCCAAAGAGGACCAACCTGGGCCGATGCTGAGAAAAGTTGCTCCGGTTCCGCACAGCGCATCGGGATGATGTCCGTCGCCGCGCACCATGATCTCTGCGCTGGCACCATTGTCCGAAAGGAACAAAATCAGCGTGTCCTCGAAGTGGCCCATGGTCTGGAGTTGGCGGACGATCCGGCCGATTTCCTGATCCATTCGATCCACCATGGCCGCGTGGACCGCCATTTTGTCGGCCTGAAAACGGCGTTGGCTGCTGGACAGTTCCTCCCAAGGCAGTGGCCGGTTTATCTCGTTGGCTCCCAGAGATTTCAGGGCATCGGGAAAGTCGTAGGGAGGCCCGATTTCGCGTTCCATCGGCGGCAAGGCTCCGGAAACCACGCCGGATGATTGGATTCGACTCCAGCGTTCCTCCCGGAGTTGATCCCAGCCGCTCAGGTAGCGATTGCGATGGCGTTCCACGTCACTAGCCGGGGCCTGAACCGGGAAATGCGGTGCCGTGAACGCTACGAAACTGAAGAACGGCCGATCTTGGAACCGGGTTGCATGTTCTTTCAGGCACCGGATCGCGTGGTCAGCAATCGCTGTGGTGGCATAATAATTCGAATTCGTAGGGACAGGCTCCAGGGCGACATCATCTTCCGAATGGAACCGGGGTGCGAAATACCGGTCGTGATCATCCAATCGATAGGACCGCTCAAATCCATTGGACAGCGCATTGCCATCCACGTGCCATTTCCCGGAATGGTAGGAGCGATAGCCCAGGTTCTTCAGATATTCGGGCAGGAGTTTGGCCCAGGAGGGGCGTTTTCCGCTGGTGCCGCTCGGGACACCGGGGACGGCATCCCGTCGCACCTGCTGCGCGTAGAACCCGCTCAGGGCTGCAGCGCGGGAGGGCCAACAGCGAGCTGTATTGTAAAACTGGGTGTAGCGAAGTCCGCCCGAGGCGAGAGCGTCGAGGTGGGGTGTCGGAATCTCGCCTCCGTAACACCCGAGATCCGAGAACCCCAAATCATCCGCCAGAATCAGGACCACATTGGGGCGTTCGGCTGGTTTTCCGGCCATCGCGGTCGAAAAAGAGCCTGTCCCCAATAGAGCGATCAGGATCCAACGCAGTTTTTTTAGCAGATTCATGATGAGAGGAGGGGAAAAGGCTATTGAGAGGAAGGGACAGGCTATGGCGCGCGGGTGACTTCGTGAATTAGGGGCCGGCTATCAACCAATGGAAATGGAAAGTCCTGACGGTGTGCAGTGGTTGGTCGGACGCTACCAGATAAGGGACAGGCTGTTTTTGGCGAGGACAGGCTGTTGCCGCGGGTTTTGGGATCAAACAACTGGGGAATGCTCCCGAAGGCTTGAGTCAGGGCTTGCGGGGAACCAGTAACAGCGAACCGGTATCCAGGCTGGGGCGATTCGGGTCTTTATCCAGAGCCGACACGGGGTAGTTCGTCGTCCAGGAGGTGTATCGAGAATGACTCACTGCCAGGCGCAGATTAGGCCGGGTTTCGCCTAAGGAAAACAGTAGGGCGACTCGTTGCTCCGGAAGGACAAACCTCCCGTCGGCATCGCTGTTGGCAAAATCTTGTCGCAATACCTGTTCTTCGGCCGCCTTCAGGAAACCACCCGTGGCATGGCGGTGGGTCCAGAGAGTTCGCCCCACCATGGCATTGGGGACAGGCTTCCCGGTGACCGAGTCGGTGATTCGGCCGCTCATCCGAGCCGCTGTGTAGGTCACGGAGGGGCCACTGAGGGATCCGCATCCACAGAGCAGGGTTGCCGCGAGTAAAAAAAACGAGAGTTGTGAACCAGTCATACAACGACTGGCGCTCCTCAATGAATTTCAGGGGCCGCCAGAAGGCGTTGAACCTCTCGGATCAGACGGTTCATGGCGAACGGTTTTTCTAGGACCACTTGCGCTCCTGCTTGAGCCGCCAATTCCAGGGAACGATCGTTTCGCAGGTCCGCATCGGCCGACATGGCGATGATCGGGAGCAATGAACTGGTTTGCCGCACGGTTTGTATGAGCTCGATCCCGGAGATTTCTGGCATCATCAGGTCCGTCAACATCAGGTCGACGCGCTGGGTTTCCAAGCGTACCAAAGCTTCCCGACCGTTGCCTGCGGCCACGACGGAGAATCCGGATCGTTCCAGAAAACGATGAATGATGCTGCGCAAGTCGATGTCGTCATCGACCAGGAGGATCAGAGCTTTGGATGGTTTTGTGGCGGACACCCTTCGATTTTGATGTGGGTGGGTTATCGGTCGCTCAATACAAAGGCTTGAGCCAAACCAGTAAAACTCTTCGAGACTCGATCGCATACCCCCCATGAGGGATAAAGAATTAGTCAGTGGTGACGATGGATGCCCCATAGAGTACTTCGTCGTCTCGAAGTCGCGCCGGCAATTCGCGAAACCGAACCAAATAGGGTGCTTCCCATTTTTCGGCCAATCTCTAGTCTTCGCGGCCTGTTTCCGGGGTGTTTTGAAATCCCAAAATCGTATACCATGACGTCCGCCCAGATCCGCCAGTCGTTCTTGGACTTCTTCCGTTCCAAGCAGCACACGATCGTTCCTAGCTCCAGCCTATTGCCGGACAGCCCTAACCTGCTGTTCACTAATGCTGGCATGAATCAGTTCGTTCCAATTTTTCTGGGCGAACGAAAAGCCGATGTCTCCAAGTGGGCCGGATCGGTTCCGGCACTCGATACCCGGGCCGCAGACACCCAGAAGTGCATTCGCGCCGGTGGCAAACACAACGATTTGGTTGACGTCGGCCTGGACACCTATCACCACACCTTTTTCGAGATGCTGG
>SYMJ01000041.1 GCA_005805505.1 Verrucomicrobiales bacterium | reverse complement strand
TTGGCGCAACCTGGACGCTTCTCACGACCACCGGAGCAATTGCTGTCGATGCCTAGGATCAATCCTTGTTGGGACAAGAAACATCCAAGTCGCTCCGCTATCTTGGGAGCTACTGCTACTCACTGAAAGTAGCGAGGAACCGTTTTTCTTCATCTTGAATGCTTGATTCATTTGTAGGTTGTGAACCAACTCCCAATGTTGGCCAAAACTCGGAATTCGATTTCTCTGTGTGAACAATGCGCCCATTTACCAATGAATTCACAGTTCGTGTATGCGTATAAATTGTGTCGGAATTATAGGCGTTAACTGTACTCGTAATTGAACAAACGTGGTTGTATACCGAGTTCGCATATTTCCGCTGGTATAACCTGTTGTAAGACGAAAACTTCCTTGTTAATAAAACATTATCTGTCAACGCTTCATTCCCAAAATAAAGTGCGCCTGAGAGTAGAGACTTTCCTTGGCTATGTAACGGAGAAACTGAGCTGGTCGCCATAATAATCGATGCGGCGATCAAGAAAACCGGCGCGGGACCAAACTGTTTCCTGATATAATTTGAATTAATATTTTTCATTGTCTCTATTTTATTTAATGTGATTTTTTACGGTCTTATTTGATGAATTATTTTGATCGCTGATTTTTTGATCGGAAGATCTTAGGACTGATAAACACTTTTAGTCTGAATTATTTGACTCAGGATTTTTGTATAATAGCATCGTTATTTTGGTTTCCCGCTATTTTCAATAGAACCACGGAGGGCGGACCGAGACCACTGTGTTCCATGATGCACTTCCGGACCGCAGCATGCCTCACTCCGCCCCACTCCGCCCCACTCCGCTCCGCCCGCGCTGCGAGGCGTGCACGGAGTTGTGACTCGCGCCCGTCGCCGATGAGGCGTTCCGTTTGAAATTTCTGGGGGTGGCAGAGAGGGTCATGGCAATGGTTCCTTGGAGGCGTTGAGATCGACAGTGAAAAAATTGGTGTGTCGGGTAACTAAATATTTAAAAATTGAAATCACGTCAATCGGTTTTGAGCGTTTGCATCAATTTTAGCAGCGTTATTACAAGTCCGTGGATGAGCGCGCTCGGATCGCTACATCAGTCTTCGCTCGGTGAGGGTAATTTCTTTCGTGGAGTTTTCGGATTTTCGCCCCTCTTTCACGTGCTGTAGCATGTTGATTCGGCGCCGACTTCTTCAACCGACGTCTGCCGCCTTTGCTCTTTCCGTCCGCGCTAAGCCTTCACACAGACCTACCGGCGACGATCCGTGGGTGGCAGCCCTAGATAAACCGCACACGCCCCAACTCCCGACGCGGTCCCCAAGGACGATTTGCTCCCTATTCCAGCCTCGGTTCTCCGCTCTCAACGCGTCCGAAGTCCCGGCGTCGGGTGCATCTCGCTAAAATTCCCACAGGCAGTACAAAACTCTCCAAGTGCATCGGGCGAGGGTGGGGGGTAGGCTCTGGAGCAGATGATGAACACGAACCCTGTCTCCCGTCGGGCGGCCGTGAAAGCGTTGGCCGGGGCGGCGGGCTCGCTCGCTCTGAATGGAGTGGCAGCCCCGTTGGCCCATGACCGCGGGCCCAACAAAATTCGGCTCGAGAACCTGAACCCGGGCACCCGGGACTGGATGCTGACTAAGACGCGGATCGACCCGACAACCCGCTACCGGAGCCCGGCGATCGAGGGCTACGCCTCGCGGACTAGCGTTAGCGCGGGCCAGTACCTCACCTTCCACATTAGCACCAATCCGGCGTCGGACTTCACCATCGATATTTACCGGATGGGCTTCTACGGCGGGAGGGCCGGGCGATTCATGCGCCACATGGGCCCGTTCAAAGGTCGCGTGCAGCCCGATCCTGAGGTCGGTTCGAAGCGCGAACGTCTCTGCCAATGGGAGCCCTGCGCCCAGCTGCTAATCCCCGAGGAGTGGGTCAGCGGCGTCTACTTGGCCAAGCTCACTGAGCTCAAGGAGGGCATTCAGAGCTACATCATCTTCATCGTCCGCGACCAACGCGAGGCGAGCTACTTGTTCCAGTGCTCTGACAACACCTGGCAGGCCTACAACCGCTGGCCCTCGCAATTCTCCCTCTATGACGATGGAAAGAGCGAGTGGTACTGGGGCGGCGGCGTACGCGTGGGATTCAACCGACCCTACGGCAAGTACTGCCAGATCGTAGACCAACCGCTCTCCATCGGTTCAGGGGAGTTCTTCCTGTGGGAATACCCCTTCGTGTACTGGCTCGAAGCCCACGGCTATGACGTGAGCTACATCTCGAATGCCGACACGCATTTCGACCGCGCGGGTCTGTTGCGCGCCGATGGCTTACTGAGCGTCGGCCACGACGAGTACTGGACGATTCAGATGTACCGCAACGTCGAGGCGGCGATTCTGGCTGGCGTGAGCGTGGGCTTCTTTTCGGGCAACGCCGTCTGCGGACGCATCCTTGAGGGCGACCCCAAGCTGCGGTCCTTTGAGCGGGTGGGGGTGTACGGCCCGCCGGGAGGCACCCGTGAGTTCGTGTCAATGAGCTCGCTCAAACACGAGCGGCCTTACGCCAACGAATTGGTCGGCGCCCACAGCACCGGGCCGGTCACCGGTGGAGCCGACTGGATTTGCACGCGGCCCGACCATTGGATTTACCGCGATACCCGCATGAAGGAAGGCGATCGCATCCCCGGACTCATCGGCTGGGAATGGCACGGAGATCCGGCGCCGATTAAGGGCCTCGAAATCGTGGCGACCGGCCCCACGCAAGACGCCCCGGGTAAGCCTAACGGCGGCGTTTACACCGCTACGACCTATCCGGGCCCCAAGACGAACATCGTCTTCAACGCCGCGACCTGCTGGTGGGCTGACGGCCTGGCCGAGCCGCCGGGCTACCTGCACCCCAAGGTGTACACAGAGCCCAAAGGGCCCGATCCCCGTGTGCAGCAAATCACTCACAACGTGCTGCGCCGCATGCTGGGTCGATGAGCCCTGGGGCCACGCCCAAGGCCGAGCTCAAAGCCGCCCTCGTGCAGAAGGCCATTGAGCTGGGCTTCGACGCCTGCCGGGTGACCACGGCCGAACCACCGGCCTCCGCCCCGGACTTCGAGCGGGCGTTGGCCGAGGGGCGTCATGCCGAAATGGCCTGGCTGGCCAAGGCTCCGGAGAAGCGGGCGGATCTTTCGCGGGTCCTGCCCGGGATTCGCAGCGTGATCACTTTAGCGATCAGCTATCATCGGCCAGCCGAGCAGAAGGTTTCGGGTCGCGCGGGCTCCGAGGTTGTGGGCTTAAACCGGGCGCCCAGCGGCCCGGCCAGCGTCAATCCCGACCCCGAGATGGCCAGTCCTTTGTCTTCCTCTCTGTCCGGAGTCGTCGCCCGCTACGCGCAGCATCCCGACTACCACGATCTGCTCAAAGAACCCTTGCGAGCCCTCACGGAGTTTCTCGACACCGAGGCCCGCGTGGCGCAGCGCTCGCTGTGGTATGTCGACACCGGGCCCATCCTGGAGCGCGATCTGGCCCAACGCGCAGGCATCGGCTTCGTTGGCAAGCACACCAACCTCATCTCGCGGAGCCTGGGCAATTGGTTCCTCTTGGCGGAGATTCTGACGACCGCCGAACTGGAACCCGATGCGCCCGAGCACAACCGCTGCGGATCCTGCACCCGCTGCCTGAGCGCCTGCCCCACCGGCGCCCTGCCGGCACCCTTCACGCTGGATGCCCGACGGTGCATTTCGTACCTCACCATCGAGCATCGGGGTTCCATTCCCGAAGACCTGCGCCCCGCGATCGGCACCCGCATCTTCGGCTGCGACTATTGCCTGGCCGCCTGTCCTTGGAACCGCTTTGCGCGCGCCGGAGCGATCTTGCGCGAACACCATCGAGCCGATCTGGCCCAACCCGATTTGATTGAACTGCTGTCCCTCGACGAAGCGACGTTCAAGTCGCGCTTCGCGGGCACGCCCCTCCTGCGGACCAAGCGGCGCGGGCTGCTGCGCAATGTGTGCGTCGCCCTGGGCAATGTCGGAGACCCTCGGGCGATCCCGGCCTTGACGCAGGCGGCCCAAGATCCCGAGCCCCTCATCGCCGAACACGCGGCCTGGGCGCTCCGCCGGATCGAATCTGCCTCACCCGCTCCCGGCATTGGGCGCTGATCCCCCGGATTCAGGGGAGCATTCGGGGCACCCCGCTGCTTCCCTTTTGCAGGCCAATTCCCGAGGCTCTCGAGTTCAATGAGTTCCGCACCGGTCCTCGACATCACGAACCTGACCATTCTCCGCGACCGTGTCCCGATCCTCACCGACCTGTCTTGGCGGGTGATGCCCGGCGAGCATTGGGCGCTCCTGGGAGGCAATGGCTCGGGTAAGACCAGTTTGTTGTCGGCACTGGCGGGTTACCTGATGCCCACACGCGGCGACATCGCTCTGCTCGGTGAACAGTACGGCCAGGCCGACTGGCGGGAGCTTCGGATGAAGCTGGGGATCGTTAGTTCGTCGGTGCGGCAGATGATGAACGACACTGAGCCCGCCCTCGACACCGTGGTCAGCGGCCGCTACGCGATCATCGATTACTGGGGAACCCCCAAGCGGTCCGACGCCGCGAAAGCGCGGGAGTTGATGGAGTCGGTGGAAATCGGCCACTTGGCTCGTCGCCCCTGGGCTGTACTTTCCCAGGGCGAACGTCAACGGGTGCTCATCGCGCGGGCCATGATGTCGGACGCCCGACTCTTAATCCTCGATGAGCCATGCACCGGGTTGGACCCTGTGGCCCGAGAGCTGTTCCTAGAATTTCTGAACCGTCTTTCACGCCGGCCCAATGCCCCGACGCTGGTCCTCGTGACCCACCACGTCGAGGAGATCACCCCGATCTTCAGCCACGCCCTACTGCTTCGGGGTGGCACTGTGCTGACCTCCGGCCCCATCGGCCGATCGCTCACCAGCGGGTCGCTGAGCCGGCTCTTTGACCACCCGGTTCGGCTGACTCGGAGCGGAGGCCGGCTTTCCCTGCGGGTGAGCCTTAGCCCGGACCGGGCCTCCTGATTTTTCCACGGGAGACTCTGCTGCGCTCACGGGCCGACGCGGACGATTCCTAAATTCTTCCGGCACCAGCAGAGGATCGTAGCCATAGCGGCGGCAGAACCCCTCTGTCGGCGCGATGATGAGCGTCGGCCTCCGCAGGAACGGATCCGGGTATTCTAACCGGAAGGCCCGCAGCGCCAGTCCGTGGAAGTCCTTACGGCCGTAGAGAATATCGCCAGCGACCGGGCATCCGGCATGCGCCAAGTGCAGGCGGATCTGATGAGTCCGTCCTGTGATCGGCAACGCCAACACCAGCGCCCTACCCTCGCGAGAGCCCAGCACCCGGAAGCCTGTCTCAGCCGGCTTGCCTTCAGGACTGTGATCTACCCGGTGCTTGCCATGCTCAACCAGATCGGGCCCCAGCGGCTCGTGGCACACCCATTCGCCCAATCGAGGAACGCCGTCGGTCACCGCTAGGTAGGCCTTTTTAACAGTCCGCTCGGCGAAAACCCGCGACAACGCAGGCATGGCACCTTGGCTCTTGGAGAACAGCAGCACCCCGGTGGTCGGCGCGTCCAGACGGTGCACAAAGCGTAGAAACTTCAGGTTCCGGGATCGAGCCCACCAATCTCCCGCCTCGATAGAATCAACCAAAGCCCGATGAAGACTACGGTCGACATGATCACCGTCATCTGGCCCCAGCATCCAGCCGGCCGGCTTGTCGATGGCCAGCACCCCACGATCTTCATAGAGGATGTTAACAATCGACCCATCGTGCAGTTCAAAGCAATCCGGCTTGGCCACGCCCCATATAACCACATTCCGCTGCCAACCTCACGCCATTCTTGATCCGTTTTGCCACCCAGCGTCAGGACAGATAAAAATACCGTGATCACGACGAAGGAGGTCCAGTCGCACGGTTGACGAGGTCGCGCAGGGATATTGGAAGGTCAGAATAGTGGGTTTTAAAAAAGTGATAAACTGGCCCTTTTTGTGTAAATAGGTGGGACCGACCCCTTTTTGACTCCTTTTCTAGGAAAAATCCTGATGGCAGATGGCCAGTTCGCAGTATCTTTGCGGCGTGCAAATCGAGTCCTTCAAAGTTTTCTGCGACCTCGCCGAGACGGAATCGTTCACCAAGGCGGCACTGATCAACAACATCACTCAGAGTGCGGTCAGCCAGCAAATCACCTCCTTGGAACGGCAGCTCAAGACTCTCCTCATCGAGCGCAGTAAGAAGAAGTTCCGACTGACCCGCGAGGGCGAGATGCTCTACGAACAGGGTAAGAAGATCATCCTGACTTACGAGGGGTTGGTTAACAGCCTCCAGGAAATGCGGAACGTCATCTCGGGCACTATCCGCATTGCAGCCATTTACAGCATTGGCTTGCACGATCTTCAGCCCTACGTGAAGCGCTTCCTCAAGCTGCACCCGTCGGTGAAGGTCCATGTCGAATATCAGCGAGCAAACCAGGTCTATGACGATGTCTTGGGCAACGTGGTCGACATCGGTCTGGTGGCCTACCCGCAGAAGGAATCCAAGCTGGAAACCCTCGCCCTTAAGCCCGAGAAGATGGTCCTCATCTGCGCGCCCGGACATGCTTTCACCAAGTCCAAGGGGCTAAAATTCTCACACCTCGAAGGGCAAAAATTTATCGGTTTCGAGCCCGATATTCCCACACGGAAAGCCATCGACCTTGAACTCAAGGAACACGGAATCACCATCAAGCACGTCATGGAGTTCGATAACATCGAAACCGTGAAGCGAGCCGTGGAGATCGGCGCCGGGGTGAGCATTGTCCCGGTCGGAACGGTCGCCCAAGAAATTTCAAAAAACACCCTGGTGGCCATGCCCTTCATCGACATCGAGCTCAACCGACCCATCGGATTAATTCACAAGAAGTCCAAGGTCTTGTCGCCGGCCATGAAGCAGTTCATCGCCTCCCTCCAGGCCATCCAGCCTATCAACTGAGAGGCTTAAGTCTTCTGAAGCGGGTTCTGGGCGGAACTGGGTCTCCAGTCGTGAGACCGCCTCTCAGCAACGTTCCGGAATCCACAGAAATTGGCCGGTTTGAAATCCGCGGTTTTGCCGGATCCTCGGATCCGTTTTCTTTCCGGATGAGTTCCAACGTTTCCTCCTTCTTCCAGATGAGGCCGAACGCGTCCGGGGCCCACCCGACTTGATAAGAATTCCTTCGGGCAACCGACAAACTGAGGCTGGATCGATGATCCGTTGAGTTTCTTGGCTCAGTGATTTTCAAACCGGCCGGTTTCATCGGTTTTCACACCGTCACTGACAACCGCCACTGGTCCGGCGATCGATTAGCAAACCGATCCGTGGACGGGCAAAGCCTCTGGGGAGTGAGCGACGATGAGTGTGGATCGGTGGACCCAGTGCTCGACGCGGAACTCCGGTGTGCAGAGCACCTCGGCAATCCAGACAAACTCGGACTCGAACGGAGGGAAGACCGCATCGCCAGTCACGGTGATTGGTACCCGGGTCAAGAAGAGGTCACTGCATCGGGGCAGCAGCCGTCGATAAATCTCAGCCCCCCCGCAAACCCACACCGGACGAGGGTCGTTCCGGAGTTCTTCCAACAAGGCTTCTACCTCTGAGGCTGTCCGTACTCCCGGGATGGGGGCAGCGCTTCGAGTTAGGACAATGGTCTGACGCCCTGGCAATGGCTTTCCGATGGACTCGAAGGTCTTTCGACCCATCAGCAAAATTCCTCCCAATGTCACCTGCCGAAACCAACGAAAGTCGGCCGGAAGGTGCCAAGGAATACGCCCCGAGTCTCCGATGACCCGGTTCTCAGACATGGCGGAGATGGCGCGCAAACGACCCATGGTTTCAGCCTTGGTTTCAGCCTTGGTTTCAGCCTTGGTTTCAGCCTTGGTTTCAGCCTTGGTTTCAGCCTTGGTTTCAGCCTTGGTTTCAGCCTGGGTGATCCGCGCGCAGGCATGCCAACACGCGCATCACAAAAGAAAGCCCAAAAAAGCGAAGCTCTTAACTCGGAATAAGGCTTGGGTTTTTAACCCTAGCCTCGATCCCAAAGTTTAGCCTTCTGTCGGAACTGACAAACTCGAAAACGGGTTCTGCCCGAAGGAGTCGGACTGCGAGGCCGCATTGGTTGAAACCCTCACCGGTTCCGATTTGCCCGTGGAGGCCGGCTTCTCTGTTTCCTTAGTGGGCGGCTCCAAATCAACCTCCTTGGGATTCTTGGCCCGCTTGTTCTTGGGAAGAGGGCTAATCATCACGTTGATGGCTTTACCCACCAACTTCGGCGGAAAATCGGGATGGCCCCAGGGAGCCAACTGCTCCAGGAACTTGTTCATAACCTCCTTGCCGACTTCCGTGTGCGCCATTTCACGGCCGCGGAATCGTAGGGTCGCCTTGACCTTCATGTCTTCGCAGAGGAACCCGATCGTGTGCTCCCTCTTAATTCCCAAGTCATGGGGATCGATGCGAGGAGACAGCTGAACCTCTTTCACCAGGTTGACCGCCTGATGCTTCTTGCTGTCGCGCTCCTTCTTCGACAGTTCGTATTTAAACTTTCCGTAGTCAACGATGCGGCACACCGGAGGAACGGCTGTCGCGGCAATCTCGACCAAATCGACAGTACTCTGTCGGGCCAAGTTAATGGCAGCGGCCAGATCCATGATCCCGACCTGCTGTCCATCAATGCCAATGACACGAACCTCACGGGCTCGAATCTTTCCGTTGATCCGGTGCTGCGGCTGACCCGGCTGCGGGCGTGAAAACGGGCGACTCAAAGTGCCGCCTCCGATTGAAAATGCATCATGCGTACGATCAAACTCACTCGCTGCTTCAGGAGTCTTAGGTCGCTATAGGAAGTGCTGGCCATTCAGGCAAGCTGAAAGTCCGACTTTCTCAAATAAACAAACGCTGAAAACTTGAAAATAAGGCTCTTCATCGTTGCAAACCCTCTGGTTGAAGCACCTTAAGGATATTGACCCCTCGGAAGTCAAACAATCGCTTGATGGTGTCCTCGATCAAGTTGTTGGGGCAACTCGCACCTGCGGTAATACCGACGGTCAGAGCCCCTTCGGTTCGGTACCAATCGGTGGTGGTCACCTCGGCGGTAATGTGCTGATTCCAGTGACGAATGAGCGCCGGAGAACCCATCATAGCTGCATTCTTAATGAAGTAGGTCGGGAGCACCTTCTCGCCCATTTCCGCTAAATGGGAGGTGTTTGAGGAATTGTACCCGCCGACCACGATTAAGAGATTGATGGGTTCACGAAGCATCTTTTCCAAGGCGTCTTGGCGGTCTTGAGTCGCGCCGCAAATCGTATCAAAGAAGCGGAAGTGATCGGCCACCTTTCCGGAACCATGCTTCTGTTGCATGGCCTGCTGGAAACGCTTCTGAACCTCTTCCGTCTCGCCACGCAGCATGGTGGTCTGGTTGGCAACGCCCACGGCCACCAAATGTAGATCCGGATCAAAGCCCGGAGAGTAGGCCCCCTTAAAACGGTTCAGAAACTCATTCCGGTCGCCGCCGTGAAGGATGTAATTGCAAACGTAATCCGTCTCGGTGAGGTCGAACACCACCAAGTAATGCCCGGTTCCGTAGGCGGTGGCCTGCGAGGTTGTCGCCTTGGTCTCCTCGTGCTTGGCCTTGCCGTGGATAATACTCGTCACCGCCTCCTTGCTATATTGTCGCACCCGCTTCCAGACCGTCATGACATCACCGCAGGTCGTATCGACTGTCTGACATCCGAAACTCTCGATGCGGTGGCGGGTGGACACCTCGGTGCCAAACGCCGGAATAATGACCACGTCGTCGGCATTGAGTCGTAGGCCGGACAATTCCTCATCGGTGGGCTTCGGCGAAATACTGACAATGCCCATGCCCCGAATTTGATCATTCACCTCCGGATTATGAATAATCTCCCCCAACAAGAAGATGCGGGTCGGTTCGGGGAACACCTTGCGGGCCGCGTAGGCCAAATCAATGGCACGCTCGACGCCGTAGCAGAAACCAAACTCCTTAGCCAAACGGATGGTCAGGCCACCATAGGAAAACGCGCCGCCGTTGGCCCGGAGTCGTTCTACTAATTCGCTGCGGTAATGGGCCACCACCTGGGCCGAGACCTCCTGCATAACATCGGGCCTGCGGAGATTCACTTTCTTGGGTACGCCGAGGGGCGCAGGCCCCGACGGGGCGTCGTTGAACATGACGCACCCGACGGTACCGGGAGCCCGCAGAACGTCGAGAGTGGAGTAGTAGGGAAACGCTTTAGGATTCGAGCCAGTGTAGGTTCTCTCCTTTTTTCCGACAGAGTGGTTCCAGGCTGGCCACCTGACGCCCAACCCTTAACGTCTGATCCGTGTCCGCCGACTTCGACCTCGCCATCGTCGGTTCCGGGTTTGCCGGAACGCTTCTGGCCATGATCGCCCGACGTCTTGGTCTCTCAGTGCTCATCATTGAACGCGGACGGCACCCACGTTTCGCTATCGGCGAATCCTCCACACCGTTAGCCAATTTGTGGCTGGAGATCCTGGCCGACCGCTACGACCTGCCTCGCCTGCGACCTCTTTCCCAATGGGGCACCTGGCAGGCCACCCACCCGCACATGGGTTGCGGACTCAAGCGCGGCTTCAGCTACTTCCACCACTCACCCGGAAAACTCTGGGAAGCCTGCGATGACCGTTCCGATCAACTTCTCGTGGCGGCCAGCCCCAACGACTTCGTAGCCGACACCCATTGGTATCGACCCGATTTCGACGCCTTCCTGGTCGAGGAAGCCATTCGGCTCGGCGTGGACTACCACGACGAAACCACACTCACCGCCTGCGATATTGAAGCCGATGGCATTCAAATGGCGGGGACACGTCACGGAATCTCTTTTCAAGCACGCGCCGGTTTCTTAGTCGATGCCAGCGGCCCTCGGGGCTACCTGCATCAGGCCTTGGGGCTTTCTGAGAGACACTACGAAGACTTTCCCCGAACCCGGGCACAATTTTCACATTTCACCGGGGTGGGTTGCTGGGCCGACGACAACCGGGTCTTCAGTGATGCTCCCTTTCCTCCGGATGATGCCGCCCTGCACCACACCTTTGAGGGCGGTTGGATGTGGGTGCTGCGCTTCAATAACGGGGTTACCAGCGCCGGTTTTGCAGAAGTGGCGAATCTCGATCAGCCCCCCATCGTCGAGCCGGCCGAGGCTTGGCGTCTTTTCCTTGAACGGTTCCCCTCGATCGAGCGGCAGTTCGCCCCCGCTCGACTTATCCGCCCTTGGGCGCGCGCTGAGCCTCTAGCCTTCCGAACCTCCCGATGCGTCGGGCCTCGATGGGCACAATTACCTATGGCTGCTGGGTTCGTGGACCCGCTCTTTTCCACGGGCTTCGTGTTGTCGCTACTAGGGATTGATCGCCTGGCACGGGCCCTGGAGGCCGGTTGCCCGGAAAGCGCCTTGACCCAGTATGAGGCCGACACGCTGGCCGACCTCGATGCTACAGCCAGTCTCATTGGTGGGGCCTATCGGGTGCTCGGCAAGCCCGATGCGTTCGAAGCCCTCACCATGCTTTACTTCGCCAGCGCCAGCTTCTCCGAAACGGCCCTCCGGTTAGGCAAGCCCCACCTAGCCCCAGGGTTCCTGCTGCGAAGCCACCCGCGACTGGGGCCCGCCATCCAGTCCCTCCTTGCCGAGGCCGGCCGACAACCCACCGCTGACTGGGTCGCCCGGGTGTCTGAAACGGTGGCACCCATCAATATCGCCGGTCTGTGCGACCCAAAAAAACGCCATTGGTACGGGGTGGAAACCGCCGATCTACTAGCCGGTGCCGCCCAACTGGAGTCCACCCCAGAAGCCATTCAAGCAATGCTGCACAAATGCGGCCTGTGAGCTGCACTTGACCCACCCACGAGCCGGTCGTTGACCCAAGCTCGCTGACGAGAGAGTTTGCCAGGGACGGCTCACAGATTTCCGTCGCCGGCCGGGCAAGGACCGTGTTTCATCCGCCAGCTGTTCTGACCATGCCGAAGCGCACCGACATCCACTCCGTCCTCATCATTGGCGCGGGCCCGATCATCATCGGACAGGCCTGTGAATTCGATTATTCGGGAACTCAGGCCTGCAAAGCACTGCGGGAAGAGGGTTACCGTGTGATCCTCGTCAACTCCA
>SYMJ01000040.1 GCA_005805505.1 Verrucomicrobiales bacterium | reverse complement strand
TGGCCAATCAACGGCGAATCTGGGACCTGCTGCAGGAAATGCAGCGGGCCACCATGGAGTACATGCTGGAAAACCTACCCCACCCGCCTCGCAGAAAGCGGCTCACCAAGAAACGCCTAGGCCTTAACTAACTGCCATTCGGGACCGACCCCTTAGGGTTTTTTGAGGCCGATGGAGCTGGAGCGCTTGGCGACTTTGCGGCTGGTGAGGACTTTGTCGACGGTGCCGGTCTTCAGGTACATCTCGCGTACCTTGCCGAGAATCGCGTCGCGGTGGTCGTAGAGCCGCTTGAGCTTGCGGGGCTTGACGCGCGCCGTGACGTACGCCGTCAGCAGCGGCAGAGCGATGGTGCTGTCGGTGTAGCACACCACCGAGTCCGGGAGCTTGTCCGGATCAATCTTACCCCAGCTCACCGCCTCGGCCGGCGTGGCACCGCTAAGACCACCCGTGTCCGGACGCGCATCCGTGCACTGCAGGAAGTAGTCGTGCCCCTTCTCTTGGATGCCCATGACCTCCTGAATTTGCGGCTCGGTTTGCAGCATGAAGTTCTTCGGACTGCCGCCGCCCAAGATGAACACGCTGCTCGTGTGACCCGTGCTCTTGGCGTGATACACGATGCCCGCCGTCTGGTTCACGTCGCGGTTCACATCGGGCAGCAGTTGCGATCCGCGCAACGACATCGCCGCCACATTCATACCAATGGAACTATCGCCCGGGCTACTGGTGAAAATAGGGATACCGCACTGGTAGGCCGTGGCCAGGATAGAACTATCCCGGATGCCCAGCTTCTTCTGGCGGGCGTGCACGTATTTGCCGAGCAAGTAATGGAACTCGTCGGTGCCCATGACCTTCTGGAACTCCGGACACTGGATCACCTCTCGCACGAACGCGTCGGTATCGAGCAGCACGTTGTAGTCGAAGAGCACATCGTAAATGCGGATGACGCCCTCATCATGCAATTCCACATCGTCAAGAAACGGCGTGCCGCTGTGCAAGTGCATGTCCAAACCGAAGTGCAGGTCGTGGTACAAGTTGGCCCCCGTCGAAATAATCCAGTCCACGTAGCCGCCCTTCATCAGCGGGATGAGACAGCTCTTACCCAAGCCAGCCGGAGTCAAAGCGCCTGTCAACGACATGCCGATGAACCCGTCATTCGGCAGCATTTTCTTGGCAAGCAGCTGGGCCGCCTCGCGCAATCGGCCACCATTGTAGGCCAACATCGACTGATCGATGAGATCGGCAGCAGAGATACTCTTGCCGACGGCGAACGGGTTGAGGCGAGGGTAGGAGGCGAACTTCTTCGAAATCTTGTGGGCGGACGCTTTGCTCATAACGACAAGTGCAGTGTGCCGGGAAACCGAAAATGAAAAACGCAAAACTCCGCGGAATTCCGGTGACGGATTACGGAATCAAAATCACAGGATCCCCATCAGGATCGACGCCCGCCCCGAACAGAAGGCTCACCGAGGTCCATCCCGTCAGGGAATCTGCGGCAGATGCAAGTCCGCCAGCCATTCGGCGAACGACCACAACAAGCCATCCGAACCGGGAGCTCCCATGCATTGGAACCCCAGGCCGGGTTCACCGCGTTCGATCCAGGGGACCGTCACCACGGGCAATCCGCCTAAACTGGCGGGCGCCGTGAGCCGGATCATGCGGGGTCGGGTGGCAGCATGATCAACGCCAGCTTTCAGAAAACGCATCGCACTGGCCGGAGCGATGAGCACATCAAATCGCGCGAAGAGCGGATCGAACCCGCGACGGAATGCATCGCGTTCGGCGAGCAGTTCCGAATACCGCGCAGCGGAAATTCCCCGCCCCAATTCCAACCGCGGCAAGATCGCCGGATCGTAAGCACCCGCATGGTGCGGCAAGTACGGCGCATGGGTGGCATGAGCCTCATGGGCCTGGATGGGAACAAAGCAGTCCACCGCATGCTCCCACCCAATGCCTTCTACCGATTCCACCGAGGCACCGCCGGCCTTCAACGCTTCCACAAAACTCTCCAGTCCGGCTAGCACCTCAGGCTCGGCCGGAGCCAGCCAATCGCCGTGCACCACGCCTACTCGAGGGGCCCGCGACACGACCGGTGAGGCAATGCTGGGCCGGAGATTCCGAGCCACCCAGGGCAAATCGCCCAAACTGCGCTGCAGCCATCCCAGCGTGTCGAACGCGTGGGCCAGCGGAAAACTTCCGGAAGCATCCTCGCTGCCCAAGGTCGCCCGATACGACACCATCCCGCACAGCGCCGCCGGCGCGCGCAAAGATCCGCCCGTGTCGGTGCCCAAACCGATTGCGGCCGCACCCGTGAGCACGCTGGCCGCGGCTCCAGAACTCGATCCTCCCGTCAAACGGTCCGGATGCCCCGGCTGCGTGACATCGCCGAACCAGCGGTTCTCGCCGGTGATGCCGTAGGCAAACTCGTTCAAGTTTGTCTTACCCACCAACACGGTCCCCTGCGCGCGCCAATCGGCCACGTACGGACAGTCCGTCTGGGGCACCGGCCGGGTACCCGCATAAAACGGCGACCCGCACGTCGTGGGCAGACCACGAACATCGAAGAGATCCTTCACCGACAGCGGCAACCCCCAGAGCGGACCTTGGGGACCGGACGCCTCGAGGGCTACGGCTTGGGCCTTCGACCCGGCCTCGTCGATCACAATGAACGCCCGTGAGGCCGCACCCCGCCGAGCCGACTTGAGGGCCGTTTCGGTCAAATGGGTCGGCGTCAGCTCTCCGGACTGCAAGGCAGCAGAGATCTTTCTCAGAGACCATTGAAGTAGTGGGTTCACAGTCATCGCGCTGAGCTGAGAAAACCATACAGGGCCACGAACTCAATCCGCGGTATCAACCCTTTGCAGCGGACCAATCGGTCACACCTTTCCAGCAGGACCATTCAGCCCACCCGAAGCCGAGCCTGATCGATACGACCCCGGGCATAGGCCTCGAACACGCGGCGAATCTCGTCGCGCACTCGTCGAAATACCTCCATTTGCTCGTCTTCAGTGCCCGGGGCGTGGGCCGGATCCTCGAAGGGCCAGTGGTAGCGATTCGCCTGGCCCGGATACACCGGACACACTTGGTCGGCATTGCCGCACACGGTGATCACCGTCTCCACCGGCTGGTCGAGGAAGAGGTTCATGTGCTTCGAGGTGTGGCTGGCGATGTCGATACCGATCTCAGCCAGCGCCCGAATGGATAGCGGGTGGACATATCCGGCAGGTTTGCTGCCGGCACTGGCCACGCGGAACACCCCGCCCGAGGCCGCGCGCAAAATGGCCTCGGCGATGTGGCTACGACAGGAGTTGCCCGTGCACAGCACGAGGATCAAAGGAGTTTGAGTTTCTGGATTCATGGGGGCATTCATCGTGCTTTGGGAAGCGTGCGAAAACCGATTGTTTGAGGGGCTGGTGCGGCGACCTGGCAACGGTCTTGGGCCAGGCAATCGGTGTGTCGAAGCCCCAGACGCAGGACGAGTTCCCCGCCCTGCTCCGTCACCGACTCGAGCGGCATTTGCGTGACAAAGCCCACCTCGTGTTCGACATCGACCTCCAAGTCGTCGCGCAATCCAACCGGACCCGCCTTGTCGAAAATGGCCAGGAGTTTCGCGGCGATCAGGCGATGATCCACATCGTCGGCCACCCAGGTTTGCAGGCGGCAAAACGCATCGGCCCGAAGCACCCCGCCGCAGTCGATGTAGTGCTTCTCGACCCGCGCCACTTCCGAGACATGCGCGTGGACCGCAAGGAAGGTGCCATCCGGCTGTTGGAATCGCAGGAGCGCACTGGGGTGCTGAATAAGGAGGGTTCGAAATTCTAGGAGTTTCATGGTGAGAAGAGTGTGGGAGGAGACTTCGTTCGGGTGATTTAGCGCAGACGACTCAAGACTTGCCGCGCGGCGAACCCGCACGGGTCCCTTGAAGGATGCGATGCACCGGAACCGCCAAAAGCGCCCCGAATACCGGGCCCAGACAGTAAATCCACAGCGAACCGAGACCGGGCCCGAACATGGCCGGTCCGAACGAACGGGCGGGATTCATGGAGGCTCCGCAAATCGGCCCAGCGAACATCGCCTCCAATCCCACCGTCGCACCGATGGCCACGGCGGCGGTGATGCCCTTTTCTTTGGCCCCAACCGAAACCTGCAAGATCACCACCATGAGGAAGAAGGTCAGGATCGCCTCATAAACCAGGCTCTGGGAATCGGATCCCGAAGGCCGGGTGGCTCCCAAATTCACGACGGTGGGAAACAGCCACCGCAGCAGCCCGCTGGCCGCCAAGGCCCCGCCACACTGGACCGCCACGTAACCCGGAACTGCCTGCCACTCAAAGCGACGGGCAGCCGCCAGGGACACCGTCACCGCCGGATTGAAATGGGCCCCGCTGGTTTCACCGAACCCGTAGATGAGCACCATCACCACCGCTCCAAACGTGAGTGCGATGCACGGGTGGGTGATGGCACCGTGCGAGACCTCATTGGCCACGATGGCTCCGGTGCCCGCGAACACGATGAGGAACGTGCCCAAAAACTCCGCCAGCCATGGAGCCCACGGCAGCGATCGGGAGGCACGGTTCTGTTGGCTCATGCGCCTCCTTTCCGCTCCCGTAATTTCAGCGATCGAGATCCCAACGACCGGGACTCCATCGATCGGCATTGCGATCCCACACAGCACTGGTCGGCCTCGTCGCGCAAAGCCAGACGCCGCTCCAGGCGGGCCTGATCCCGCCGCAGGTGTGCATCGGTGGCCAACACCGACGGGAAGACTGCGAAAAAGGCCTCGGTCACCGACTGGCCCAATGGCGTCAGTCGGTGGTAGCTCCATTTGCCCTCCTTGCGGGAGGCGCTCAGCCCGGCGTCGCGCAGCACCCGCAAGTGGGTGGACAAGGTCGACTGGGTCAGACCCAGCGCGTCGCACAATTCGCACACGCACAACTCGGCCCCGGAGATCGCCCGGAGAATGCGCACCCGATTTCCGTCGGCCAAGGCCGCGGCGGCGCGCACGAGCGGCTTGGCTGGCATTGTTAAACGCATCGGCA
Source organism: Verrucomicrobiales bacterium (assembly GCA_005805505.1). Taxonomy (GTDB): domain Bacteria; phylum Verrucomicrobiota; class Verrucomicrobiia; order Limisphaerales; family UBA9464; genus SXXZ01. The sequence goes on along the minus strand of SYMJ01000040.1, from coordinate 40,757 downwards.
TTCACCGATATGAAAAGCAGCCGCGCGTGAAGGCACAAGCTCTTTGTGGTCCAGATTTCCTGCAGCGAACCAGCCGGATTCCGGGCGGGAATCCGCACAGCCTCAGCGCCGTTTGGAGGGCAGTTTCAAGGCCCGCCGCAACTGCGGTTCGAGCCCATTGGCACACCATTGGAAACCCAGCGAGTTGGGATGCACACCATCCACCAATCCCGAACCCTGGGAGCGCGACAGCATTTCGAGCCCATCCACAAACACGATCTCCCGGTCTCCCGCTTTCCGCCGGGCGGCCACGAAGTCGCGGGCCGTCTTGCGCTTGCTCTCTTGTTGGGCATGGATCGAGGCCGATCCCGCTTCGGCCGGAAACCAAAACGGGCCGGTGACGAGAATCGGCGTGCGCGGATGCCGCCGGCGCACCGTGTCCACGAATCCCGGCAGGGTCTCGCGGTACACCTCGGGCGACGGATTGGCCCAGTAGTCGAGCACGAAGGCCTCCGCGTCGATCTCCGCCACCGCCTCCGCCACGGCCGGCTCCCCGAGACCCGCACCACTAAAACCCAGGTTGATGAAGTCGAGGTTCAGCGACCGACCCAAGATGGCCGTGTAGCTCAGTCCGGGATTCTCGGCGCAGCCTCCCTGCGTGATACTTGAACCATAAAACACCACCGGCCGAGGCCGAGCCATCGGCGTCGGCGCGGCCAGCGTGGCCCCTGGGTCCAGCACCAACCGTTCGATGCTCACCGCCTTGTACAATGGCAAATACAACGTCACCTCCCGCATCGGGCGTCCCTCGCCCAAAGCCCACTCCCGCTGGATTAATCCCTTCGCATCCGGCCAGGCGCTGTTGCGGTACTGGCCGTCGACATACAGGTCGAAGCCGTTTTGGCCGACGCTGGTCATGTGGTGCATCGTCGACGCGTCCGGGTTTTTGGCCACGAGACCGAGACGGGTCGAATCGGTCCGAAAGCGCACTCGGGCTCCGGAAGGATGCTGAGCCAAGCCCCACACAGCCGGACTCACCTGGTCCTTCACCCGCTCCGGCAGCCGGCGCAACACCGGCGCATCTTCTGCGAACCAGCCCAGCCCCGCGACTTGGATCGGATCGCTCAGAACGCGCACCGAACGCGCCTCGTGAATCTCCCACAGCGACGCCCCCAATGCGCCCGAGACACCGCATGGGCTCGTCAGGGCGAGCCACAACGCCATCACCGAAGGCCCGACCCGCCGCCGGCACACTCGGCCCACCGCAATCCAAGGAGACATGGCACGAAGCTGCTCCAGCCGGGCCCGATGCATCAACCCGGAAGGCCGGAATACGGGCGGCGCCTTCAACAGAGAGTTCACATCCTCAGGGTTGCCAGAGCGTAATCGTGGCGCACATTAGCGTCCGTGAAAGCCGTCCTCCTCGCCATGTCCCTCTCTCTCTTTCCTTTCCTGGGCAACGCCGCCGAAAAACTCGCCGTCGGAGCCAAGGCACCGGCCGTTACCTGCAATGATCAGGACGGCAAGCCCGTCGAGCTGGCCAAGGCCGGAGCACAGGGCTACCTCCTGGTGTACTTCTACCCCAAGGCCAGCACCCCGGGCTGCACCAAGCAAGGTTGCTCACTGCGCGACGCGTGGAGCCAGTTGCAGAAACAGGGAGTCAAGGTCTACGGCGTGAGTACCGATGGCGAGGCCAGCCAGAAGCAATTCAAGGACGAGCAGTCCTTCCCCTTCGCCCTCTTGGCCGACAAAGAAAAGGCCGTGACCGAAGCCTTCGGCGTGAAGAACCTCATCGGCATGGCCAGCCGCTCGGCCTTCCTCTTCAAAGACGGCGTGTGCGTGTGGGTGGATCCGAAGGGCTCGACCTCCGATCAGGCCGAACAAGTGCTGAATTTTATCAAGACCCAGAAGCACTGAGGGGACTTGCAAAACGGGGTCATCCTCAAACCCGGGGGTGAATTTTCAGGTCTGGGTGCATTCCTCGGCGCTTTCGGAGAAATCGCCCTACCTCGGAGGTTGCACTTACCCATCCGGGCTCAACGCGCGCTTGGCGTGTCCGAGATGGGTTTCGGTGAGGGGCTCACAGACGTCCCGCCTGCTCGCTGTGCCCACAAGTTGTCCACCGAGTAGAGGGCCAGAGCCGCCCAGATGAGCAAGAAGCTGTAAAGCCGCGTTCGGCTCAACGGCTCGTGGTACACCCAGACCCCGAGGGTCAGCTGCAGGGTCGGAGCCACATATTGCATCACGCCCAAGGTGGAGAGGCGGATGCGTTGGGCCGCGTGGGCGAACAACAGCAGCGGGATGGCCGTGATCACCCCGGAACTCAGGAGGAGCACATGCGTGGAGGCATCCACTCGACCCAGGGCCCCGGAGCCCTCGACGTGCCTCCACACCAAGAACCCCAGCGCCGCGGGAGCCAGTAGCACGGTTTCCACCGCCAAGCCCGGAATGGCCCCCAAGGTCGACTGCTTGCGCAAAACGCTGTAACCGCTCCAACTCCCCGCCAAGGCCAGCGTGATCCAGGGCACCCGACCCGCTTGGGCCACCATGGAACCCACCCCAACCTCCGCCAGACCCAGGGCGATCCACTGCACCCGGCGCAGCTGTTCGTGCAGCAAAAACCGACCGGCCAACACACTGAAGAGCGGCACCAGAAAGTATCCCAGACTGGTTTCGACAATGTGGCCCGTGTTGACACCCCAGACATACACCAGCCAGTTGGTTGTCAGCAGCAGCGACGCCAGCATGAGCCGCGCAGCACCCCGGACGGTGGACAACGCCGCCACCGCCGAGCCCCACCCCTCTCCCCGAACCACCATCAACAAGGCCAGCAACGCCAGCGACCACAAGTGCCGATGGGCGATGAGTTCCAGCGAGTCGATCGCCGCCAAGCGTTTCCAATAAAGCGGCACCAGACCCCACAGCAGGTAGCAACCCAGCGCGGCCAACGCCCCGGAACGGGCCGAAGCCCCCGATGTCTCAACAGTCCCACGCACCGCCCCACCCTGGATCCAAGCCCTCGTCGCTGACAACCCCAGTCGCCGAGCTTGCTCTGGGTTCTCAGTTCCTTCGACGGGCACCGTCGACTTCCACGAGGGTGAGAAATACGTACAATCGGTTCTGGTGGGTTCTGGAAGATTCGGATCGGAAGAAGCGGCCCAACAACGGGACATCGCCCAGGATGACGCGCTGACCGCGATTCCTTTCAAAGGAGACCTGCCGCATCGCCGACCCCAAACGGCTCAATCAAATTCAGACGTCGTTCCCGAACCCTATTTCCAGTCATACTTGAGAACCAAAAGGCCCATTTACGCACCGGATTCTTTGCCAAGAACAGATCTCGCGACTCGATCCAGACGGGTCAATGAACGGGCTTTCCCGTCTTTCGCCGTGAAATCGATGGTACTCAAACGCTCACGCAAGATCGTTTCCGAGACCATTCCATGGCGGATCAACGATGCGACAAAGCTCAAGTCTTTCTCCCTACCAGCGACGAGCTTGCTCACGGCCAAGTCATGGGGTTCAAGGCACCATCCGATGTTGCCTCTCGTGTTCTCGTTTTCCACTCGCACGAGGCGTTCCTGCCAACCGATTGGCAAAATGGCCGTAGTTTCATCCACACCATGGGCGTAGTAGCCGAAGGTTTCATGGAACATCGACCGCTCTCCAATCGAGCCCTCGATGACGATGGAAAGTTCAGGGCGATCTTTGGGGAACACGTCTGCCTCCATCGATACGAGCAGGTCTTCCGGCGCGTTGGGAAAAGCCCCCAAGATAGACTGGCTGCCAATCACCACGATTTCACGGACATCGGCATTGCCGGCGGCGGCACGGATGAGGTGTTCAAGCTGGTTGCGGTTCACGAGTCGGAAAGCGCTTCAAGATTTCGGTTCGCTCGGAAACAGACAAGAGACCGGCAAACGGGCTGGATTGCCTGAGACGGGTGGCCCGCTGATCGGTGCTCCGCAATACCAAGATGACTTCTGGCAGCGGCCGCTGGAGCAAGGTCTGCCACTCGATCAATACGGGGCGCACACCGGGGGAACAGGTCTTTAACCACCGATCCAGATTCGCCAAACCGCGATCCACCAAGGCGGGATTCGCCAAGAGCTTCTCCGCCGTCCTCTGGTCCATGGCGAGACTTCTGAGGTCGATATTTTGGTGGTTACTCATGACTGCTCTGTGTGGTTAAACCCTGTTCCGTGGCATGGCAAGCGTCCAAGACTTGCCCCGACTGGAGACCGGCAGGAAACTAAATGGGTCGAGAGACCTTCCGATTTTTTGTGTCAGCTTCGGTTCTCGGCGACGAACCGCCCGGTTCCAAGTCTGTCCGGCGGCAATGCGGGTCTCCTTGGAATCTGCACCCATGGCGTTTCCAAGCTCCCGCTTGTCGAGGACGGGCATTCCACTCGCGTGAAGAAATGACAACCGTCATGGAGGCCTTATACGAGCAAGGTTGGTTCAAACAACCGGCGTCCAATAGGCGAGGCGCGATCATGAACTGCTATCCGGCGCTGCCCCACGCCGAGGCCGGCACGGTTGAACAACGGATGAATCAGCGTGCATCCTCTTGAACTCGGTCTCCCAGGGACACGGTGTGAGTCTTCAAATCGAGGTGAAACGTCCTGACGTCGTCATGCTCCAGCCTCAATTGAACCGTGCCCGTCACTACAGTCCCCACAACCTGATAATTGAGGACTTCCTGACCCACCTTTTTGACACCTCCAAGAGCGATCAAGTAGCGGTGGCCACCTCGCGGAAAGTAAGTGTCCGTATAGCCCTCAGGCAAAGCGTGTGTCCGGGGCAACTGCATCACAACAAACAGCACGACGCCCCCCAAGACAGCCATAATGAACCAGTCGATGGTGCGTCGTGTATTCAGCCAACGAACCAGTTCAGTGAAAGGCTCGGAGGCGACCTGTAGCTCCCGGGGATCAGGCTGTCCGGTTCTAGACTTCAGATTCATGCAGTCCGCCTTTTCTCAACTCGTCCATCACGGACTTCGGCATGTAATTCGGACCGACCGCCGGCTCTCTCGGCGCAAACACGCCAAGCTGGGCCTTCGGTTTAACGAGCGCGCAAATTTGCTCCTCCGACAAACCCACTCGCTCCCGATAAATCAACTCGGCTCCATGCTCCAACTCGTCGTGGATGACATTCATCTCGCCCAAACCACGAAAGACCCCGGTCACACGTCTGCCGTCCGTATTTTCGTAACTGTGCTCTTCCTGCTGACCCAGGGCCCACGCCTTCTGGTGCGCCTCCTCGGGCGAATCGGCTCGCACAAGCAGGGTGTTGATGTGGATGAGTGAACGCGGCTCGCCCTCGATGCGCACTCAGCGACCCGGCCCACGAGGGCGTTCGCTCGCAACCGCAACGCGATGGCCGGGTTCGCTGCAGCGCATGGCCGGGTTGTCATGCTTTTGTTTCGATGAAGTGACGATAGCACTCGCTGCAAATCCACCGCCCGCCGTTGGTGTAACCGACCGAATGCTCCTCGTCGCCGCCCTCGGATAAAGTCCACCAGCAAATCTCGCAGTGGTCGTGACTCCAGCCTCTGCGAACCAACTCGCAGTACGCCGGATCGTATCGCTGGCCGGTGTAAAGGCTCGTCGTGCCCGTGCGCTGAACCAGTGCATCGCGACGAACCCACTGCTCGCGACGCCATTGATGTTCCCGACAAAAGGCAACGGCATCCTCGACGTCGGCGAGTTTCCAATCGCTTCCGTGAATTCTGACGGTGGCTTCTTGAGTCATGCGCGTGCGAAAAGGCCTAACGTTATTTAGACCGCCTCACCGAGTCTAATTTCCGATTTTGACGAAACTCTCAATGCCCCCCATTGGCCAGCAACCTGAATCTCTCCTCCCTCATCGATGAGCGGAAACGGGGTCCGGGAACGATTTCCGAATTTGACTCAGGAGAGTGTCTGCAACGATCGCCCAATGCCCAGGCAAGATCTCGTTCAGGTTGCGGGGCCTTTTTCGGAGTTCCGGGCAAATGGAACTGGTGCATCCAAAATCGGAAATTGTTCCCTGACACCGTTTCCGTCTTGGAGTCGCCAAACACTTCTCACCGCTAACTGAAGGCGCGACTTTCAAATCAAGGTGCGACTTTAATTTAAAATTATAGCTCTCGCCCTGAGCTCAATAAAATGAACTCGCGACCTGCGATTCTACTTGCGACCTTATAATCAAGGTCGCAAGTTAAAATCATGAAAACGCTTCGCTACGAGTGCTCCATTGAGAACTTCCCTGGTTTTCGGGCTGACGCTGTCATGGGCGACACGGCTTACGAGGTGCTGATCGAGACGAAGGATGCGCGCCGGCTGCGCACTACCTTGATGGATCTGGCGCGAGTCGTCTCATCGTCCAAGGAACTACGGCATGCCGTTCTCGTGCTGGAAGAGCCCGGCATTACCGACTCGCGCTTGCGGGACGAATGGCAGGGCGCGGCCTCAGTGCTCCGGCCAGAAATTTTCAATCATTTATCCGCAGTGGTTCGTCGGTCTGGAAAATGGAGTGGCATCCCACGATCGCCTGTGTCCAGCGAGGTACCAGTCCTCGAAGAAATTCTTCAGCATGAACTTTCGCAACGCCCAACCGGGGCAAGCAGGAGTTCAGAAGCGCACTACGAAATTCTGCGAATTCTCATCCATCAGTGGTTGCTCGGACGGGGCCCGCTCTCGATTGGTTCGCTCCTGGAAATCTCCGGCGCTAGTCACCCCACGGTTTCGCGCTCGCTGGAACGTCTCGAACATTGCTTGAAGCGCCATTCGGATCGCAGTGTCGAGCTGCGGATCTTCCCTCGCGATGAATGGGCGCGATTGGTCGCGGTGTCCGATGATGTCCGGGCCACGGTTCGCTTTGTGGATCGCTCAGGTCAGGCTCGCTCGCCGGAGTCGCTGCTGCGCCGGTTGCGTTCACTCGGGCGGCAAGACCTGGCGGTCGGCGGAGTCTGGGGAGCAAAATACTACCAGCCTTCGCTCGACCTCATCGGCAATCCGCGCCTCAACCTTTCCATTCATTCCGCACGCAAAGCCGCAGACCTCTCGTTCGTGGAAAAGCTCGACCCAGCCCTGGAAAAAGCGACACGCCGGGACGAATCGCCGACACTCGTGATTCACACCATCCGCCGCGCACAGTCCCTTTTCCAACCTGCTGAGAACAATCTCCCTTGGGCAGACCCTTTGGAATGCCTGCTCGATCTGCACGAGGCCCGCCTCGAATCGCAGGCGCTCGAGTTCCTTAAATCCTTTCCCGCAACCAAAGGCCGCCCGCTATGAATCAGGAAGGCATTGTGAAGCTCATTTCGCCCAGCACCGTGCTGGAGCGCATCGCCACTGCAATCCCGGCTGATTTCCGGGAAAACATCATCGTCATCGGCAGTCTCGCGGCGGGTTATTACTTCTTTGGCGACAACCCGAAACTCCAGGTCCGCACGAAAGACGTAAATTGCCTCCTCGCCCCGCGCATCAAGGCCATCCCGGCGGGAGAAGCCGTTGCCAACCGTTTGTTTGACGATCAATGGGAACTGCGCGCTGAAGGCGACTGGGGCAATCCGGGTGATGCCACCACACCCGACAATAAGCTGCCCGTCGTCCGCCTTCATCCTCCGGGCTCCACGGAATGGATTATCGAACTGCTGACCGTCCCGGAATCGGAGTCAGACCTTGGCCGGAAAGACATCCGAATCGTGACCTCCCGTGGCCATTTCAGCCTGTGCAGCTTTGGCTTTCTGTCACTCGCAGAGTTTGAGCCCATCCACACACCTTTCGGCATCGCCATCGCCCGACCCGAAACCATGGCCCTTGCCAATCTGCTCCATCATCCCGCGATCGGCGAAGAACCCATGAGCGGTCTCATTGGCGGACGCCGCATCAAACGCAGCAACAAAGACCTCGGGCGCGTCCTCGCACTCGCTTACCTTGCCGAAGCCCGGCAGGAGGACTCACTACTCGAATGGTCGCAAATTTGGGCGGCGGCGCTGCAAAGTCGCTTCCCTACCATCTGGCGAGACCTCATTCCGAAGGTCGGAAACGGCCTTCGCCAGCTCGTCCAGCCCGAAAACGAAGCGGACTTGAACGAGGCACGCCACACCTGCGAATACGGACTGCTTGTCTCGCAAGCACCCTCCTTGAAGCTCCTGGAAGTCACCGGGAAACGTTTGCTGCAAGACGCCATAGAGCCGCTGGAGAAAATCGCCAAAGCATGACCGCATTTCTCCCATCAATCGCCGATCTCGAACCCAATCCCACTTGGGCGAAGCTCCCGCTCTTCGACCGCACCGACTGCAAGCGCGTGCGGATGTCAGCAACTTTCGCCCAATGCCTAGGCAAGAGCCCGTTCAGGTTGCGGGGCCCTTTTCCGAGTTCTGGGCAAAGGGAACTGGTGTATCGAAAATCAGAAATCGTTTTCTGACCCCGTTTGCGGAGCGCGGTCCGTGACAATTCGATTTATTCGCTGTAGCGCTGAGCCCGGATCAGCGATTTTATTCATAATGGTAGCGAACTTGCGCAACCTTAATGACATCACCTTCAACTCTGTAAACCAACCGATGTTCGTCCGTAATTCGACGAGACCAAAATCCACTTAAGACATGCTTTAATGGTTCAGGCTTACCGATGCCTTCGTAGGGATTGCGAGAAATATCCCTCAGTAAATCATTAACCTTTTTAAGAATCCTCTCATCAAAAGTCTGCCAATATACGTAATCTTCAAATCCACGAGTTGAAAACTGAATATTCATTTCATGAGTTCGTCGATGGATTTCGTAATACCACCGCTTCCCTTTAAATCCGAAATTGAATCAAGAAGGCGACGGGCGTTTGCAGGCGAACGAAGAAGATAAGCAGTCTCCTCAAGCGATTCATAATCCTCAAGCGATATCATCACAACGGCTTGATCGCGATTACGCGTGATGATCACTGGATCATGATCCAAGCAAACACGATCCATCGTTGACGCAAGGCTTTCCCGTGCAGCGGTATAGGTGATCGCTTTCATATGGACAATAACCTGTACATGTTGCCACAAATGTCAAGTTTTCTTCCAACGATCGTTGTTGAGGCCACCTAAACGCAGCCTCATTTCCCCGATTTTCGAACGTTTCAACTCCCCGTTGGGCGGTCACCTAAATCTCTCCTCCCTCATCGATGAGCGGATCAGGCTCGGCGTTTGGCAAGCCTCTGAGGCAACCTCACTACCCATCAGGCACCGGAGAAACTACCAGTTCATTGAGTCAGAGTAGGCGTTGATCAAGGTCCCGCTTACAAAAAAGGGGTGAATCAAATTCGGAAATACTTCCCTGAGCCCGTTTTTGACCCCTTTTTAGTTTCCCTGGGTTTGGGGATAGTTGCTGGCAGCTCTTGATGGAGATCTCTGGGTGGCTACGCTTCGGTTCATGATCCCGAACAGAGTTCCTTCACGGTATTCTGTTCCTAGGCGATCTGAGGGAGCCACGGCCGGTGCCCTGGCATCGAAGGCCCGCAAGGCCCGATGGACGGTAGGGCTTCTCGCAGTGGTGCTTGTGGCATCGGTGGTGTCGGTCCGATTCCAATCCATGCGGGTGGATGGAGCGAACTCTGGTTCGGCCACCCAAGACTCCAAGGTGGACGATTCGAGCCCCACCGAACGAAATGAATCTCCGGTGTCCGTCGAATCGGGTTTGGGCACCGAAGAGGTCCTTCGGCGGCTCGCGGCCATCGAGTCGAGGACACAGGATCCTGAGGAGCGAGTCCGGCTCATCAAGGAGTTGATCCGAAGCGCCGATCTCAAAGCCCCCGGTTGTGGAGCTGCCTTCTGGGATTTCGCCCTCAGCAAACTGACGCCCGAAACGGGCTTGGAAGCCGTCCTGGATACCCTAGGTCGATCGTGGGGCACCGCCGACCGATCCGCAGCCTGGGCCTTCCTGATGGACCCCGAACGCACTTCGGTCGATCCTCATGACAAGTTGGGCGGCTCCCAATTCGCGGCGCTGAAGGGGCTGCTTTTGGAATGGATGAATTCGGACCTACCGGGAGCGCTTGAACAGGCCCGATCGGTGACGCAACCGATCCATCGGAGGAGTTTGCTCATCAACCTCTACACCCAATGGTTGGCGAGCGCACCGGAAGACGCTTTGGCGAGTTTCTCCACTGAAACGTTCGACGATGAAATGCCTGGGCTCAAAACCTGGATCCTCTTCATGGTGCTTGTCGAAGAGAAGCATCCATCGCTCGTGCTGAAACTGTTGGATTCTATTCCGCGCGAGGTGTGGACCCATGCCGGTGATACGAATGAGGTGGCCCGTGAGTTGGATTGGATCTCCCATCAGCCCCGACTGGGGGCGGCCATCCTCGAGCGACTGCCTGAGCCCATCGCTCGTCCTCTGGTGAGTTCGCTCGTTCGTAGTTGGACGTACGCCAACCCGCTGGCGGCCCTGGACTGGTTGTTGGATCATTCGAAGTTGGAGGCGACGGAGCCTCGGGTCCTGGGCAACCTGTTCGAACGTCTCGCCCAGGTGGACCCGAAGTCTGCAGTCCACCGGTTCGAGCGGATATCCGCCGATATCCAAAGCCAATGGGCTCCAACCCTCACGGCCGAATGGGCCGCCGAAGATCCCAGAGCGGCGATGGACTGGGCTCAAGCGAGATGGCAGCAGGGCCAAGGGATTTAACCTCTCCTCCGAGGGACCGAGGCTTGGGTGAAAACCGATCCCGCCGCAGCCGCAGCGTTCCTCCAAGAGATCCTGCCCATAATCACCCAAGCCTCAGAGCGACTCGAACTAGCCCAACTCTGGGTCACCGCCGACCCGTCGGCCGCGTTGGATACCTTCCGTACCCTGGCTCCAGCTGAGACCCTAAATGCCCGGCTCAACCAAGCCTTGCCGACGGCTGCGGCGGCCGACCCTCTGGCTGCTGCCAGCGCCGCCCTGATGATCAGCGACCCGGTTGTCCGCGGACAAACCGTGGCCAAGGTGGGATTCCAATGGGGCTCTCGCAGTCCGGAAGAAGCCATAGACTGGGCAGCTTCACTGCCGAAAGGCTGCGAGCAATCGATGGCGATCCGCAACATCTACCGGGCTTGGGCCATCAACCAGTTCGAGAGTGCGACCACGTCGCTGGGTCGACTCGAACCCGCCCTGCGAGATCAGGCGCTGGTCGGCATCATCCATGAGCGCATGAACAACTCACCCAGCGTCGCCGCCAGCCTTGGGCTGCGGGTCAACGATTCCCCGACCCGTGCCGAGTTGCTCCACTCGGTCTTCCAGCGCTGGGGACGTTCCAATCCGGCCGAGGCCTCCGCGTGGCTGCAGAAGTCAGCCCTCCCTCAGGCCCTTCAAACCCAACTCAAAGCACGGATTCCTTAGAGCCTGTCTGAAAATGGGGAGGGGTTCTGTTTGGGAGGGAAGGGTTCGATTGGCAAGGCGCGCGGAGGAAGCAGACCCGCAGCGGTCTGTGACCGACAAGCAACGCCGCCAGCGGACCCTTCCCTCCCAAACCCTCCGGGCGGCGGGTCTTTCCGGGTTGGACTGCGTTGGTTCGGGCGGAACAGACCGCAGGAGGTCTGCCCCGCCGCTCACCGCCTTGCCCAACCCAGAATTCCCCAGCCGCAGGACCCCTCCCCATTTTCAGACAGGCTCTTGGCATCCCTGGGTCAGAGGTTGGGAGGATGCTCCGAACTGAAGCAGTGGAAAGCGTAGGGTCTCTCATGCCTGAAGCTCGCACCTGACGATTGGATCCCTGTTAGCGGTCGGGAAAGCGGTGTCGCCGATGAGATTGGATGCTGGGCAGACAACCAACTTGTCGTGCTGCATCCACACAGGCGCAGTCAGCTCGTCGGCGAAAGAGGCGAGCCACGCCGATGAATCCACCACGTTCAAACTCGGTCGCCCTGGCGAACAACTGAAGTATCGATGCCTTTGAGATAACCACGCAGCGTTCGCACATCGCGAATGGGGATGATCTCAATGCGATTGCGGAAGGCCAATACGTGGGCTTTTTCTCCAGAGCGAAGCCCCATGGACTCCCTGATCCGCTGAGGGATGACGATTTGGAACTTTGGCGAAATGGTCACTGTTTCCATGGGTCCTACGGTATGGCGATCGATGCGCAAATTAAGTCGTGCTTCTGCCAAACTCGAGTTGTGGCACCCGACTCAACGCCTCCCCCCGCTGGTCCGCCACCCAAATCCCTCCAGACTCCGATAGAGAGTCTGATAGTTCCCGGCGGCAGCGGGATCGGGCCGGAGCGAGCATTGGAACGTCCACATCCTGATCCCGTCAGCGCGATAGCGCGAAAGCTCCTCCTGTCCCAACGTTCCCTGCGAGCGCAGGACCGATCCCGCGGAGCCACACCCGCGACTCAGCCCCATCGCGACTCAACCCCCACCGCGACTCAGCCCCATGGCCGAACCCGCAACACCGCCACACACCCAAAACCCACCCGATCGCCCCGACCACCCGCTTTAACCCATGACGCGTCCGAACCGCTTCGGGTACTCTACCGAAAGTGATCCCCCGAGTCCTGACCCAGTTCCTTGCAGGCATCCCCGCCATCGTGCGGACCCTCGCGATCGTGCTGGCCCTCGGCTCCGACCACGCCGCAGTCCACGCTGCCGTCCGGCCTCCCGACAACGCCCGCGAACATTGGGCCTTTCAGCCCGTGCGTCCCGTCACGATCCCCGACACCGGCCACCCCGGATCGGCACAAAATCCTATCGACCGCTTCCTCCTCGCCCGGCTCCAAACCGCCGGAATCCACCCCGCCCCGCCGGCCGACCCGCGCACCCTCATCCGACGCCTCAGCCTTGATCTCACCGGCCTTCCCCCCGAACCCGCCGACGTTGACCGCTTCATCACCGAAACCGCCCGTGACCGCACCGGTGCGACCGGCCGACTCATCGACCGCCTGCTCAACTCCCCCCGATACGGCGAACGCTGGGGACGCCATTGGCTCGACGTCGCCCGCTACTCCGACACCAAGGGCTACGTCTACGGACGCGAAGAACCCCGCTTTGTTCACGCACCTGCCTACCGCGACTGGGTCATCAATGCCCTCAACACCGACCTGCCCTACGACCGATTCCTGCTGCTCCAACTCGCCGCCGACCAGATCGTCCCGGCCGATTCCCCCGACCTCGCCGCCCTGGGCTTCATCACCGGCGGCCGCCGCTTCCTCGGCGTCACCCACGACATCATCGACGACCGCATCGACGTCATCACCCGCGGCACCCTGGGCCTCACCGTCGCCTGCGCCCGTTGCCACGATCACAAATACGACCCCATTCCGACGGCCGACTACTACTCCCTCTACGGCGTGCTCCGGGGCAACGACGACCAACTAGTCACCTTCAACGAACCGCAAGATTCTGAACTCGCCGCCCTGCGAAAGAAATCCTCCGACCAGATGCGCTTGCGCCGTTCCGAGGCCAACGCCCGACTGCGCGAACGGGCCGGCGACTACCTCGCAGCGCAGTTGAATCTGAAGGACTACCCCGAGGAAGGCTTCGACCAACTCCTCTCCACCAGAGACATCATCCCCATGTCGGTGCGCCGGTGGCGGGATTTCCTGAACGTGTCGGCCACTCCCGATCACCCGATCTTCGGACCCTGGCGGATCCTCATCGCAGACCTGCATCACCTGCCCGACGCCGACTGGCCGTCCGCGGCCGCCCGGGCGCTCGCCGCCTCCCGCCACCTCGCACAGAGTTGGAACCCACGGGTGGCTGCGGCCTTTGCCCAAGCGCCGACCTCCCGGACCGAGGTCACCCGGCGCTACGGCGATCTCTTCACTCGGGTGGACAACGACTGGAAGGCCCTGAGGGAGGCCTCAAAAAAGGCTACAAAACCGATCGACCCACAGGCCGGTACTCCCGACCCGCCCTCCGAAGCCCTCCGCCGCTTTCTCCACGACCCGGCCTCGCCCACCACCGTTCCCGACACCGGAATGGTGAACACCGAGTTTTTCTACCCGACCGACATCACCGTCGAACTCTGGCAACTCCAGGGCGCGGTCGACCGACGACTCATCGCCCTCGGTGTCCAAGCCGCACTCGTGCTCGTCGATCGCCCCCCGGAACCACAGCCCGTGGTGTTCCGCCGCGGTAGCCCCTCGCAGCCAGGGCCCGAGGCCCCACGCCGCTTTCTCGAAGTACTGACCGGTCCCGACCGCCGCCCATTCCAGAAGGGCAACGGCCGCCTCGAACTCGCCCGAGCCATCGCCTCGCCCGACAACCCGCTCACCGCCCGCGTCATGGTCAACCGCGTTTGGCAACACCACTTCGGCACCGGCCTGGTCAAGACCCCCAGCGACTGGGGCCTGCGCGCCGAAGCCCCGAGCCATCCCGAGCTGCTCGACTGGCTGGCCCTGCGCTTCGTCGATTCAGGCTGGAGCCTCAAGGCACTCCACCGGCTCATCGTCTCCAGCGCCGCGTACCAATCGGCGTCCCAGGGACACGATGGGCGCAGTGCGGATGAACGGAACCGAATCCAGAAACTCGATCCCGAGAACCGCTGGCTCGCGCAGTTCCCGCTGCGCCGATTGGAATTCGAACAACTGCGCGACGCCCTGCTCACCGCCTCCGGCCGACTGGATCCCCGGATGGCTGGTCCGGCCGTAGGTCTTCTCGAACCCAATAACCACCGACGCTCTGTCTACGGTTTCGTGGACCGACAATTCCTCCCCGGCGTGCTGCGCACCTTCGACTTCGCCAACCCAGATTTGCATGTGGCCGTCCGACACGAAACCACCGTGCCGCAGCAAGGGCTCTATTTTCTCAACGGTACCTTTGCCGCCGATCAGGCCCGGTCGCTGGCCAAGTCCGGAGCCGCACTGTCTCCCACGGCCCGCATCCACGACTTGCACCGACGCCTTTTCCAACGAGCCGCCCGACCCACTGAAATCACTGACGGACTCCGATTCGTGACCGCCGCCGAAACCGCACCCGACCGACCTGTGCTGCCGCCGATCGGACCACCCGAGCCACGACTGAGCCCTTGGGAGCAGTACGCCCACGTGCTCCTCCTCACCAACGAGTTCGCCTTCGCCGATTGAACGACCTGCTCCTCCTACCATGCCTTCCAGGTTCTCCCCGTTTTCCAGCCAGAGTTCGCATCGGCCCTCGCTCAGTCGTCGTGATTTTCTCACCCGATCTGGCCTCGGCCTCGGGGCCCTGTCGCTGCAGACCCTCGGAGACCTTCCCACCGCAACGGCCGCGGGCTCCTCCATTTCCCCGCTGGCCGCCCGTTCACCCCACTTCGCACCGCGGGCCCGCCGCGTCGTGCATTTCTTCCTCAATGGCGGGCCGTCGCAGGTGGATACCTTCGACCCCAAGCCGGCCCTCGCGAAATACGCCGGCCAACCCCTGCCCGGTCAATACCTCCGCACCGAACGCAAAACCGGCGCAGCCCTGCCCTCGCCCTTCCAGTTCTCGCGCTACGGGCAAAGCGGTTTAGAAATCAGCGAACTCTTCGCCCGCACCGCCGCCCATGCCGACGACATCGCCGTCATCCGCTCCATGCATGCGCAAGTGCCCAATCACGAGCCTTCGCTCATGCTCATGAATTGCGGCGACAGCGTGCAGCCACGGCCCAGCTTCGGATCCTGGGCGCTGTATGGGCTCGGTACCGAGAACCAGAACTTGCCGGGCTTCGTCTCGCTATGCCCCGGCGGCTTGCCCATCAAGGACTCCGAGAACTGGCAATCGGCCTTCCTGCCCGGCGTGTTCCAGGGGACGTTTGTGGATCCGCAACACCGCGAGGTGGAGCGGCTCATCGAGAATATCCGCAGCCCGCACGCCACCCCGGGCATGCAACGCCGGCAGCTGGATCTTCTGGCCTCGCTCAATGCCGCCCACCGGAGCGACCACGGATCGGATCCTCGACTGGAGGCGCGCATCGAATCGTTCGAGCTGGCCTTCCGCATGCAAATGGAAGCCAGCGACGCCTTCGATTTGTCCCGCGAACCGGCCTCCGTCCGGGCCATGTACGGTGACACCGTGCACGGCCGGCAGACGCTCATCGCCCGGCGGTTGCTCGAGCGCGGAGTCCGGGTGGTGCAGTTGTGGCACGGAGCCGGGCAACCCTGGGACCATCACGACAACATTGAGGCCAATCACCGGAAGAACGCCGCCGAGATTGATGGCCCCATCGCCGCCTTCATCACCGACCTCAAGCAGCGCGGCCTCTTCGACGACACGCTCATCCTCTGGGGCGGTGAGTTCGGGCGCACGCCCTCGGTCGAACTCGGCGACAGCGGTAAGTCTAAGCTGGGCCGCGACCACAACCACTACGGCTTCAGCGTCTGGCTGGCGGGCGGCGGCGTCCGGGGCGGCGTGGCTCATGGCGCCACCGACGAGTTCGGGTTCCGCGCGGTCGAGAACCCCGTGAGCGTGCACGACTTGCACTCCACCATGCTCCACCTGCTGGGCTTCGACCACGAGCGCCTCACCTACCGCCACGCCGGCCGCGACTTCCGCCTCACCGACGTCTCCGGCGAAGTGGTGCGGTCGGTGGTCGCGTAGGCCGGACCTGAAACCCATTGTGCTTTAGCCGATGGAAGTTGCCTCCCTTCACAGAGATCGTTAGCCAAGGCGGATGAAGACAGACGTCGGCGTGTGGGGAATGCGAATCGGGCAGCGATGGCTGGCTGCTGGCGTCGCTCTGGCGCTCACCGTCACGCTGGCACAAGACGCAGCCGCACAGGCCAACTGGCCCCAGTTCCGGGGGGCCGAAAGCCGCGGAGTCGGCACCTCGGATCGGCTACCCTTGGTCTGGGGCCCGGAAACGAATGTTGCCTGGCGTGCAGAGGTTCCCGGACGCGGGTGGTCTTCGCCGATCGTGTGGGGAAAACGGGTGTTCCTCACCACGGCAGTGAGCGAGGGAGAACTGGAGGCTCCGAAGAAGGGTCTGTATTTCGGCGGCGACCGCCCGGAACCCCCGAAGCAGCGCCAACGCTGGATGGCCCTGTGCCTCGACCGCGACTCGGGCAAGACCCTCTGGAGCACCGAGCTTCACGGAGCAATTCCGACCACGCCCATCCACCTCAAGAATAGCTATGCCTCCGAGACCCCGGTCACCGACGGCAAGCACGTGTACGTGCTGTTTGGATCGGTGGGCCTGTTCTGCCTCGATCTCCAGGGCAAGGTGGTTTGGTCGCAACCCATTCAACCCCACAAGATGCGCTACGGATGGGGCACCTCCGCTTCCCCTGTCTTGCACGAGGGACGGGTGTATGTGGTGAACGACAACGAAGAGGCTTCGACCTTGAGTGCGTTCGACGCCAAGACAGGCAAGATCCTGTGGCAAGTCCCGCGCGATGAACCCAGCAACTTCAGCACCCCCTACCTTTGGAAGACCCCGAAGCGCACCGAACTGGTGGTTCCGGGCCGCACTCAAATCCGCAGCTACGACCTGACAGGCAAGGTGCTGTGGCATCTGCAAGGGCCCTCAACGATCGTCATCCCCACCCCGTTCGAGGCCGAGGGGTTGCTGTATGTCGGCGCGGGGTACGTCGGTGACAACCTCAAGCTCAACAAGCCCGTCTACGCCATCCGCCCTGGCGGAGTCGGCGATCTCACCCTGGCGGAAGGAGCCCGGGAAAGCGCCACCATCGCCTGGATGGAAGCCAACGCTGCCCCGTATAACCCGTCGCCACTGGCCTACGACGGCCGATTCTACGTGCTGTGGGATTTCGGCTTCTTGAGCTGTCGCGATGCTCGAACGGGTCGGGAACTTTACGGCAAGCAGCGGATCAAGGTCGACGGAACGGCCGGCTTCACCGCCTCACCCTGGGCCTACCGCGGGCGAGTCTTCTGCCTCAGCGAAGACGGCGACACCTATGTGGTCAGCGGTAAGGACCCCTACCAGTTGGAGCGGGTCAATGCGCTGGGCGAATTGTGCATGGCCACTCCCGCCATCGCTGGGGACCGGCTCTTCATCCGCACCGCCTCGCGACTCTACTGCCTGCGCGAAACTCATTGACCGGATCCTCAAGATCCCTCTTGGCCCCCGGTGCCTCGCGGTTAGCCTTCCGCAATGCGACGCCGCGGGTATACAGGGGTGCTAGGAATTCTTCTCCTAAGCACCGTCCTCTCAGGGATGGCCCATGACGGCGACCCAACCAAGGCTGGGCCCGACGACGCCAAGACGGTGGATCCGGGCCACTCCATGCACGGGCAGATCTTCAACGAAGGCCTGCGCCAACACGCCCGGAAAATGTCGGGCATGCCGGAGATCCACTTCGACATCACCACCACCAACGACGTCGCCCGCAAGTTCTTCCTGCAAGGCGTGGGGCAGTTGCACGGGTTCTGGTACTTGGAATCCGAGCGCTCCTTCCGCGAGTCCGCCTTCCGCGACACGAACTGCGCCATGGCTTACTGGGGCATGGCCATGGCCAACGCCAACAACGCCACCCGCGCGGCCGGGTTCATCAAGGAGGCCGACCGCCGCAAGGGAACCGTCCATCGCCGCGAGAAGCTCTGGATCGAATCCCTGGCCGAGTTCCACAAGGACCCGAATCGCGACGAGAAGGAACGCCGCCGCGACTACACCCGCGCGCTCGAGAACATCATCTTCGAGTTTCCCGAAGACGTGGAGGCCAAGGCCTTCCTCGCGGTCCACGTGTGGGACAGCAGCTACAAGGGCTGGCCCATCGGCAGCGCCCAAGCGGTCGAATCCATTCTCAAGGAGGTCTTTGCGCAGCAGCCCATGCACCCGGCGCACCATTACCGCATCCACCTCTGGGACGGTGAAAAGGATGAGTCGGCCCTCCGGGCGGTTCCCTCGGCCTCGAAATCCGGCCAGAGCTCCCCGGGCGTGGCCCATCAGTGGCACATGGCCGGCCACACCTTCAACAAGCTCAAGCGCTACCCCGATATGGCGTGGCAACAGGAAGCTTCGGTGCGCGTGGACAACAGCCAGTTGATGGCCGACCGCTTGTTGCCCGACCACATCCACAACTACGCGCACAACAGCGAGTGGTTGGTACAAACCTACAATTACATCGGACAGGTCAACCGGGCGGTGGATTTGTGCGTCAACTTGATCGAGATGCCCCGACATCCCGGTTTCAACACCCTCGACAAGCAGACCAACGGGATCGCCTACGAAAAGCGGGGCACCGGATCCCACGGACGCCGACGCTTGATGGAGACACTGCTGCGTTGGGAACTGTGGGACGAAGCCCTGCGACTGAGTCAGACCCCCTATCTGGAACCGACCGTTCTGGCCGACGAGCAAGGACGACGGGCGCGCCTGCTCGGGTTGGCCCATCTCGGCAAAGGCAACCGCGTGGGCGTCTCGGAGCAAATTGAATCCATCGAGGCGGCCATCCGAGTGCTGCGCGACGAGCGACGAGCCCATGTGGACGCCGCCGAGGCCAAGGCCAAGGCCGACAAGAAAGGCCGCGGCGAAATCGATTCAGCCATCGCGGATGCCGTGAAGCGCACCACAGAACCGATGGAGAACTTGGAGAATTTCATCGAGGAACTGCGCGTGGGTCTGAATGTGCACGCCGGCGAAACCAACGACCTGCCCAAGCGTCTGGAGGCCCTGAAGACCGTCTCCAAGGAACGCCTCGCCGCGATGTGGTTCCAAATCGGGAACACCAATCAGGCCCTGAAGCTGGCCAAAGAGGCCGTGGACGCCGGAACTAACCAAGTGCACCCGCTGGCCTTGCAAACCGAACTCCAGTGGAAGGCCGGCCAAACCAATGAAGCCCTGAAGACCTTCGCGACCTTGCGGGGTCTCAGCGCCCAGATGGACACCCACCTGCCCATCGTGCGCCGTCTGGCCCCGGTGATTGCCGCCTCCAAGGCTTCGGACACCGGCTCGGACTGGCGACCGGCGGCCACCTATCCGACCGACTCCGGAACCCGGCCCGCGCACGACTCGCTGGGATCTTTCCGCTGGAACCCGCAGCCGGCCCCGCCGCTGGCGGTCACCGGCTCGGACGGCAAGCCCATCCACTTAGCCGATTTCCACGGGCGCCCGGTGCTGCTCGTCTTCTACCTCGGCGGCGGATGCCTGCACTGCGTGGAGCAACTCCGCTTGCTTGCCCCGCGAACCGAGGAGTTCAAGAAGGCCGGGATCGATATTTTGGCCATTAGCACCGAGACCGTCGAAGGCCTGGCCAAGACGCGGGAAAAGGCCGGGAAGGACGGCCGGATTTCATTCCCTCTAGCGGCTGACCCGACGCTGGCGGCCTTCAAGAAATGGCATGCGCATGACGACTTCGAGGGTGCCGCCCTGCACGGGGTTTTCTTGGTGGATGGCGAGGGTCACGTGCGCTGGCAAGACATCGGCTTCGAACCCTTTACCGACTTCCATTTCCTGCTCCCCGAAGCCCGTCGCCTGCTGAGCTTCCTTCAGGAGTGAGGTGGAAGAATGGGTTTCAGCGAACCCGACGCACTCAAAGCCTTAACCGATTCAACAACTTCGGAAGTCGGTCCCTACCTGGGAGGCTTATCGGGCTGCATCCCGGATTCACGCCACGAACTCCACCTCACCCACGCACCTCCTTGTAGGCCCGGTGCCCTCACCGGGCGGCCCGCAAGAGCCGGACGCCGGGTCAGGGGACCCGGCCTACATGGGGCCTCGTCGGTTAGGCGGTGCCTCATAGGGGTAGCTCGGAGATCGGTCCCTACCCAGGAGACTCATCAAAATAGTAGGCTCATGGGAATAGGAGGCCCTTCGGAATAGGAGTCTCATCAGGCTACATCCTGGATTGCCGCTACGGTCTAGGCAGCGCTTCACCGGGACCGCTTCCACCCCTCACTCGCCCCGGATCCAGGCCAGCAAGTCGACGAACTCCTGAGGCTTCAGCGCCGACTCAAAGCCAGCGGGCATGAGGGAGGCGGACTGGGCGGTGATGCTGCGAATGGCTGAACGCAGGACAGGTTGCTCGCTGGTGCCGGCATACCGCATCACCAAATTGTTGGCTGTCTCGGCGGCGATGAGTCCGGTGAGGGATTCCCCATCGGTGAGTTGCAGGGTCCACGCCCGGTAGCGCGCCTCAACAGCCTGACTGGGATCCAGGATGGCCATGAGCATCCAATCCAAAGGTTTGTCAGCAACCATGCCGAGATCGGGGCCCACCTCCTGGCCTTCGCCCCGCAGGCGATGGCATCCGGCACACAGGCTTGTGAAAGCACCGTGTCCTCGTCGGGGGTCGCCCTTCAGTAAAGCGGTGCTGGCGGTGTACTGCGCGATGACCTGCGCTCGATCGGCCGAACTCGGTTTCAGAACAGGGGTCGTCGCCGCGGGCGCAGCCTTTTGGCCCGATTTCAACGCGGTGAACAATGCACTGTCCGGTCGCAAGGAGGTCTGGATAGCCGTGAGAATGAGTTCATCGCCGCCATCCCGGGTGGCCAGTTCGCGCAAGACCGGTTCGGCCGGCTCCGCGGGCCATTGCCCCAACGTGAAGGCCGCCTGCAATCGCACCGAGGCCTCCGGATCGCGCGCCAAGGCAGCCACCAACGGAAAGACCTCCGGGTGACTGGATGCCAGACGTTCCGATTGCTCCAAGGCTTGGCGTCGGACTCCCGGATGTGGGTCGGCTAGGGCCGTGATCACCGTCGCTGCATCGAGGCCCCCTTTCAGCAAACCCAAGGTGGCCAAAGCCTGCACGCGAACTTGTGGGCGATGGTCCGGCGAAATAAACCCACGCAGGCCGGCAGCGGCACCTCCTGCGTCACCTCGCTGAACCAAGAGTCTTTGGACCGAGTCTCGCTGCCAGCCATTGGGTGAATCCATGGCCGCGACCAACCCCGCTGTGTCCAGAAGGCCCAGCTTCGGGATAGGACGCCGCGCGGCCCCGCGAGGGGAAATGCGGTAGATGCGACCACGGTCGTCGCCCGCTCGCTGCTTCACCCGAGCCTGCATCTCCGGGGAAATCCACTCCGGATGCTCGAGGATGAAGCGGTACATGTCGGCGACATACAACGCCCCGTCGGGGCCTACCCGCAGGGTCGTGGGCCGGAACCAGTTATCGGTGCTGGCCAGGAATTCGGAACGCTCCTCGCCGGCGGCCCGCTGGCTGTGCAAGGCGCTGCCCCGGGCACTGAGCACTTCCTGATGAATCACGTTGTGGACCGGTTCGCTAATAAAGACCGAGTGCGCGTAAGCCGGCCCGAACAAGTCATCGCGGTACGGAGTGGGGCTACACCCACTGGTCACATGGTTTAGCGACCACGGTTGGTTGGGTCGGATCAAGGGCGCGGAGGCCGGGAAGGCCCGGGTAGAATCTTCGCGTTGGGCCAGCATCTGGCTCACCCGCTTCACCGCCACCTTCGGATTTCGGCGGAGGTAGTGCTCGGGCAAGGTCACTTGCCACAGCCAGCTGGGGTTGTTGTTGCCGAACCAGTGACCCCAATCATCGCGACGACGACCGAACTGGGTTTGGGCCGAGACGGTCTCCATCTCGCCGGTGTCCGGATTCATCCGTAAATCGCGTCCGCTAATGGACAAGGTCTTGCCGGTCTGGAGACTTTTCACCGTCCCGCCGCTCTCGCCGTTGGCGAGGTAAAGCCAGCCGTCGAGACCCCATTCGAATCCATTGAAGCGGTGCTGCTGATTGCCCTCGGTGAAGCCCGTGAAGAGCACGCGTCGCACATCAGCACGCCCGTCCCCATCGGTGTCTTCGGCGTAGAACAAGTCAGGGGCCGCCGCAATGAGCGCACCCTTTCCGAAGGGCAACACGCTCGAAGGAAAGGCCAGGTCGGTGAGGAACGGTACCACGCGATCCATGCGCCCATCGCCATTGTCATCGTGGAGAATATTCACCCGGCCACCGGGTTTGCCTTTGCCGTCGAGGCCCAACGGGTAGTCGCGCATCTCGACCACCCACAACCGCCCTTGCATGTCCCAGTTGAGGTGAACCGGATCGATCACTAACGGCTCAGACGCCACTAACTCGATTTGGAAACCTTCCGGCAACCGCATGGACGCCAACGCCTCTTCCGGGGATTTGGGAGGCGGCATGCGCACGGCGATGAGTTCGCGGGCAGAGATCCGCTGGGTTCGGGCAGGCTGCGCACCGGTGGCCGGAGTTTCGATGAGCAACACCCCATCGACCACGCGCACCGTCGTACCAACCAGAGACGGTGGCTCGTCATCGGCCCCGGTGCGACGAGCGGACCGGACGAATTGCGACCAACCCTTGGTCCAACCCAGTTCGGCTCGAACATTGCGGTTCCAGAGATGGATGGCGTAGCCCTCCGGATGGGACTGAATGAGGTCTGCAAACCCGTCGCCGTTGAGGTCTACCCAACGCAGCCCGGAATCCTTGCCTTGGGCATCGAGCACGGAAACTCCCTCGGGAAACTGAAAGTCGACCGGCTGGCCCTCGGGTTTCTGCAAGACGGTTTTACCGGGCTGATGGATCAGCGTCTCCGGCACCCCATCGTGGTTAAAATCGACGGAGTCTGCCGACCGGCCCGGCACACCCATCGCGACGACGGACAGCAGACCGGTCGCACAAACCCAACCAGCGACCCCAGCGGCGCGCCGTCGAATGGACCCAAATCGGGACAGGCTCATTTTCCCAGTCGATCTAGGACGTTGCGAGTGATGCGTTCGACCATCGGATCCCGCCCGCGAAGCCCGTGGGACCAATCGGTCGAGCCACAAGTAAACACCGTGCCTCCGCGGGTGTACGTGCCCAGCACGGCGTGTCCCTTGCGACCGGGTTGCCAACGTTCGTACCACTCGCAGTCATCCGGATGCCATTGGGCCGGGGCCGTCGCCAGCACTTCGAAGTTCGCCGGCGTGCCATCGCGATGGGTGGGCTTGGGCAACCCCTCCTGCCACTCCAGTTCGCAACCGTCGCACTCGTAACCCACGATGGTGTCCTTGGCCCCGAAACTATCACCGGTCTTGAGCGAGGTGCCCTCGAACACCCAATGGGTTGGACGGTGGACATTGAAAGCCCCCGACGCGTCCATGAGCTGCCCATGGCTCTTGTGGTAGCCGCCCCAGAGAAAGCCCACGCCCGTGAGCTGGTTCTCCGGACGCTGGATCAAATGGTGCCCCCACAGGGAGGAGAGCGTGGCCTGACTGCCGCGGGCCACGAACACCGGATCTTGTTGGACGTTCTGTTTCCAGCACGTCAGCGCCGACCCGTTTTCCTCGGAACGCACCTGCCAGCAGCACGTGTTGCCGCTAAAAAAAGCCACATTGCCGCCGTCGCCGATGAACTTCTCCAAATTGTCCCGCATGGGGGTCGACCAGTACTCGTCGTGACCCACACTGAGCACCAGCTTGTAGGCCTTGAGGATTTCCGGGTGCGACTCGAGGTCGCTATTGGCGGCGTACTCGAAGGTGTATCCGTGCGACTCGGCCCATTCAACGAAGGCCTGTTCCCAGCTCGAGAACTGCGATCCGGGCGGACGCTCGAAGGACACCCGGTGCCCCTGATTGCCCCCGCGACCATTGAAGGCATAAAGACTGAACCCGCCCCAGTTGTTGTAGGCGTTGTAGGTGTTGGTGGAGAACTGCAGGAGGATCTTCGAATCCCGTCCCGGTTGCGCTGCTCGCACGATGAAGAAGCAACTGGAGTCGGCCACCCGGTGCGTGCGCCGCACGTAGTTGCCCCCATGATCCTCCACGCGGAACTGAACTTGGTAGTAGCCCGACTTCCAATCCGCGGCGATGGGCACCCGGAGGCCCACCGGCCAGCGGCATCCGTGCGACGAGGCATTGTCCGGCACCGGCTGGATCGCGCCCGTCTCCGAGGTCCCCTTCCAGACCACCGTTCGCTGAGCACCCATGCGGGTGATTTCGACAGAATACCGCCGCTGGCTGGAGGAGACATGAAGGGTCAGTTCAGCCCCCTGCGGATAGCTGACGAGTCCGGCATACCCTTCGATGTGCAGCTCCGGTGCGGTCTCCTCAGCACGGGCGATCCCGCCGGCCGCGGTGGCCAGGCCGACCAAACCGGTCATGCGCAAGAAGGGCCGGCGACGAATGGACGTGGATTTCATGGGCTCTTGGAGTTCCGGATTTTTAGATTCTGAATTTAGGGCTTCGGCCAGTGCAGGTGACGGTGCAAGAAGTCGAAGGTGCCCTTGCCGTGGATGGTGTGGGGCCCGTCGAAGAATTCGATCTCGGTGCGGTCACCCAAGCCCAGCTTGACGTACTGCCGACGGGTCTTAGCGAACTCGTAGGCCACCCACTCATCGGGCCCGACACCGTCGTCATGGCCGCGCTCCACCATGAACGGCCGGGGAATCATGAGCCAACTCAACTCGGCGTAGTTGAATGTGTTGCCCAAATTGAACTCGGGCATGTCGTACTCACCCCCATACAAATAGCTGTAGCTCGATCGAGCCGAGACGTTCTTCCAAATCCACTCGTTGTAGTCGGCCGAGCAAATGCTCAGGCAATAACGGTCGATGACCTGCGGGATGCGCATGGCTGTCTTGCCGCCGTAGCTCAGCCCGTAAAAAGCCATGCGCGAGGGGTCCACGAACTCCTGCGAGGCCAACCAATCCAAGATAACCTCGTGCTGGCGGTGAATGAACGACCAGAGCGTGAGCTTGAGCGGTTGGGCCTTGCGCAGCACCTGACGGAAGCGGTTCTCGCCGATGTAGCAATTTTGCGGTGCGAAGGTCACGAAGCCGCGCTCGGCCAATCGCCACGCGTACGTGTGATACGCTCCGGCGTCGATGCGCGGATCGGCCACATCCGTCGGCCGGCCCTCGAGCCCGTGTTGGCAAACCACCACCGGACGCTTCTCGCCGGGCTTGAGTCCGCGGGGCACGACGAGGATTCCGTAGGCCACCACATCCGGATGCACGTCGAGCATCACCTCGTAGGCGGTGATGCCATTGGTCTCAATGAGTTTCCGGGTCCGCGGTGAGGCTGGCAGCGAGGCCGGCGGAATGGGGCCGATGACCTCCTTCAATAAATATTCCCGATAGGCGCGGGTGCTCTGAGCGAAGGTGTCGGCATTCTTGCGGTCCGCCTTGTTCCAAAATGCAGCACGCGTGAACTCGGACTCACGCATGAGCCACTGGGTGTCTTCCAAAATTTGAGAATACGCACGCAACTGACGCGCCGTGTTGTCTGGGAGCGGTTGGAGAGCAGAAGCAGCGGCGGATGCTGCGGGGGCCTCTGGCAGCCCCAACCGATCGCCGAACGCACCCAAGGCCTCATCATTGAACAACTCATCCGGCTGAGCTTCGACGAGCTTCCATTGATCTAGCCCGGGCACCCCTTTCAACCAAGCCCCCGCCTCTTCGAGAACTTGCCGGGCCACCTCGGGATCGGGACGCCCCAGTTTACCGGGTGCGGCGCCATGGTGGGACTGGCCCGATTTGGCGGGATACTGAGTCTCGGGGAATTTTCCATGCACCCAAACCAATCCACGGGGTGCGATGAGCCCGGCAATTTCGCCCGCGCCGAACTGGTCGGTCAGCGACCAGACGTTCCGGTCAATGGGTTCGTTATGCAGGCGCGGATTCACCTGAAACCCACTGACGGCCGTGACATCGATGCGGGGATCCAAGGCTCCAGCAAAGCACGCAACCATACCGCCCTCGCCGTAACCGATCACGCCCACAGGCTTCTTAGATCCCGAGGCCGACTGCTGCGAACCGAGCCAATCCACGGCAGCCAACACCTTCTGCACTTCATAGCCCTGCACGGTGCGCCCCATTTCGTAGGAGGCCCGCCACAGCATCTCACGCTGGGATTGCTTGAGCTTGCGCGACCCGGGCAATCCGCTGTGAGTATCGGAGCGATCAACCAGCGCGGGAATGAGCACGCGACATCCGCGTTCGGCCAACCGGCGAGCAAATTGATCGGACTCCGGGACGCCCGCCTGAAGACCGGCCAGTTGCTCCGGCGTCTGATCCGCATCGGCAATGGCCACTACGAAAGCCTTGGCCTCGCCATCAGGAACGAGCATTAAGCCATCGGCCTCCACTCCACGAACCACCGACCAACTCACCGAGAAAATCTTAAATCCGCGGCCGCGGCCCACTTCTGCCAGATTACCGGAAGAGCCACCCGAGACCGGTGCCGAAATCCGCAGTTGCGCCGGCCCGCGAGCGTCCACCACACCGAGAATGCGGGCCAGTTGCTGGCGGTTGGTCTCGATGGACTTCACATAGGCCTCCGGCGAGTTGAGGTCCCGGTTCCAATGGCGGGCGCGGGTTTGGGGTGAAGCCGCCAGGACCCGGTCCAAATAGCGGTCGATGCCCCCGACCAAGGCGTGGGCCAAATCACCCGTCTGGGTCAGCGGTTGAGTTCCGGGCAACACGGCCGGTGACGAGTCAGCTGCCTGCACTGCTGTGGCCAGTAACAGCGGCAACAGGGAGGACTGCAGGCAGCACCGGAGGATCGAGGAGCGTAGCTTCATTTCAGGAGGGGTTTAACAAACAGCACAGGAAAACCGGCGAACTTCAGGGAGAATTTAAAACAACCTTGACGCTCCTTGGAGAGACTTCAAGCCACGGTTAGCCCAAGGGGCATTATAGACTGCGTCCCCTCATCCGGACGGATCCGTCCTTCCTCCTCACCTGGGTCCTCCATGCAATTGGCGGTTGCGCCGAGCGCCGGTGAGGGTATCGGTGACTCATGCGCCGTTGGATTGCCACCGTGTCCCTTTTGGTCGCCTCGCTGGTTCTGTTCCAGACCACCGTCGCCGCTGCGGACGCTCCCCAGAAAACCTCGTCTCCGAAAAAGGCTCCCATGACCCAACCCACCTCGATCAACGCATCGACCAACCTCGCGGCGGCGCTACCCGCCGTGCCCCCGGCACCACAGCCCGCTCCAGGGCTGGAAACCATCTACCTGGCCGGCGGTTGCTTTTGGGGCATGGAGGAGATCTTGCGCAAGATTCCCGGCGTTCGCGAAACTCAGTCGGGATACACCGGCGGATGGCTGCCCAACCCGAAGTACGACGACACCCACGATAGCAAGTCGGGCCATGCCGAGTCGGTCAAAGTCGTCTTCGATCCCAAGACCTTGTCGCTCGAAGAGTTGCTCGAGAAGTGGTTCTTCCGCATGCACGACCCCACCTCGCTCAACCGCCAGGGCAATGACGCGGGCAGCCAGTACCGCTCGGCCATCTTCACCTTCAACGAAACTCAGAAAACGACGGCCGAGACGGTCAAGGCCCGGGTCAACGCCTCCGGCAAGTGGCGCCGCCCCGTGGTCACCGAGATCGCCACCGCCTCCATCTGGTATTCTGCCGAGGGCTACCATCAAAAGTACCTCGTCAAAAACCCCGGCGGCTACACCTGCCACTTCATGCGGGACTGAGATCGCGACTGAGTTTGCTCAACCAGCCCGGCCAACGCCGAAGACACACTTTGACAGACCCTGCCGGGCGGGCTGACATGTCAAAGATCCATGAGACCTTTTCCATCATCGAGGGCCGTGCTGTTCCGCCATGCCTTCACGCTGATCGAATTGCTCGTCGTCATCGCCATCATCGCCATCTTGGCAGGAATGCTTCTACCGGCTCTGGCACGAGCCAAGGCCAAGGCTCAAACAATTCGCTGCACGAGCAACGAGAAGCAAATTGTCTTGGGCTACTTGCTGTATGCGGGCGACCAAACCGACTTTCTGCCGGTCGCGGGCACCGAGGCTCCGGTCGGATCCGGGTGGGTGGCCCCGAGTCGATGGTTCGCTGAAATCTCCACGTACATCGCCACCGACAACCGCAACTTCACCAACCTCGTCGCCAAGGACAAGGTGGTGGCCTGCCCCACGGCCAAGATCGGCACCAACGTCATCCCGGCCAATGTTCCCGGATATCAGGGCTACGGTGGGTATGGGCACAACTATGCCTACCTCGGATACACCCCGGCGGACCGAGTAAAAACCTCCCTCATCACCAAGCCTTCGGACACCGTGATGAACGGCGACGGCCTCGATCCCTCTAAGGGTCTGGAGTGGTGGCACTACGGGTACTTGTACCCACCCAGCCTGGGGGTCGCCTTGTTCCGCTACGTCCGTCACGGTCAGGGCGGCAATTATGCGTGGGCAGACGGACACACCGCCGTCATGCCCTGGAAGACCCTCTCCAAGGGTGCTAACAGCAAGGTGGATTGGTTCTATCAACCCGGACAGTAACCCTCCCCTTCGCCAAGACCCTCCCCGCGGAAAGATTGCATCGCTGGGCTTGGCAACCGGAATGCGTCGGAGTCCGACTCTCGCCGACCGGTGCCTTTGGCGACAGGAGTGACAGCGATCCTGCGGCAACCTTCAGCCATGCCGCTCGGGAATTGAACCGCTTTGGATTGAGTTGCCTCCACATCATGGAGGCACTGATCGATCAGCAACCCTCCGGGTGGTTACGCTTGCCCTGAGCCCGCCCGCTGCTCTTCCAGCAGTCGCCGAATGAAGGCCGACATGACCCGCACTGCCGCACCGGCCCGACCGCTGGCCACCGCCGGGCCTTCGACGTTGGCTCCAATCGATTGAGCAGCCAATGCGGCGGTTCCCGGACGGCGCTTGAGACGATGGGCCGCCACGATACGCAAATCGATGGGCTCGCACTCGGGATGCCACGATTCCTGCGCCCAAAGTTGGACCGCAAAATCACCCCAACCCACCAAATGGTCCCCCTGCTTGAGGAAACCGTTCCAAGCAGAGGTCGCCTCCGCGACGGTTCGGCCGCCCAAAATCATCTCCTGGAGCACTTCCAAGTGTTGGTGAGCCCGAGCCGCCAACGGTCGGCGCGGAGTCAAAAACACTTCGAACACTTCCCCCGTTGCCGGCCGCATCGCCACGAATTGGAGGAGTTCGGGAGATCCAGCCACGGGGCTGTCCCGCCGATGAGCATTGGCTTCGCCAGCCACCACCACGAGGCTGGGCCACAAAGCCATGAGGTTGGGCATGGCCGGGCTTTCCCACCACGGATCCGCTCTTTTTAACCGACGTCGAGGGGGGGCCGTGCGCGCGGCGGTGGCGGCAATTTGACGATCTACCATCGCGTCGAAAGCACTGAGCAACGGATAAAACCGCTGCTCATCTCCCTCCCAGGCGCTGAGCACTTCGACCACCGCCTCCACGGTGGCGACACAATGAAGGTCAGGTTCTCGGCGGATGCGGTAATTGCCCGGCTTGCGCGGCATGAATCCGATGCGCGGCAAGGCCCGCAGCGCCGGATTGAGCGCCACCATCTTGCGCGCCTGGGGCCACGTGCCGTCGATGATGATCAACGTCTCGGGCGGTCGTTCGAGAGCGTCGGGCGCCACAGCTCCGGGACCGGGAAACAGCAAGGCCGTCCCGGGTCGGGCCAGCAATTCCTCGATGCGTGGGTGACCGGCAAATTCAATCCCCTCATGGAGTTCACTGCGGGATAAACCCAAGTGCGCAATGCGGGCCGTCCCGATGGCCACCCGGGACTCACGGGGATGCTGCAAGAACACCACCCGCGTCGCCGTTTCGACCGGTGTCAACTCGGCGCACCAGCAGGCGGAGGCCGGGCGTCGACAACGCGAACAGGTGAGACGGGCCGTGGGAACGGCAAAGGGCACAGGCATGGCAGCCCGGTGACCTCACGAAAACTGCGTGCCTCACCGGAGTCCGAACAGAACCACGCACCGGGGGTCCGGAGCAAGGCAGCGGTCGGGTTGCCACGCTCGGACCATGGAGAGCCGGCGATCAAACCCTGCTCCCCCCCGAAAAAAACCTCTGGGCCGTCACCGCCTCACTTCTTGCCAATGCGATAGAGATGCTCGGCTCCCCGCAAATAGAGAGTTCCATCATCGACAGCACTGCTGGCCAGCGTGCGCTCACCCAATTCGTTGCGGGCCAGTAGTTCGAAGGTTTTGCCTGCCTGAACCACGAAGCCGACGCCTTCCTCGTTCTGGAAATAAATCCGGCCATCGGCGAACACCGGCGAAGCCGAAAATCCACCACCGAGCCGTTCATTCCAATGCACCTTGCCGCTCTGCGCATCGGCACACGTCGCAATACCGGCATCGGAGACGAAGTAGAGCTCGTCTCCCACGACCAAGGCCGAGGGGGTGCTGGGGGCCCCACGACCGATTTGCCAAGCCAAGTGGGTCGCAGTGACATCCCCCTCACCGCCGGGGCGGATCGCATAGAGCTTAGGAAAATCGTAGTCGATATTCACGTAGAGCAACCCATGCGCGAAGACCGGTCGGGGCACCACCGAGAAGCCGGTGCCCGTGCCCACCTGCCACAGCGGTCGACCGCTGAGCGGATCGTATGCATAGATGCCACCAGCACCCGGACTAATGAGTTCCTGACGGCCGGCATGAGTGATGAGCAAGGGCGTGCTGAACGAAAACTTCTTGGCCAACGCATCATTCGGCCGCCGGGTCTTCCACCGCACCGCACCCGTCTTACAATCCAGCGCGATCACGAACGGATCCGAAGCCCCATCGCAACTAAAGATCAAATGGTCTCCCGCCAAAACGGGCGACCCGCCGTTGCCGTGGACCGGCGGGTATTGGACCGACGTCTGACGCCAAATCACCTGTCCCTTTAGATCGAGACAGGCCGTTCCCAAATGTCCGAAATGGGCGTAAAGCCGACCGTCGCGCACCACGGGTGTCGGACTGGCATAACCATTCTTGCGATGGAGATTTGCTCCATTGTCCGGCGTGAAGA
Organism: Verrucomicrobiales bacterium; assembly: GCA_005805505.1. GTDB lineage: Bacteria > Verrucomicrobiota > Verrucomicrobiia > Limisphaerales > UBA9464 > SXXZ01. Next base: position 9,205 of record SYMJ01000040.1, on the reverse strand, counting down.
CGTTGGTGCTCCAGAGAATTGCACCCGACCGCGCGTCGAGACACAGCACCGCCAATTCCAAACTGCTCGAGCCAGGCTTAGCACCAGAACCCGTCAGGTAGAGGCGTTGCTTTACCAAAACCGGAGACGACCACCCGGCCATCGCCAACGGGGTCTTCCAGACCACATTGCTATTCCCGCTCCAGCGGATGGGAACTTGTTTGGCCGGAGAGATTCCCTGCCCAGTTGGGCCGCGGAACTCGGGCCAATCATGGGCCTGAACCGCGAACATCGGGACGCAAGAAGCCAACACCAGAGCCGCTAAACGGGTCCGACGCATCAGGCCTGCGATTCCTTGGCGAGAAGGAGACAATGGGGTGAGGGAGCTCATGGGAAACAGGGATTCTGGAAGGGTTCACAATTCCTCATCCATCGAAAAACGCACCGAAAAAAACTCCCGCACCCAAACGCTTACCGCCCGGGCGAGACCACGCATCCACCCGTTCCAAGGTCGCTCGCCGGGCCCAGTCTTTTATGACTGGTCAGGGTCTCTTCCCAACGCCAACGTCCGGCCATGATCCAGCGTGTTCTGCTGCTTGCTGCGTGGTTGACGATGTCCGTATTCGCCGCGGATTCCGGCCGACTTCGCGTTCTTCTCATCGACGGCCAAAATAACCACGACTGGCGATCCTCCACGCCGCACCTGAAGAAGGTTCTCGAGGCTTCCGGACGCTTCGCGGTGGAGGTTGTCACCCTGCCCAGCAAGGGCGGTGACATGGCCGCGGTGAAACCCAAGCTCGACGGCGTGGCAGTGGTGCTCTCCAACTACAACGGCGACCTCTGGCCCGAGGAACTGCGAACGAACCTAGTCGCCTTCGTTCGCAATGGGGGCGGCTTCGTTTCAGTTCATGCCGCCAACAACGCCTTCGCAAAATGGCCCGAGTACAACGAAATGATCGGCGTCGGCGGTTGGGAAGGGCGCAACGAACAATCCGGACCGTGGCTTTATTGGGAAGGCAAGATCGTGCGCGACACCTCGCCGGGGCCGGGCGGCAGCCATGGCAGCCAGCACGCCTTCCAAATGACCACCCGCGAACCGAAGCACCCCATCATGGAGGGACTCCCGCCGCAATGGATGCACGCCAAGGATGAACTCTACGATCGCCTGCGCGGACCGGCCAAGAACCTCACCGTCTTGGCCACGGCCTTTTCGGACCCCAAGACGCACGGGACCGGCAAGCACGAGCCCCTCCTCTTCACCATCGCCTTCGGTCAAGGTCGGGTGTTCCACACGGCCCTCGGCCACAACAACGGCCCCGACCTCACCTCCCAAAAGTGCGTAGGTTTTATCACCACCCTCCTGCGCGGCACCGAATGGGCGGCCACCGGCCGGGTCACCCTGCCCATCCCGACCGATTTCCCCACGGCCAGTGATGTCCACAGCCGGGAGTGAGAATTTCTTGCGCTGGATTCGTGCCGACTTACCTCTCTCTATGATTCCAACGCAAGGTCTCCGCGCGATGGTGCCTTTGGTGATCGGGCTGGCCGTGGGCGGGCTAGGTGTCGGCCTGTTCCAACACAGCACACCTGGGATGGCCGGGACTCCAGAGGCACAAATCCAGCACTTGGAGACCGAGTTGCAGCAGGCACGCACCCGCATCGCGGCCCTCGAAGAAACCCGACCTCGTTCGTCGCGCACGCCTGCGCAAACCGCCTATGATCGGGGCCGTGATATCGCCCAGCGTCTGCGCGAGGGGCGCACGGTTAGTTCCGACGATCTTTTCCGCGCCGCCCAACCCCTGCTCCGCGACATGGCACCGCTGTTCGAGCGCATCGCGGATCAAAAGTCCAAACAGCAAGCCGACAGCCTCATCGGAGAACTGGCCCGCAAGTACGACCTAAACCCCAACCAACAAGAATCCCTTCAGAAGTGGTTCTCCGAAAAATCCCGGGCGGATCGAAAAAAATGGAACGATCTCATTTCCAGCGACGACACCACCTACTTGCAGCTTGTGAAGTCGATGCGCAATGACCGCACCGATGAAGGACTGGACCCGGTGATGGAAGCCCTGCTCACGGGCCCTCAACTGGAAGCCTTCAAAGCCGAGCGTCTGGAAGAAAGGTCTCAGCGAGTCCAGCAGTACGCCGACATGCAAGTGCAACGAATTAACAACCTCGTTCAACTCGACCCTGCGCAAACAGATCAACTCTTCGGCATCATGGCCCAGTCGTCTCCGGATTATGACGCGTCCATCCGGCTCGAGGGGGCGACCGGTGAGATCGCACCCGCCAACCTCCATCCGCGCGACGCCCTCCGGTCGGTGCTGCGGCCGGATCAACTGGCTAAATACGAGGCGGCTCGCGAACGACGACTCATTGAAGCCTCGCAAGAGATGAACAAGTTGGGCGTGGAACTGCCTGCTGACTGGGATGAATTTGAATTCGGCCCCTAACCCAACACCGCTGGGCAGCCCAGCCGGGGGCCTCGCGCGAGAAAGTCGTGTCGCCGTCGACATCCGATCTCTGCGAGTCGATTATCGAGATTTCGTCGCCGTCAACGACCTAACTTTGGCGGTACCGCCCGGTGAAATCCTCGGCATCGTGGGACCCAATGGCGCGGGGAAAACGAGCACCTTCCGGGTGCTGGCCACGCTCATGGAACCCACCCATGGCGATGTCTTCTTCGACGGTATCGACATCGCCGAAAACCCCCGCCAAGCCCGCCGGTTGATGGGCTACATGCCCGATCTGGCTCCGGTCCCCAGCGATCTCAAGGTGTGGGAGTTCCTCGACTTCTACGCCGCCGCCTACGGGCTGCGCGACGCACACCAGCGGCGCCAACGCACCGACCGATGCCTAGAAACCGTGGGCTTGTCCAACCTGCGAAACAACGGTTGCCGTGAATTGTCGAGAGGTCAGACCCAGCGTGTGGTCTTGGCCAAGACCCTCCTGCATGAACCCCGCGTGCTCATTCTCGACGAGCCGGCCAGCGGGCTCGATCCGCTGGCCCGCCGGGATCTCCGCACCGCTCTGCAAAGCCTCGCCGCCACCGGTGCAACCATCCTCATCAGCTCTCACATCCTCAGCGAGTTGAGCGAGATGTGCACCTCCCTGTGCGTCCTCAACCGGGGCCGACTTTTGGCCCACGGGAGCGTGAATGAAGTACGGTCCCAACTCGGCAACACACGCCGCCGGCTGACCCTCGGCCTGCTCTCGCCGCCGTCCGAAGCCGCCGATTGGCTCACCCAACAGCCCACAATTAGTGAACTGCGCGTCGAATCCGCGCGGATCTCCTTCGAGTTCACCGGAGACGACGAAGCCCAGGCGGAGCTGTTGGAAACATTAGTTCGGCGCCGGGTACGCCTGAGGACCTTCGAAGAGAAACGTTCCTCACTGGAGGAACTCCTCGTCGACATTGCTACCCCGCCTCTCCTGCCATGAACGCCCCTACGACGGACTCCGACCAAAACGAGGTCTCCGCTTGGCGGCTCTGGGAGAATCCCGTGCTGCGACGCTACGTGCGCTCTCGGCTTCGATCCCGCGATTTGGGTCTGGGGCTTTGCATCACGCTGGTGCTGTCCGCGTTCATCGTCGGCATTTCCTACTCACTGGGTATTCGCAGCGAGTCCGATCCGGTCAGCGCCGCCCGCTCGGCCATCATCCCGCTGCTAGTCCTGCAAGCCTTCATCTTGTTTGTCATGGGCACCGCCCAAGTCTCCGGCGGCATGATCACCGAACGGGACGAAGGGAGCGTCGACTACCAACGGCTCGTCCCCATGGCCCCACTGACCAAGGTATTAGGATACCTCTTCGGCCTGCCCTTGCGCGAATACCTCTTGGCCGCCTCCATCCTCCCGTTCACCGCCTGGGCCATGGCTCGGGGGCATGTTCCCGCTTCGGCTTGGGCTCCGCTGTACTGGATTCTTTTCACCACCGCGGTCACTTACCACGCCACCGGACTCCTGACCGGCACCGTCGTCCGAAACCGCCGTTGGGCCTTCCTCATTTCCATCGGAATGGTTTTCTCGCTCTACACCGTCATTCCCCAGTTGGCCAAATTCGGTCTCGTTTTCTTCAAGTACCTCACCGTCACTCCGGTCTTCTACGAGAGCCTGCCCGAACTCCTTCCCGAGAAGGCCGGCGCAGCGCTGCGCATCGGTCAGAATTTCTTTCCAACGCCTCGGTTCTTCAATCTGGGCCTGCCCGAGGTGGTCTTCACCACGCTTTCCCAAGCCGGGCTGATCGGCCTGTTCGTGATGATGCTCTGCCGCAAGTGGCGGCAGGAAGAAGCCCATTTGCTTAGCCAATTTTGGGCGGTGGCCACCTTTGTTGCGGTGCAAGTGGTGCTGCTCGGGCATGCACTGCCGCTCATTGATCCCGGAGATTTATTTCCATCCCGAAGCTTTCGTTGGTTCACGAGTCAAGCCCTCGACTGGAAGCCCGACAATAAGGAGGCGCTCGCCATGATCGCGGTGTACGGCCTGTTCACCACCGGCCTAGCCTGTGTGCTTACTGGCATCGTCACGCCAGACCGTGAGCGGCAAATCCGTGGTTGGCGGCGCGCCTTCAAGAACGGCGAGGATCGTCTTCCCGCCTTCGGTGACACCGATTCGGCCACCCTCTGCACTGTGATCATTTCACTCTGCGGCGGCATCGGTTGGTACCTCTTCACCCATGCCCTGCTCGAATCGCGCTGGTTTCCGGGCCATCACGCAGGGCTTCACATCCTGATCATCCACTGCCTGATCCTTTTCGCGGTGACCGGATCGCTGCAGGCCCTGTTGGATGCCCAAGGGGGCCGAGCCGTTGGCATAGGCCTGCTCTTCATCGGCGTACTGCCGCTCATGGCCGGAGCGATCATCGCCAGCATCGACAACGACTACTTGCACGTGGGGATTTGGATCGCAGGCATCTCGCCGTTCTCGTTGCCCGCGTCGGCCCCCGTCGCCCTGTTGTCCCTCGCCGATTCCGAGACCATGGCCGTACGCCCGATTCAGGGCGCGGCCCGATTCGGATGGATCGTCTGGCCTCTCATTAGCCTCTGGATGATCCACCGCTCGAGAACCCATCGCCAGAGCCTCAAACAGCGCAGTTTGGAAGATCGGTTATCAACAAATCCCACGCGTTGACGGGCGCTCACGGGTGGTTCACCTGTGTTTGCCGCTCCCATCGGATATCGCCTCCGGCCAATCCGAATTGCGAGCGATGGTGAGGCGAAGATAGTCTAGCCGGTAGCCCACACTCGGCCTTGGCACTCAACTCACTGCCTTTCCGAAAACCCCGAAAAAGAGCCACTGCGGCGAAAAACAAGTTGGAGATGGGATTCACAGAGGAACATACTACCTCGGATGTTCACCCCCCGCCCGGCCCTGCGAGCATTCTGGCGCTCATGCGCTCGAATGGCTGTGTTTGCGGTGACCGGGTTGGTACTGACCAACGACACCGTTGGCGCTCGGCTGTGGGTTCAACCCACTCGAATAAATTTGCGGGGATCGGATGACGTGCACGGAGTTCTAGTCTCAGCACCCACCCATTCTCCCACGGGGCTCACCAACCTCTTTCGAGACGTCACACTGGAGGCGCACTTCAGCAGCACGGATGAGCGAATCCTGACAGTCACCTCCAACGGCCTAGTTCACGCCGTGGGTGATGGCACGGCCCAGGTTCTGGTCCGTTTCGGGGGACAAACCCACCGTGTCGCCGTGGGGGTGCAAGACGCCGCCCACCCAATCTCACCGTCGTTCCGACAGGAGATTGAACCACTGCTCACCCGCTCGGGCTGCAACATGGGTTCATGCCATGGCAAGCTGGCCGGACAGAACGGCTTCAAATTGTCGCTGCGAGGTTACGCTCCAGAACACGACTACGGCTGGGTCGCGAATGATGTCAGCGGACGCCGAATCAACCCCGCCTTCCCTGAAGAGTCTCTGTTCATCACCAAGCCACTAGGCCTCGTTCCGCATGAAGGTAAAGTGCGCTTTGCCGAGGGCTCCCGCTACCATCACACGTTGGCGAAATGGATCGCCGCCCGAGCACCAGGACCCTTGCCAGCCGATGAGGAAACCGATGCCAACCAATTAGAAATCCTCGCCGGGATTCCCAATCCATCGACTCCCACACAATCGGATCCGCGGACCGCAAAACGCTCGGTGTTGAGCCGCATTCTCGCACCCGGCGAAACCCAGCAATTACTAACACGCGCCCACTGGCCCGATGGACGCATCCGGGACGTCACCTGGCTTTCTCAGTTTTTTTCCAATGACCAAAATATCGCCACCGTCACTCCGGAAGGGCGGATTCAGGCGATCCGTCCCGGTGAGACCGCCATCCGAATCCATTTCCAGGGACTGGTTGAAATCGTTCGAGTGACCATTCCGTTCACCAACGTGGTCGAGGGATGGAAGTTCACCCGCGCTCAGAATCCGGTGGATGTCTCGGTCTTCGCTAAGTTGCAGTCGTTGAACCTGCCCCCATCGCCCCGGTGCGATGACGCAACTTTCTTACGTCGGGCCATGCTCGACACGCTCGGAACGCTGCCCACACCGGAAGAAGTTAGAGCATTCCAAGCCGACCGTTCACCGGGAAAGCGGGCAACTCTGACCGACTCCCTCTTCCAGCGCCCCGAGTTCGCCGATTACTGGACACTCCAACTCGCGGATTTATTCCAAAACCGCAAGGAACGCGATCATGACGTCCGCGGTGCAAAGAATGTCCGCGCCTTCCACGGATGGCTGCGGGATCAAGTGGCCGCTCATCGCCCGTGGAACGCGCTGGTACGCGATGTCCTGACAGCCAGCGGCGATTCGGTCCAACACCCGGAAATTGGCTACTACGTGTATTTGGTCGGTGAAAAGCGTTCCACCGAGAGCGAAGCGCCGGATGCCGTCGCGCAGGCGTTCATGGGCACGCGCATCGGTTGTGCCCGGTGCCACAACCATCCGTTGGAGAAATACACCCAAGACGATTTCTACCATTTTGCCGCCTTCTTCGATCGCGTGACCCTCGACCGAAAGGGACCCGCCGACGGGGCCACCACCTTGCTCACCATGAGTCGCGAGGAACGCGAACGCACTCAACGTTTGCAGGAGGCAGAAACGAAACTAAAGGAAGCGGAAGCCAAGTTGCTGGCATTGGGCTATGACAGCGGAACTGCCACTCCCACGACCGGACATGAATGGGCGAAGCAACTCGAAGGCGCCCAAAACGAATTCCGCGACCGGAAACGCGAGTTCACTGCCAAGAAACGCGAACTGGCCGAAAGCCGGAACAAAGTCCCCCGCGCCTGGCAACCCCGCACCCTGCGCGACCTCGAGGCACGCCCCCTCGACCGAAAGCCGATGGAGTTCAGCGCCGACACCGATCCACGGGCTCAGTTGTCCGATTGGCTCACCTCGACTAACAACTCCTACTTCGCCGGGGCGATGATTAACCGTCTCTGGAAACACTTTTTGGGAGCCGGTCTGGTGGAACCTGTGGACGACCTTCGTGCCAGCAATCCGCCTTCGAATCCGGAACTGTGGGCCTTGCTCAGCCGAGAGTTTGTCGGAAGCGGCTACGACCTGCAGCACGTGATGCGGCTCATCCTCAATTCGCGAACCTACCAACTCAGCGCACGCACCGTGCGCGGCAACGAAACCGACACCCGGTTTTACTCGCACTACTACGCTCGCCGCCTGCCTGCGGAGGTCATGGCCGATGCCATTAGCTCAGCCACCGGCGTACCCGATCGGTTCGATGGCTTCCCGGTGGGAATGCGTGCCGTGCAAGTGCCCGAACCCACCGTCAGCAGCTACTTTCTCACACTCTTCGGCCGCAGCGAGCGGGTGACGGCCTGCGCCTGCGAACGCAGCGGCGAGGTGACCTTGCCGCAATTGCTACACCTCCAAAACGGCGAGGAATTGAACAAGAAGATCCAGCACCCGGAAGGTCGGCTCAAGGAGTTGATCTCCTCGGCCAAGACCCCCACCGACGGGCCGCGACTGGTCGAAGAACTCTACCTCATCACCGTCGGACGACGCCCCAATGCCGTGGAGTTAGAACGGGTACTGAAGCAGTTCACCGAGACCCCTCCGGAGGAAGTGCTGCCCGATTTATTTTGGGCCCTGCTCAACACGAAGGAGTTCGCCTTCAACCACTAACCAGAACCGAGTCACGCCATGATCGACATCTCCCTCGCCTCCCGGCATGCAACCCAATGCAACGGACTCTCGCGACGAGGCTTCTTGCGCCTGGGTGCACTGGCTCCGCTGGGGCTCTCGCTGCCCAGCGTGCTTTCTTGGGAGAGCGCTCTAGCTGGTTCTGCCAACGGATTGATTCGCAAAGGGCCCCGAGCCAAGTCGGTGTTGCTGGTTTACCTCGGAGGCGGCCTTTCGCATCACGATTCCTTTGACCTGAAGCCCGGAGCCATTGAGGAAATCCGCGGCAAGTACACTGAGATCCCCACCAACGTCACCGGCCTCAAGGTGGGCAACCTCCTGCCCAAGATGGCGCAGACGATGGACAAGGTTTGCCTGGTCCGCTCGTGCGCGCATGACAACGACCACCACGAGACCGCGACCAACTGGGTTCTTTCAGGCAAGTTTGGTACACCGTTCGGGGATCATCCAGCGATGGGTGCCATCGTTGCGCATGAGACAGGGTTCATCGGAAAAGTGCCTCCTTACATCGCTGTGCCCAAGAACCCCAGTTTCACCTGGGAACTCGGAAAGAGCGCGTGGCTTGGAGGCCGCTACGAGTCCTTCAAGGCCGGGAATCCCAACGACAAATCTTGGAAGGTCCGCGATCTAGCCTGCCCGGCCCAGCTGACACCCAAAATCTTGGAACGCCGGCGCACCTTGCTTCAGGCGGTGGACACCCTCTCGGCACACATCCGCGGCAACGACCAGATGGCCACCTACGATGAGTTCGCTCAGAAGGCCACCGACATGATCTTGTCGCCCGACGCCCAGAACGCCTTCGCCCTCGAGAAAGAATCCGAGGCTTTGCGCGACACCTACGGTCGGAGCGAGTTTGGACAAAGCTGCCTGCTGGCCCGCCGTCTGGTGGAAAGCGGGGTGCGCTTTGTCACCGTGAACTACGGAGGCTGGGATCATCATGCGAAGATTTTTGAGAGCCTCGACAAGAAGCTGCCCGATTTCGACCGGGGTTTGAGTGCGCTGATCAACGACCTGCACGAGCGCGGCACGCTGAAGGAAACGCTCGTCGTGGTGATGGGCGAATTCGGTCG
>SYMJ01000039.1 GCA_005805505.1 Verrucomicrobiales bacterium | reverse complement strand
GGGCCTCCGCTCGCTGAGTAGGCTCTGGGGAGGAGGATCTTTCGCGCTTTGCGCGAGGGGGCTGAGGTGTTCGCCTCCAAGGCTCGCTCCGGCCCGACACCGCTCCGCTGCGGTTTTTGGTGGGCTCCGCGGTGTCGGGCCTCCTCTCGCTGAGTAGGCTCTGGGGAGGAGGATCTTTCGCGCTTTGCGCGAGGGGGTTGGGGTGTTCGCCTCCAAGGCTCGCTACGGCCCGACACCGCTCCGCTTCGGCACAGGTGAGTCGACGGTGGCGGTGCTTTCTGGTCCAGTGCCACAAAGTCGGGTGGATTATAGATGTCCGATATGGGATGAAAAGGACGCCCAATAAAGGTGTCATCATTCCATCCTATGAGCTCGGTTCCGAATCAAGAACACCCAACACCCACAGCGCCGCGATCGGATCCCCGTCGTCATGACCTGGATGCTCTCCGGGCGGCGGCGATGTTGCTGGGTATCGTTTACCATGCGGCTTTGGCTTATGCCGCTGGAACTTGGTGGATGATCCAGGATCCGAGCCAGAGCTCTCTGGTGTACCTCTTTCAGGCGGGGGTCCATGGATTCCGAATGCCCCTCTTCTTTGTGGTGAGCGGTTTCTTCACGGCGCTGCTGTGGCGGCGGCGGGGGTTGGCGGCGCTTTGGAAGAATCGCCTGCTGCGCATCCTGGTGCCGTGTCTCTTGGGTTTGGTGACGCTGGTGCCGGCGATGGGGTGGTCTTCCGGCAGCGCGGCCGCGGCCGGGGCCCGATTCCGTCAGGCCCAGGAGGTTCAGAAGGCGGCTTCTTCAGAGGCTTCAGTTTGGAATGCGTTGGCATCGGGGGATCCGGCGGTGCTGGGTCGAGTTCTGGCCAAGAAGCCGGATTTGAACGCGCAGCAGCCGGAATCGGGCATCGTTCCGCTGTCGATGGTGGCTCTTCAAGGCAGGGCCGATTTGGCTCGGCAACTCATTGAGGCGGGCGCGTCGGTGAATGGGACGAACCGGGACGGCAATACGCCGCTCCATGCGGCGGTCTTCCTGGGGCGCACCGGCGTGGTGGATCTTCTTGTTTCACATGGGGTCAATGTCCATGTCCGCAATGCTCAGGGAGAATCGGCCCTTCAACCGGCGCGTGCCGATTGGCCTACCACCGAATTTATCGCGGGCCTGTTCTCAATGAAACTGGACCGTGCCGCGGTTGAAGCCGGTCGCGCGGAGGCGGTCCGGCGGTTGACGTCCTTGGGCGTCACCGATTCGCCCGCGAGTTCTAAGCCGGGTGAGCCCAAGCCCTCTGTCGTGGCGGGAGTGTTCCAGTCGCTCATCAACACTCCGGTATTCGTCGTGGTGTGGTTCTTGTGGTTCCTCTGCTGGATGTTGTTGCCGTTCTCGATTTACGCCTGGGTGGCCGAGCGTTGGGGTGGGTCGGCATCGCCTCGTTGGCTGACACTGGGGTCATTGAAATGGCTGCTCTGGTTGCCGCTGACTTGGGTGCCGCAGGCCTTCATGAGTTGGGAAGGTGGGGCTTTCGGACCCGACACCGCGATGGGCCTCGTTCCCATGCCGCATGTGTTTGCTTACTATCTAATCTTCTTCGCATTCGGAGTGCTCTACTACGAATCGAAGGATGAGGAGGGTGAATTGGGTCGCCACTGGCGCTGGAGCTTGTCCGTGAGTTTGCTCGTCCTGCTGCCTCTCGGTGTTGAGTTTGCGACGGGCTATTTGGGATTCCGATCGCGTCTGCTGGCCGACCGTCATTTTCATGCCGCGACGGTCCTCTTCCAAGGCCTTTACGCCTGGGGGATGAGCGTCGGGTGCATCGGTGCTTTTCGGGCCTGGGTTCAGGGCGAAAGCCCCCGTGTGCGCTACTTGTCTGATTCGGCCTATTGGTTGTACCTGGGCCACCTGCCTTTGGTGATTTGGGCTCAGGGGGCCATCGTGGGCTGGCCGATTCCGGGTTGGGTCAAAGGCCTGATCATCTCGCTTGGGGTCATCGGACTCCTGCTGGTGGTGTATGAATGGGGCGTTCGCTACACGTGGGTGGGAGCCTTGCTGAATGGTCGGAAACATCGGAATCCCCCGACACTCAAGCAGCTTTCGTCGATGGCTCCGCCCGTGTCCGGAGGACTCCAGTGACCCAATGAAACCAGGGCCGCCCGTCGTCGATCCGATCGCGAGCAAACCCGTGAGCAAGCCTGCGATCGATGTCGCTTCGAACCCGGCCGCCGATTCGCAGCGGTTGTCTGATACGGAGCCAGAGGCTAATGCCTCCGAGTTGCTCTCGGTGCTATACGACAAACTGCGGCGGCTCGCCGCCCAGAAAATGTCCCACGAACAGCCTGGGCAAACTCTGCAACCCACGGCGCTGGTTCATGAGGCCTGGTTGAAGCTCGGACATTCCTCCGGCCGGCCGTGGGACAGTCGTGAGCATTTCTTCGCCGCCGCTGCCGAGGCCATGCGCCGGATCCTTATCGATCGAGCCCGTCGCCGGGCCCGTATTCGGCATGGAGGTGAGTGGACCCGTGTGGACGCCGAGGTCATTAACCTGCCCATTGCTCAAGATGGCGACAAGTGCCTCCGGGTTCACGAGGCCTTGGATCGATTGGCTCTCATCGACGCGCGCAAGGCGGAGGTGGTTAAGATGCGAGTCTTCGTGGGCATGGAGGTGCAGGAGATCGCCGAGGTGCTGGGGCTGTCGGAAAGGAGCGTCCAGCGGGACTGGGTGTTTTCGAAAGCGTGGTTGTCCCGGGAATTGCAGCGCGAATGAAGACTCATCCAACAACCGAATCGGCCGACTCCGCTGGGACCTCTGGGGCTGAGCTTCCTGAGAGACCCAAGTTCTCGACCTTGGACTTGGAAGGGGTGTTCGACGCGGCGGTCGCTCTGGGATCATCGGCCGCGCAAGCCTCGTTTCTGGACCAAGCCTGTTCTGACCCGGCGTTTCGCCACGAGGTGGATTCTCTTCTTGAAGCGCATCGACACCCCGATTCTCTCCTCGAGTCCCTCCCGCGCCGGTCCCCGGACACGGCCCAGGAGGAACAGCCCGGAACGGTCATCGGTCGCTATCGCTTGCTCGAGTTCCTGGGTGAGGGTGGGGTGGGACGGGTTTTCGCGGCCGAGCAAACCGATCCGGTTCGGCGTCGCGTGGCGATCAAAATTCTGAAGCCGGGCATGGATAGTCGCGCCGTGATTGCCCGTTTCGAGGGCGAACGTCAGGCCATGGCCATGATGGATCATCCCGGCATCACCAAGGTTCTCGACGCGGGTACCACTGAGCGCGGTCGGCCTTATGTGGTGATGGAACTGGTGTCCGGCCAACCCATCACCGACTACTGCGACCGCAACCGTTTGAGCGTGACCGCACGCCTTGAATTGGCGATCCGGGTTTGTCGGGCCGTGCAGCATGCGCATCAGAAGGGCGTGCTGCATCGCGACATCAAGCCCACCAACTTGCTGGTGATCGACGAAGATGGGACACCTGTCCCGAGGGTCATCGACTTCGGGATCGCCAAGGCGCTTGAGGGGAGCCTCGGCAAGCAGACCACCACCGGCACCCGACTGCATCCGTTCATCGGGACACCGGCCTACATGAGCCCCGAGCAGGCGGACATGAGCGGGCTCGACATCGACACGCGCAGCGACCTCTACAGCCTGGGTGTGCTCGTCTACGAGTTGGTGACCGGGTCGCCGCCGTTCGACGGGCGTGCCCTGTGGGAGGCCGGCCTGGAGGCGCTTCGACGGACCCTCCGGGAAACCGAGCCGCAGCGACCCAGCCAGCGTCTGGCGAGCAGGCCGCTCGACGAGCGCGAAGCCATCGCCCGGGCGCGGTCCACCCACGGTGCAGCCCTGTTGCGAGAGGTTCGGGGCGACATCGACTGGATTCTCCTAAAGTGCCTCGAAAAAGACCGCTCCCGTCGCTACGCCTCCGTGGATGCCTTGGCGTCAGATCTCCGGCGGTTCTTGGCCCACGAGCCGATCCTGGCTCGGCCGCCGGGAGCGCAGGACCGGCTTCGCAAGTGGGTCCGCCGCAACCGGGTCACCAGCCTGTCCCTAATGGCGGTGACCTTAGGGTTAAGCCTGGGCATGGCTCTGGCCGTGGCTGCGTGGGTACGTGGTCGCACCGAGGCCGCCCGCACCGAGGCAGTGACGGGTTTCGTTCACCAGTTTCTTTCCGATTCCCTGCCGCCCCTCACCCAGCGGGGTGATTCCCGGGCCGCCCGAGAACTCATCGCGACGGCCGATCGACTGGTGTCGTCCTCGTTGTCCAATGCGCCGATCGCCGAGTTGGTGGTCCGTGTCCACCTCTGGAAGGCGTTCATTGAACAATTGGGGGATTATCCGGCGGCTCTGGGTCAAAGCGAAGCCATCGCCCGCATCGCCCCGCAAATCCAACTAGCCGCCCCCCAGTTGCAGCGCGATTTGCTGGCGGTTTTCCTCGCGGGCACGCGGCTCTGGGCTTCTGGAGGGCCCGGCCCGGCGGCCGAGGCAGCGCTCGGTGAGTTGAATCGTCTGGCCGAATTGTTTCTCGCGCGCACACCGCCGGAACGAACGATGGCCCGAGAAGTTCGAGCTACTCAGGGATCGTGGCTGCTGCTCGCGGGGAGGTTTCCCGAAGCAGAGGCTCGACTGCAGGAGGCTTGCCGCCTGGAGCCGTCGCCTTCTGATCAGGGCGTTCGACTCCATGGGTGTGTTCCCGACTACGCTCGGGCGCTGTCGTTGCAAGGTCGTTTCGATCGCGCCGAACAAGTCCTCCGGGACAGAGCGCCGAATGCGGCCGATCTGGCTGGGGAAGCTCCAGGGTTGCGGTTCCGGTGGGTCGCGGAGATGTCTCATGCGCTTTGCGGTCAGGCGCGCCACGCCGAGGCCGAACGCTGGTTGATAGACCAACGTCAGGGATTTCGGGAACGGGGTGCTCCGGAAGTTGAGCAACTGGCCCTAGAGTCCGAGCGTGCCGTGGTGATGGCCCGCGCTGGGAGGTTGCCCGAGGCATTACTGCAGATGGAGGCGGTGGCCATCAACCGACTGGCCGGCGTCCGTAACTGGCATCGGGCCATGTTCCTGGCTCTCAGTCTGGACGACACGGAGGCGATCCGTCGGTTGGGCCGTGCGGGCTTGTTGGGCTACGTTTCGTTGGCCGAGGGTATTGATGCACTGCTGCTGGCCGATGGGTTGTTGGCCGCGAACGGCGATGCCACCGAGATGGCTGTGGCCGCGGCGATGGTCGAGCGAGTTGCTGCTGCTCAAGATTGGAGCCGAGACTTTGCCTTGTTGATGCGTGCCCGGTTGGCCCACCGACGGGGCCACTTCCAAGCTGCCCTGGAACTCCTCGATGAATCCATGGCCCAGCGGGAATTTGGAGTGGTTCGAGCGGGTGTTGAGTCCCTTCCGGCACGTCGCGCCGAGCTCAAGAGTTTTCGCGCGGAACTGTGTGCGCGTTTGGGGCGGGAGGACGAGGCTCGCCAGGAACTGCAGTCCTCCCAAAATATCCTGCAAGCCGCCGGTGGTGACCCATCGGCAAGTGGGATCCGTGGTGAATTCTGGGAGGAGAATCTGCGGGCCACCTTGAGTCGAAAGGCCGCCCAGAGAGCGCTTCAGACCACCGCACCCTAGCCAACGGGGTCGCTCTCGCACTTTTACACGAGAGGGGTCCTGCATTCACTTATGGCTTGGGCTGGAAATAGGGTCGGTCTCAAATATGTGTTATGTTCGGGACCGACCCCTCCGACTCCAACGCAATACGCTGGGTGACTTTCGTAGGTGAGTGCCAGTGGGCTCCGCGGGTTCGGTCCTGCGCTCGCAGGGAACGTGGGCAGAGGTCGGGCTTTCGCGCTGAACGCGCGAGGGGAATTAGGGTGTGGACGTTCCAATGCTCGCTGCGAACCCAACCCGCTCCGCTTGTGTCACGGGGTCGGTCTTGGGGTCGGTCCCAAATATGTGTTATATGCGGGACCGACCCCATAGTTCGATCCCTTAGTTGACCCCGCGGTGTCAGCCTGGCGGGGGCGTGAGGGTTCTGAGTGTTTGCGGTGGCGGTGGTTGCGAGGGTTCGGTTCAATGGCGGGCATGTTCTCCCGAGGGTGGTGTGCGCTGGTGGTGCTGTTGATGGTCCTGGATCCCACCGGGCGGGTGCGGGGTGCCACGCTCGCGGCGGCTCGACCTAATATTTTGTTCCTCTTCGCCGATGATCAACGGGCGGACACGATCGGTGCTTGGGGCAACGCCCACATCCGCACGCCGCATCTGGACGGTCTGGTGGGGCGGGGTTTCAGTTTTCGGGGCAACTACTGCTTCGGTGGCAATAGCGGTGCGGTGTGCGTCCCCAGTCGGGCGATGCTCATGAGTGGGCGAACTTGGTTTGGTCTGCCCCACACGCTGCAAGGTGTGACCACCTTTCCTGAACACCTGCGTCGTCAGGGCTATGAAACCTTCGCCACCGGCAAGTGGCACAATGGTGAGGCGTCCTTCCTGCGCAGTTTCGAGCGAGGGCGCTCTATCCACTTCGGCGGGATGGATGACCATACTCGAACCGCCATTCAGGATCTCCAAGCAGACGGGAAATTTACTCGTCGTCAGCCGGCTCCCAAGTTCTCCAGTGAGCAGTTCGCTGATGAAGTGATTGGCTTTCTTCAGCGTCCCGGGGGTGGGCGGCCCTTCCTGGCCTATGCCGCCTTCACTGCGCCGCACGATCCCCGCAATCCGCCGGAGGCGTGGCGGGTCACTGATCCAAACAAACGTCCGCCTTTGCCGCGCAATTACCTGCCGCAGCACCCCTTCGACAACGGTGAGTTAATCTTGCGCGACGAGAACTTGCTGCCGTGGCCGCGCCCGCCGGAGTGGGTGCGCGATCAATTGGGAGAATATTACGGGCTCATCGAGCACTTGGATTCGCAAATCGGCCGTGTCTTGGCTGCGCTCGCAAAATCCCCCCATGCGACCAACACGGTCATCGTCTATGCGGCCGATCATGGCCTAGCCCTGGGCAGTCATGGGTTGCTGGGTAAACAGAACGTCTACGAGCACAGCATGCGGTGCCCGCTCATCATCGCTGGACCCGGCATTCCAGCCGGCGGCACCACGGCGGCCTTCACCTACCTCTTCGACGTGTTCCCGACGCTGTGCGGTTTGACCGGTTCGCCGGTTCCTCCCGGAGTGGCCGGTTTCGATCTTCGGCCCCTGTGGACCGCGGAGGCTCGGCAGGTCCGCGACTCGGTCTTCCTGCCTTATCAGGGACTCATGCGAGCCGTGCGCGACGAACGGTGGAAGCTCATTTGCTATCCGCCGGTGAATCATCGTCAGTTGTTTGACCTAGCCCATGATCCCGACGAGCGCGTGGATGTGTCGGGCGATCCAGGCAACGCTCCAGTGATTGCCCAGCTGCTCGCGAAGATGGCTGAGTGGCAGACGCGAGTCGGGGATACCCAGCCATTGACCGTCCCGAATCCCAAGCCGCTGATGCGCGACCTCACCGGCCAATCTCGAAAACCCGACGACTGGCAACCCCGCTGGATCGTTGAAAAATACTTCTGATACGTCGCAGGTTGGAAACGGGGTGGAGGGAATGAAGGGAGCCGCAGTGTGGGTGGGGCTTGCCGATTGAGCGGTGGCTCATCACCGTTGTGGGCGTGACTCTCGAAGATTCTCTGGGTGATATCCTCCGTAAGGCCCGTACATCCACCCATATTGAGCCAGTGGTCGCAGCGCAGGCGGCTGGGGTGGCCGTGTCGGAGTATGAGCGCATGGAAGAAACAGGGAAACCGGCCGCTGGCTGCCGCTTCGCCGAACTCGGTGCCAAGCTCTTGCTCGATGGGGTTAAGCTCAAGCGAATTGCCGAAGGCTGGCTTCCCAAGCCCGTGGTCACCAGCGTTTGGTGCGAGCTGCGCGTGATCACCACTCAAGACGATGGCATGGCCGTTAATGCCTATCTGGTTTGGGACGAAGTCACTCGCGAGGCGGCCGTCTTCGACACGGGTTTCGACGCGGCGCCCATCCTCGCTCATATCGATGAACATCAACTCCAGATCAAACACATTTTTATCACTCATTCCCATGGGGATCATGTGGCCGGACTGGCAGGGTTGAGGGAACGTTTCCCCAAGGCTCGGATTCACACCAATTCCAAGAATGCCCCAGTCGAACAGCGTATTCGCGCCAACGACTTCATCATGCTGGGCAGCCTGCGGGTGACCAATCGCGACACGCCCGGGCACGCTGAGGACGGGGTCACCTACATCGTGGGCAACTGGCCGGAGGACGCGCCGCACGTGGCCATCGTGGGAGATGCTCTCTTTGCCGGATCCATGGGTGGGGCCCGGGATCAGTTGGAGTTGGCGCGCTCGAAAGTTCGCGAACAAATTTTCTCACTGCCCGCGGCGACGCTCGTTTGTCCCGGTCATGGTCCACTGACAACGGTCGAAGAAGAGAAGGCTAACAACCCCTGGTTCCCATGAATGAGCACAAAGGCCGGATTTCGAACTGTCTGAGCTTGAGCCTGGTGACGGTAATCTTGCTGTTGCCGGCTTCAGTGGCTTGGGCTGCCGAAGACAAACCCTCCAACGCAACCAAGCCATCAGTCGCAGCGAAACCGTTGGTGCCTTCCAACGGCGGTGAACAAAATTCACCACCGTCCGAGAGGGTGCTCTTGGTGCGAGCCTCCGCAGTTCCCTTGGGTGACAATTCGGTGATGGCCGTTAGTCCTCAGGAGGCCCAGCAAGAGTTGCTCGTCATTGAAAGCGGACTCTTTCGTCGATCCCTCGCTGGTCCGAAGGTGCTGTCGGTGCCGGAGCAAGGGGGGTGGGTGCGTGGGCTCTTAAAGGAGCCCAAGATCTCAAAATTATGGTCCTTCTTCAATCCGATGGCTCCCCTCGACAGTCAGACGGATTTGATGCGGTCGGCCCGGATCTTCGGAGTTCGGGGTGATGCTCCGCTCCCGCACTCCATGCAAGATTCGATCGGGTTTGAGCCCGTGGGTATCCGTTTTTGGCAGATCAGTAAGTGAGCGAGCCCTCGAGCCGATTCCTTTCGTCGGTCATGGGTTGAGTAAGGGCGTGGGTTCGAAGTTCTAGAACTTGTGATTGTAGTCGGTGATCGCATTCGGTGATCGCGGGCGCTCGGAAAATCTTCGGCCGGCCCGTTGATTTCCCGCCGGGCTTCCCGACATTGGTGGCTCATGACACCCCCGTCTTCCGATACGGCCTCGCCGCTCTTGGCGGCCTTGACCGCGCGGTCGGAACGGCAGGCGATGGACTGGGGATTAGCCCTGATCAGCCAAGGCATCCCCGCGGTGATCGACCGCGAAGAGGTTTCGGAGAGGCAATCCGAAGGGGCTTCCGAAAAGGCTTCTGAAGAGCCGATCGAAGGGGTCGTGGATCATCCGCCTAATCCGCCTAATCCCCCTCATATGGGTCCGTCACCGCAGGGTGTTCGCCGTTCTCGATGGTGTTTGCGAGTCGAGCCCGATGCACTGGAACGAGCGCGGGCCGTGGTTCTGGAATATCGCCGCGAAAACCGCCGCTTTGCCTGGCACCGCACCGCCATCGCGGCGCGTCCCTTGTCTTGGAATCCGAGGGCGGTTTCCTGGGTCCTCGTGTTGTGCGCGATTCACGCCTTGCTGCCACTGGCGCTCCGTTCGGCGGGTTGGCTCGAGGTGGCGGCCCTTCGTCAGCACGGACAATGGTGGCGCCTGTTCACGGCCACTTGGCTGCATGCCGATGTGGCTCATCTGGCCTCCAACGTGGGCACGGGTGCGCTCACTTTGGGCTTTGCTATGGGTCGATATGGGCCAGGGACCGCGCTGTGTTTGAGCTTGGTGGCCGGTGCCGCGGCCAATATCCCCGGAGTACTGTTGCGTGATCCCACCGCGCGGGCCCTCGGAGCCTCGGGTGTAGTGATGGCGGCCCTCGGCCTTCTGGTCGGTCACGCCGTGGTTTGGTGGCGCATCAGTCGCTATGCCTCCAAGCCCGTGTGGATCAGCCTGGGAGCCGGAGTGTTCCTCTTCCTCACTTTGGGGGTAAACCCAGTCTCAGATGTGTTGGCCCATGCCGGAGGCTTTGTTGGGGGCATCCTGCTCGGAGCGCTCGCCGCCTGGTTTCGTTGGGGGCGGTTTGAGAAGCTCTGGGCCCTGGCTTATGCCGTGTTGGCTGTGTGGCCGTGGCTGTGTGCTTGGGTCGCTCGGGGTCGTTGATGGCCGTTGAGATTGCGAGGGCTTATCCAACGCAATCGTTCCCGCTCACCCCTTCGGTTTGGCCAGTGGGGTCAATCGACCCTCACGGTCCACCGAGTAGTCGATGCCCTGCCAGTGCACGGTGTTGCCGAAGATGGCAGCGATCCAGACGGCCACTCCGAGCAGGTCTTTGGCGGCGGCCATTCCGAAGACGAAGGAATCCCCACGACTCGGCCGCCCCGGCACGGCTGCGATGTGTTGAGCCAGGAGTTGCGCCATGAGCGAGCGGGCGATGATCAGTCCCATGAAGAGTCCGAGCCAAGGTCCGCGTTCCCGGGAGGACAGCGCTGGATGCCACCACACCACGGCCGCGGCCAGTGCGTTCCACAGGGTGCCATTGGCGAGGATACTGGCGATGTAGGGACCTGGCCGGCAGACGCGGATGGTGCGGTTCCAGCGTACTTGATGGGTCCAAATGGTCTTCCAACCGTTGGGGGCATCCAGGCACTCAACCACCACCGGAGTTAGTTCGATACGCCCGCCGGCCGCGACAATGCGGTGACCTAGTTGGAAATCATCGGCGAGGTAATCAACCAAAGCGCGGAAACCGCCGATGCCTTCCAGAGCGGAGCGACGGAGAAGCATGGCAGCACCGAGGGCGAAATCCATCGGAGCCAGCGTCCGCGACTGCAGTACCTGACTCCAGAAGTCGGCATTCGTGGCGGTCGCCTCCCATTCCATGGCGGTGTTGGAGGGATTGGCCAACCGATAGAAACTGTGGACCAAGCTCACCCCATCGTCTTGGAGCGGCAACACTATCTGGGACAGAAGGTCCGAAGGCGCTAGCACGTCGGCATCGCTGACCAGTACTAACTCGTGGACGATCTGACCCTCGGCCTGCGCCAGTTTGGAGACCTTGGCATTGGCACCCACCTGCTGCGGGAAAATTAGCAAACGGGCATCGCGGTGGGGATGTGCTGCGATGAGGCGTTGCACCAGCGGCACCACGGGATCGTTCGCGTCGGCCACCACGAACAGGAACTGCAGGGGGCCGGCGTAGTCCTGGTCTAGCCAACTCGTCAGGCAACGTTCTGAGTGATCCGCATCGCAGCCCTTGAGGGGCTTGAGGAGAGTAATACCCGGAGCGAACCCAGGATTAGGGCTTCGCCGATGCAGCGGAAAACGCTGCGCCGCAATAAACTGCCAGGTGACGATACCAAAGCTCAGGACGGCCAAAGCCGATGGGATTCCAATGGTCAGCGGGGGCATTAGGGTGTCTCGAGTTGCATTGGAGGTGTTTTCCGCGGCGGGACATTAACGGGCCGCGCTGCCGACGGCGTCACTCCAGCGGCCACCGCCGAGGCGCTGGGCTAATCCCTCGACCAATTCGCGCACGAGCCCGGGGCCTTCGTACACGAGGCCCGAGTACACTTGCACCAGCGAGGCTCCGGCCGTGATTTTCTCCCAGGCGTCGGCGGCCGTAAAAATTCCACCCACTCCGATGATGGGCACTTTACCTCCAGTTTGCCGGTAGAGATGACGCACCACTTCGGTGCTCCGCGCAGCCAAGGGGCGTCCGCTCAAACCGCCGGTCTCAAGATAGATTCGTTGGGCCAGATGGTCTTGCTGTAAGGGGCGGGCGAGGGTGGTGTTGGTGGCCACCAGTCCGGCAAGCTGGCGAGGGCCGACCAGGCTGACGATTTCATCCAGCGCTTCGAACGACAGGTCTGGAGCGACCTTGACCAGCACCGGCTTGGCGGGGCCGCCGCGGGACAGTTCCGTATTCACCGTTTGCATCGCTGCGAGGATGTCGTCCAACGCCGCCTTGTCCTGAAGTTGTCGCAAGTTGGGCGTGTTCGGCGAACTCACATTGACCACGAAGAAATCGGCCAAGTGCCACAAGGTGCGGAA
Organism: Verrucomicrobiales bacterium; assembly: GCA_005805505.1. Taxonomy (GTDB): domain Bacteria; phylum Verrucomicrobiota; class Verrucomicrobiia; order Limisphaerales; family UBA9464; genus SXXZ01. The sequence goes on along the minus strand of SYMJ01000039.1, from coordinate 30,671 downwards.
CGACTGGGCGTATTCGGCGGCAGCCTCATTTAGGGGCGTGATCTTAGACTTGCCCAGATTGATACCCACCGGATGGGAGGGCCAGAGCCCTTGAGCCCGCCAGGCAGCCAAGCGTTCGGCCAACGCGGCCGCGCCGCCATTGTTGAAGCCCATGCGATTGACGAGAGCTTCGTCTGGAACGTGTCGGAACATCCGGGGCTGGGGATTGCCCGGTTGAGCGTGAGCGGTCACCCCGCCCAGCTCGCTAAAGCCGAATCCCATCGCTTCCCACATCGGGACAGCCACCGCTTGTTTGTCCATGCCAGCGCCGAGCCCCACCGGGTTGGGAAAGCGCAGGCCCATGGCTTGCACCGGGAGCGGGGCTGTCTCGAAGAGCGCCTGGGCCAGCTTGCGCGCCCCGCTCCGGTGACTGGCTTGGGCCAGCAGCCCGAGGGTCCGGTTGTGGACCGCCTCGGAGTCCTGAGCAAAAAGGAACGGGCGAGCGATGTTGCGATACAGCCAACTCATGCGACCTCGACACTGCCCGGAATGCTACCGTTCGGGCAAATGGGGTTTGTCGGGTGAGGTTTTAAATTCAAACGAGATTCGCACGCTTGGCCCCACTCAACTCATGGAACCCACAAAAAGCCGCTTCCTTGCTGGCCGGGGGATTGGCAGCGTCGTTCCGCGCTCTTCGTTGGATGCGCTTCCTCAAGAATCCGATGCTCACAGCCTCCAATACCCACTCGTCGCCCCGGCCGGTCCAGGGTGCGGGCCTAATCCGGAACCTCCCCCTGGGTCGGAAGTTTCATTCGCTGCTGGGCTGGATTAATGGAACCTCCGGACGGGTCTCGGTGCCCTTTGGTGCGGGGCGTCTGGCTCATCCCGCCTCGTGGACCAAGGCGGTTGCCACGCTTCTGGTGGCCGGGGAACACTTATTGCCCGAGTTTGGCCTCATTGCTCCGATCTTGCGGTCGTTGAAACAGGGAACCGTGGTCGATGTCGGTGCGAATATTGGATATTTTCCGCTACTCATCCGCCGTGAAACAGCAGTGCCTATTGTGGGCTTCGAGCCTCAGCCCTTCCTTCATGAGTTGGCGTCCATCAGCGTGGCTGACAGCGGACTGAAGGACGTGGAACTGAGGCGACTGGCCTGTGGGGATGCACCGGGTGAGGTGCTGTTCCAGAGCGGCCCCAACGGCAACATTGTTTCGGCCGAGGAAGCGGCCGCTAGTGCTGTCGCCGCGTCCACTAGAACCCCGTCCACGGATCTCGATGCCGCCGCCGAAACCACCCTCAAGCGCCGACCGATCATTCCGGTGCCCGTGGTCACGCTCGACACGGAGTTGGCTAATACTCCGGTCGCGCTCATGAAGATCGATTGCGAGGGCTATGAACTCAAAATCCTTCAGGGAGCCCGCGAGATTCTCCGTCGCGACCGGCCCGTGCTACTCATCGAGGTTCATCCGCAGTTCCTGCCGCAATTTGGGGGCAGCGTGCGCCAGGTGGTCGAGTTCCTGTCTCCGATGTATGACCTGGAAGCCTGGGATTTTAGCCCGGATCGCGGTTCATTGGGATTGTTCCGCAGCCTGACCCGGTATGCGCCGGATCGGGGGCGACGGTTCTCAGACATGGAGACCATGATCACCGCAGCGGCCACGCCGCCATTGCCCAGTCAGCTGTATCTGCTCTGCCGGCCCAAGGGCTAAGCCCAGTCCACCGCCTCCGAGTCCGAAACCCAAAACCGATACCCGCATGGGAGCCTTCCTTCGCCAGTTGTGGCCATTCATCGCCCCCCATCGCGGGCGGTTGGTGGCGGGAGCCCTGTCGGGCCTGATCTACGCGCTAGGAGGCACCCTGTTGCTGCTGGCGGTGAAGCTGGTTCTGGATGCCATTTTCCCCACCGAAGGAGCCCGTGATTTAGTTCAATCGCTCGGGATGCTGCCGGCGGTGCTCCGAGATCCGCTGATGGCGGCCATGAAATCCCTGCGCAGCCAGGTCAATTCGGGATCGCTGGTTTGGATCATCGCCAGCGTTCCGATGGCCATGGTTCTCCGTGGCGGGGGGGCCTACCTGAGCCTCTACTGCATGACCTGGGTGGGTACGGCAACGATTCATGACCTGCGGGTCCGGATTTTCGACCATCTGGAACGCTTGTCGCTGGATTACTTCACGACGGCCCGGACGGGGGATCTTCAATCGCGGTTGATGAATGATACCCAGGCGATCCAGCAGTGCATCGCCCAGGGTTTCTCCACCATCGCCCGTGAACCGGCGACCGTGGTCGGTATCCTGATTTACCTCTTCTCGATGCAGACCCGACTCACCCTGGTGGCTCTGGTTGTGTTTCCGTTGGTGGTGGTTCCGGTAGTGATCTACGGCCGCAAAGTGCGGCGTTCATGGAAGGCGGCTCAGACCCATACGGCCGAATTGAGCGATCTCATGCAGGAGGCCTTTACGGGAATCCGTGTGGTCAAGGCATTCAATCTGGAGGCGACCATGACCGAGCGCTTCAGCGCCACCTCACAGCGCATCACCGGTCAGTTCATGCGGTTCGTGCGCGGGAGCGAAATCCCGGGTCCGGTCATCGAGACGTTCGGAGCTATTGGCGTCAGCCTCATGTTGTTCCACGTGCTGCGGTTGCCCGCCGGCGAGCGCCCGAGTAACGGCGACTTCACCGCGTTCGTTGGTTCGCTGTTCATGCTTTATCAGCCCATTAAGAATCTCAGTCGCCTTTGGAGCCAACTAGAGCAAGGCCGGGCCGCGGGTGAGCGGTTGTTCCCGATTTTGGCGACGGCCAGTTCTGTGGTGGAACCTTCCCAGCCCCGAGCGCTCCGGGCCCAGGGCGCGACCGTCTCCTTTGAGAACATCTCGTTCCGATACACCGACCGACCGGTTCTCGACGGGTTCTCCTTGTCTATTCCGACTGGCTCGCTGGTGGCCTTGGTGGGCGAGAGCGGTTCGGGCAAGACCACCGTTGCCAACTTATTGCTGCGCTTCTACGACCCGGAGACGGGATATATCCGGATCGGTGGCGTCGATTTGCGTGAGGTGAGTTCTTCAGACCTCCACGACCAGATGGCGGTGGTGAGTCAGGATACGATGCTCTTCAACGACACGATCCGGGCCAATATCCGCATGGGGCGTCTTGGGGCCACCGACACCGAGATCGAGGCCGCGGCTCGGGCTGCCTATGCCGATAGTTTCATCCGCGAAAAGTCTCTGGGCTACGATACGGTGGTAGGAGAACGGGGTAATTCACTCTCGGGCGGACAGCGCCAGCGCATCGCCAGCGCGCGCGCACTTTTGCGCAACTCGCCCATCCTCATCCTCGATGAGGCGACCAGCGCCCTCGATGCCGAGTCGGAGCGGGCCGTTCAAGCCGCCCTCGAAACGCTGATGGTCGGTCGCACCACGCTGTGCATTGCCCATCGACTGTCCACCATCCAGCGGGCCGACATCATCGTGGCCATGGAGGCTGGGCGCATTGTCGAGCAGGGAACTCACGCGGAACTGCTGGCTCGTGGCGGCCTCTATTGCCGTTTGCACGCCTTGCAGTCGGGCGGTGCGTGAATCCCAGAAAGACTCGATAACCTTCTGGAACGAGGCCTTCGGGAACGGGGCCTGTTTGGGGAAGACTCAGGATCCGAACCCTCAGCGTCGCCACCAACTCCGGCCTGAGGCCGGGGCCGCCGCGGAGTCAGCAGCGTCTGCTGTCGAGCTGGCTGCGGGTTCTGAATTGCGCCCGGTGAGTTGACGCACCAGCAACTGGCTGCGAGCGGCCGTCAGGGCCATGATGAATTCGTCGTAACCGGCGAAACGGTCTCCGGGATTCTTGGCCATGGCCTTGGACAACGCATCGCTCGTTGCTCGGCTAATGGTCGAAAGGACCTCGCTGGCCGGCCGCAGCGGGATGGCGACGTGGGCCGCAACCACATCTTCGACCGTGGGCGCCTCGAAGGGAACATGCCCGGTCAAGGCGTGGTACAAGGTTCCGGCGAGGCTGTAGATGTCGCACAGGAAGGTATCTCCCTCCTGCCGCACCCGCTCCGGTGCGATGTAGTAGGGGGTGCCGAAGATCGGGGCATAGGCATCGGTGTCGGCATCGGCCTTCTTGGCCAGACCGAAGTCCACCACCTTGGGTTCAGCGTCGGCGCTGAAGAGGATGTTGCCCGGCTTGATGTCGAGGTGCAGCAGACCCCGCTTGAGGGCTGCTTGCAGGGCGCCAGCCACCTTGATTCCGATGTCCAACACGTCGAGCTCCGGAAGGGTTTTCTCGGACTCGATCCGGCTGTCGAGACTCCCAGCATCAGCGATCTCCATCGCCAGAAATCGTAGGCCCTCGTGGTAGTCGAAGGTGTAGATGTGGATGATGTTGGTGTGATTGATCTGGGCGCAGGCCCGGGCCTCCACGGCGAAGTTGTTCACGGCGGCCGGATCTTCGGCGAACTCGCGCCTCATCAGCTTCACAGCCACCTCGCGACCGAGGGCGGTGTCCCAGGCACGATAGACTGTACCCATGCCGCCCGAGGCGATTTCCGAGCGCAGTTCATACTGCCGGAGCATCATGGGCATCATCACCGAGGCTTGGCACTTGGTGCAGGCCACCGTGCCCAGCGGCGCAAGATCGCCGGGGATGAACTGCTTGGCCCCGCACACCGGGCAGGAAACCATCTTCAGGGCTTTTTTCTGGGACGCCGTTTGCTCCATGTATCGCGGACAAAGTCTATGCCCTACCGTCTCTGGGACAAGGACGGTAAGGGTTTTTCGGATCTGCGAGGGAGGCGATGCGTCGAGGACCCTCGTGGGGTCGCCTCTTTGGAGCGGGCTAGATTCCTACTTTTTTGGATCCAGATTACCAGCAAGGTCGGCCTCGGTGATGGATGATTCCACGCCGCCGGCCGGGACTTCCATTTGCGCGAGCCAGAGCAGGGCGTTGAGGAAAATCTTCCGTTGGTTCGGGTCGCCCCAGTTCTTGTGCGTGTGGCCACCGGTGAAACCCATGCCGCGGCCGCCGTCGATGCGCTCGTGCACCCACATCATGGCCTCGCGCCGACCGGAGGCGGCGACGATGTGGGCGTAGGGTCCGCGCGGGTAAACGTAGGGGCCTTTGCGCACGGCGTCGGAGGGGGCGTCTTCGAGCAACCAGGTGACGGGGCGGCCGTTCTCCAACCAGCGCATATTGACGTACCATTCATCGTAGGTGGAGAAGGGTTTCACGCCGCGGCTCACCGGGTGGTTCGGGAAGGTGGTGAACTTCGGGCTCCACATCGGATTGATGCTGTATTGGTGCTCATAGTGCCCGCCGATCCATCGGATCATGGCGTCGCCGGGGTCGCCAGCCGGCACCTCGACGCCGTAGTGGGCGAAGCCGAGTCCGGCCCCGCGCGAGGACAACCGATCGATGAAGGCCATGCGCTCCGGCTTGATGGCCGGATGTCCGCCACCGCCGTCGGCGTAGATGAGCAAGGCATCCACCCGTTCCAGGGCGGCGTTGTCATCGACCGTCTTGCCGCCTTCGACCTTGGTGGGCCAGCCATTGGAATACACCTGCACCTCCAAATTCGGTACGCCGGCCAGTGCTTTTTGGAACAGCAGACAACCGGCCCGGAACTCGTGCATGCCGGAGGGATGGCTGGGACGTCCGGCGATGAGTGCAATGCGGTGTGTCTTGGCGGCGTCCTTGGCAAGCAGGGAGGAGGTCGGCGTCAGCAACAAGGCCACCAGCGCGGCGATGGCGGCGGGCAGGAATTGATTCATGGATGTGTGGTCAGGATTTTCGGTGAACTGAATCCGGTCAAGGCGTTGTCCACACCCCGCGATCAAATTGCACCGCAACGTGGGTCGGTTTCCCTGTGACGGCGGCCCCCAATTACTCCAGTCCACGCGAGATCCAGAGGAGGTGTGTGCGCAGGACTGCCAACCACCGCAGGGGCTCATGACAGTGGCGTCGGTCTGGGCCTCCGTCGCCGCAAGCCTCCAGCAATCTTCCGCAACCCACCGGCAGCAATGGTGGGGGCCGCTTCATTAAGATGTCGCCCGATGAATTGGATGTTCCACCGTGCCCTGCTGCGAAGGGGTGCACTCTTAGTCTCGGTTCCGATGGTGGCGGTTTGCGCGGCTGAGATGCGTCCCGAAGTAGCGGGTTCCTTGCCGAAGGTCACCGTGGTCGGAGAGTCGGACGCGGACAACGTGGTCACCCATCCGTTCCCGGCCGAGGTGGAGGGCACCAAGGTGTACTCGGGCAAAAAGGTCACCATTCTAGACTTCGATTCGCTGCCGCAAATCCAGAGCGACAACTACCGGCAGGCCTTTTCGCAAATCCCCGGACTCATGGTGAGCGAGCTGCCCAATGCCAGTTTGCTCAGCTTGGGATACCGAGGCATCGGCGATCCGCACGAGTCGCAGAACTTGCTGGTGCTCAAGGATGGCATGCCCTTCGTGGTGGATCTCTACGGGTACCCCACCGTGTATTTCGCACCTCCCTTCGAATCAGTGGACCGGTTGGAGTTCATCCGTGGCGGGGCCTCGCTCATGTACGGGCCGCAGCCTTCGGGGGCGCTCAACTACGTGACGCACCAACCGCGCCGGGATCGGCCCTTCGGCTTGCGTACCCAGCACGTCTTCGGCAGCTACGGGCTTTACACCACCCACACCCTCATTGATGGCACCGATGGCAAGCTGGGGTATCTGGTGTCATTCGATCACCGCCAGGGCAACAGCTTCCGCCGGCAGAATGGAGACTTTGAAATTAATAGCGGATCCATCCGCTTGGTGTACGACGCCTCGGACGAGACGCGCTGGACCTTCGACATGGATGCCACGGCCTCGGACAGCGGTGAGCCCGGCGGCCTCACCCTCAAGACGGGGGTGGGCCTGCTGAATTACTGGGACGACCGTCGGGCGACCCAAAACCTCCACGACCGGCTGCGCATCGAGCGCTACATTCCCAGTGTCGGTCTGGAGCATCGGTGGAGCGATTCTACGCTAATGACCGCGCGGGCCTGGGGGGGCACCTATGAACGTCAGTCGCTGCGTCAGCGCAATTCGGGTGGTAGCGCCTTTGGCAACACGGCCAACCTAATTGACTCCAACACGATCAACACCCACCGCTATGCCACCTTCGGGGCTGAGGCCCGGATCCGTCACGATTGGCAGGCTTGGAATAACGACCACACGCTGGTCGGCGGCGTGTCGACGTATGCGTCGGATGCTCCCTACGAAGTTGATCGCGGAGCCAGCGCCACTGCCGAGACGGGCACGCCCCGGCAGCGTTCGCAGCGCGAGACGGCCGCCGGGAGTGTTTTCGCGGAGAACGTTTTCCGTTTCAGTCGCCTGAGTATTACTCCGGGATTCCGGGTGGAGAATATCCACCAATCCATCCGTGAGACGCTGAACCTCGACAAGACCACCTCGCCCCTCTTGCGGGACAGCGGCCTCGACACGGTGCCGTTGGGTGCCGTGGGCCTGTCGTACACCCTCAGCCCGGCCGCCGAGCTCTATGCGAATCTCAGCCAAGGCTACAAGGCCAAGACCTACGGCGATGCCCTTCCGCTGGGCAACAACACCGCTGTGAGCAGCACCCTGCAGCCGGGGCACACCTGGACCGCCGAAGCCGGCGTGCGGGGGCGTCCGGGCGATTTCTGGAACTACGACCTGAGCGTCTTCCGCATCGATTACGATGACCGTTTTGGTGCCGTGACCACGGCGGGGATTACGCGCTATGAAAATGTCGGTCGCTCGGTGAATCAAGGCGTCGACGCCGCCACCGAACTGGATCTCATTGGCGTGTCTGACCGCTTGTATGGCACCGATTTGGGAAAATCTTGGGGTGCCTTGAGCGTGTACGGCAACGTGTCGTGGTTGGATGCCGAATTTGTCTCTGGCCTGCTTCAGGGACTCACCCCGCAATATGCCCCGGACTACATCCTGCGCACCGGCCTGATTTACCGCCTGGGTCGTCGGGTGAAGGTGGCGTGGCTAGGCACCTTCGTGGACAACCACTTCGCCAACGACAACAACACGGCCGACTTCCGCATCCCGGGCTACACCGTGTGGGACCTCACCGCCGAGTGGGAATTCTGGCCCGAGCGGGCCCGCCTGTTCGGAGGTCTCAATAATGCCTTCGATCGTCAGTACTGGTCGCGTGTCCGGGCCAACGGCATCGACCCGGCCGTGGGTCGCAACGTGTACGCCGGCCTATCCCTGCAATTCTGACCCCCGGTAGGGGTAGGGATGGTGTCTCACCGTCCGCCCCCCGGTAGGGATGGTGTCCCACCGTCCACCCCCCAGGTAGGGATGGTGTCCCACCGTCCGCCCCCGGTAGGGATGGTGTCCCACCGTCCACCCCAGGTAGGGATGGTGTCTCACCGTCCGCCCCCGAGCTCAACGGGCTAGGAATGCCTCGGGTGTCCAGGCCACGGGGGCGCCAGAATTGAGCAACCGTTGATCGAGGGTGAGAAGCGGGACTTGCAGTTTCCTAGCGACCACGAGGTACTCCGCATCGTAAGCACTGACACCGGAACGGGCGCATTCCTCCAGCACCTCGTCGGATGAAACAGGGAATCCCAGCGAGCCGATGACGGTTTCCGCCTCGGTCATTTTCAGCAGAGCCTCGGCCAGCGGAAGGTGGTTCACCCGCATTTGGGTGGCCAGGACGTTCCGTAATTCCGATCGCCACAACAGCGGTGCGGCCCACGCCGGATCCCGCAGGAATACCGCTTCCGCCGTCCGGGTCCGCGGACCTGCCAACAGCAAGTACGCGATGAGGTTGCAATCAGCGACGATCATCGACGTCCACCTTGTTTGGCGGCATCGACTAAAGAGTCTGTCAGCGGTGCAACGCCCGCTTGGGTGAGGCGCGTGCGCGAAGCTCGAATCTGATCGAGAAGCTCGGAGGCGTTCCGCTCGGTGGGTGCGATTATCTGCTCCAGGCAAGCGATGACCTCACCGTTCAAGGATCTGCGATTGCGCAGGGCACGCCGCTTGAGCCCCTCGTGCAACGTCGCCGGGATACCTTTCAACGTGAGTGTCGCCATGCGGAAACCATAATGAATTCAAAATGGTTTTCAATCGGCCGGAAACGTCGTGGGCTGACCCAATCAGGTTAGGCGGTCAACAAAGCCGCCAATTGGCCGCAGCCGGCGGCGATGTCGATGCCGCGCCGCTGGCGCACCGTGCTGGGCAGTCCGTAGGTGAGCAGGATGTCTTGGAATGCCCGCGCCGCGGCCCCGCCCGTGGGTTGGCCCGCGTAGCCCTCGGTGGGATTGAGAGGGATGAGGTTCACTTGCGACGGGATGTTCTGGAGCAAGCGCCCGAGGGCATGGGCGTGATCTGGGCCGTCGTTGCGGCCTTCGATGAGCGTCCACTCGAAGAAGATCCGGCAACCCAGCGTGGCGGTGTGCTCGCGACAGGCGTCGATGAGTTCGTCCAGCGGCCACTTGCGGGCCACAGGGATCAGGGCCGCGCGCTCGGCTTGGGTGGCCCCGTGCAGCGAAACCGCCAGACGCACCGGTTGGCGTTCGGCCGTCAATCGACGGATCCCCGGCACCACGCCCACGGTGGACACGGTGATCTTGTCGGCACCCAGCGACAGCCCGGCCGAATCCCGAAAGATGTTGATGGCTTGCATCACTGCGTCGTAGTTGTGCAGTGGTTCGCCCATGCCCATGAACACGACGTTGCGCAGCCGCTCGTGCCGATGGAACACCGAGGCGTGACTCGGGTTGGCTAGGGCCGGGACTGTGGACTCCGGTTGGTCCGAGCGGGGAGCTGTCTCGCGCAAGACCTGGTCTACGTGCAGCACCTGGCCAACGATCTCCCCGGCTGTGAGGTGGCGCGTGTAGCCGCGCTGCCCGGTGGCGCAGAACACGCAGCCCATAGCGCAGCCGACTTGAGAACTCACGCAGGCGGTGGTCCGGCCGCTGTAGCGCATGAGCACCGTCTCGATGACTTCGCCATCGGGCAGTCCGAGCAGGTACTTGCGGGTGAATCCGTCGGAGGAGCGGGTTTCCCGGATCACCGGGGGGAAGTGCAGGCGATGGTCGCGCAGTACTCGCTCCACGAAGCGCGGCGGCAATCGGTCCGAAGTCTGGAACTCGCGCAGGCCAGCCTGATAGAGCTGGTACCAGAGCGTGCTGGCGTGCACTTCGGCGAACCCCCAGGCCTTGGCGGTGAACTTCCACTCCGCGCGGGTGAGCCCCAGAACCTCCGCCGGGGCAGCGGACCGTTGGGTCTCAGTATGGAATGGGGCCTCGGCCTCGGACATCGGCCCCGAGCCTAGGCCAATGGCTTGCGCGGCGGAAGGACTTGGATGACGAGTGCACGCTCTCGGGGTGCCGATAAAAAGCAGGCTGAAGCAGGCTGATCCGTCGGGTTTTCGGTGAACGAGGACCGTATCGGTCCTGCCAACGCGGATGATGAGGCGTTCATGGGACTTATGACCGGGAGCCCCGTCGTCTAGGAATGGGCTTCGGCCAAAGGATTCATCGGGTGAAAAAATTGAGATATTGAAGTAACTCAAAATTGAGTTTTCTAAACTGCTAGATTAAAAAACTCAAATGAAGCACGTCCCAAGGAAACTAGAGTCCTCGGTGATTACCGCGGCTAAAAACTTCCCGGCCGTCGTGCTTACCGGGCCGAGGCGAACGGGCAAGACCTGGTTGCTGAAGCACTTGTTCCCAAAGGGTAGTTATCACTTGTTCGAGGACCCGGATGTCATCGCCCGCTTTCGTAGCGACCCGCAGGGATTCCTCGATGGGTTGCGGCTTCCGGCGATCCTGGACGAGATTCAGAACACCCCCGAGGTGTTCGACCACATCCGCAGTCGCATCGACCGCGATCCGCGCCGTGTGGGGCGCTGGTTTCTGACCGGTTCCCAAGAGTCTGGCCTGATGGCCAATGTGACGGAGTCCATGGCCGGTCGAGCCGCCGTCATGCAATTGCTGCCGCTCTCGGCCGCCGAATCCCCGAAGGTAACGCTGCTCAATGGCGGTTATCCAGAGATCGTGGCTCGTCCGAAGGCGGCACGGTTGTGGTTCAGCAGCTATTTGCAGACCTATTTGGAGCGTGATGTCCGGCAGATCAGTGCGGTGCATGATCTGGCGATGTTCCGCCGTTTCTTCGCGTTGCTCGCTAGCCGTCACGGTCAGGTGCTCAACAAAACCGACCTAGCAGCCCCCCTGGGTATGAGCGTTCCCGGGATCGGACGTTGGCTGGATATCCTCGAAGCCACGGCCCAGATCCTGATCGTGCCGCCGTATTTCGAGAACCTGGGCAAGAGGATCGTCAAGTCTCCGAAAGTCTACATCGCCGACTCCGGGCTCGCCTGCCACTTGCTGGGCATCGAGACGGAGGCGGAGCTCGAGAAGTCACCGTTTTTAGGAGCGCTGTTCGAGGGTTTCCTCGCATCGGAGATCGTCAAGGCGCAGGTGCATTCGGGCGGACGGCGCGAGCTGTATTACTTTCGCGACCAACAGGGTTTAGAGGTCGATTTCGTCGTGCCCGGTCCGAATGCGTCGGTGACACTGGTGGAGGCCAAGGCATCCCGCACGGTCACCCCGGATATGGCCGTGCCCATGCAACGGCTGGCCGCAGCCTGGGCAAGACAGCCGGGCCGACGCGGGACGGTTCAGTGCGTGGTGGTGCACCGACCCCAGCGCAGCGTCCCTAGGTCCTATGCCCTAGCGCCCAATGTGGCGGCGATTCCCTGGCCTGAATGGGTGGCCGCCGGTTTGAAGGTGCCGGGTCATGCCACCCATCGGGCCCCCATCGACTGATTGCAAGGTCTGGCCACAGGATTCGCACTCCGTGGCTGCCGTGGGAGCCGGGTTGAAATGATCAGCGATGCCGCGCGTGTTAACCAAACAATGCGAAACCCGGGCGACGAGACGGATCGGCCGTGGCGAAAATCCCGCCTCGCGGCGTGCATTCTGTTCTGCAAGCAGGCTGGCCGCATGAGGGCCCGTGACCAGCGCATTGGTCGACGGCTCGCCCAAGATCCGGAAGTCACCAACCGCCCCCGCCCCCGTTCCAGGGGCTGCGTCGGGTGGGCGGCACGGCCGGGTCGATGATCTGACTTTGGGCTTGGGTAGATAAGAATGTCACCGCATCGGCCCGAACGGCGGTTTCCAGCATGGCCTCATAGACTTTGATCTGACTGGTGGCCATGACACCGTCGACGTCATTGGTGGTCGAGTGGGAGAGCCTCTGTTTGGCTTCGGCCAATTCTTTGGCGATACTCAGGGTCGAATCGCGCCTCGCTATAACGGTTGCATGCTGTTCTCTCCTGTCCCTGTCGACCGCGAGCGCGGCTAGCGAGTCGGCCAGGGCGGCGGCCAGTTTCGGATCTTCGCTCGCCACTTGGATCTCCAGGATTCCGGTTCTGCGGAATTCCGAAACCCGGATCCGGTCCGTGAGGCGATCGACGCAGGCAGCCGGGTCCAACGACCATCGCTTTGGCAATTCGTGGATCTCCGATACGGAGGTCAGGCTTGCCGGAGATTGGATCGCCTGCATGGCCGTCATCAGGGAATAGGTATCTTGCGGTTCCATTTGCAGTCTCAGTCGGGCTGTCGCGACGTAAAGGCGGGGGCCGAGGACGAGGGAAACCAGGGCGATTCCGAGGCCGACCACCATCAGGACGAGGGTCCTCCGAATCCAGCCTTTGCGGGAGGCGGTGGTCCCCGTGGATCCGGCTGATCGGTCTTGCAGCAGGCGTCGGACACGGGAGGCCACGGAGCCATCGGTGGCGGCCAGTGCGAGGGGTTCGGCGGAGTGCGCCCGTTCGGCCAACGTCACCAGGGCCTCGGCCAGGGAGTGGCCTTCGCCTTGGGCCTCGATGACCCGGTCGTCGCAGCGATGCTCGCGCTCGCGGCGGATCTGCTCCGAGACCCACCACACGGCCGGATGGTAGAAGAGCAGGGTCTCGACGGCCCGTTGCAGCAGGTGGATGAGCGGATCCCGTCCGTAGACGTGGGCCAACTCATGCAACAGCAGTGCCTCGATTTGCAGGCCTGGCAGGCTCTGGAGCATTCCGAGCGGCAGCACGAGCATCGGCCGGAACCACCCGACGATGAGCGGCCCATGAACGCGGGCGGATTCCCGCAGGGGTACCTGGCTTCGAAGGCCCAGTCGCCGACCCAGGGAGTCGCAGCACTCCTGCCACTCCGAGGGTGCGGGCGAAGTCTCGCGGGTGGCCCATCGATGCAGCCGCCACGCGCCGCCCAGGAGGCGCAGTGCCGAAACTCCCACGCCTATCATCCAAAGCGCGGTGATCCAAGGCATCCACGGCAGGAGCGACGCGGGAAGGGTCGCGGAGCCCGGAGCGATGGTCTCGGCAGAACCGGTGGCCAAGACAGACACGGTCGCGGACTGTGCCGGTGCCACCACTGCTGCGGATGACGCGATCGAGAGACCGGTGGAGCACAGCACCCAGAACGTCACCAGTGGCGCGATCGCCATCAGGGCTAGGGTCGTGCAGGCCAGGGCATGGCGATCGGAGGCAGAGGCGTTGCGGAGCCGGCGCTGGGTCACGGCGAGGCCGGCGGCCAGCAAGGCTCCTTGCCAGAGGAAATGCAGCAGGGCGTGGGCGGCGGGGATCATCCAGGGGGCCGACAGGTCGGAAGGGAAGAGACTCATGGGCGTCGGGTGTCGAGGGTGTTGAGGAGTTTCCTCAGTTCGGTGAGTTCTTCACGGGAGGGCTTGCTGCCGGAGAGGGCCTGCAGCACCAGCTTCTGGACGGACCCGCCGAACGCGCGGTCGAGCAGGTCGTCCACCAGCTGCCGTTGGGTCTTCTCCTCGGGCTGCGACGGGGAAAACACGTGGCTTTGTTGCGAGTCGTCCCGTGTGACCAAGCCCTTCTCGGTCATGATCTGCAGCAGCTTGAGGATGGTGGTGTAACCGGTCCCCGGCTCGGAACGCTCAACCACCTGCCGGACGGTGGAAGGTCCTTTGGCCCAGAGGACCCGCAGGATGGACAACTCCGCCTCAGTGGGGCGTCGGTGTTGTTGAGTCATTGGAGATGAAGTTGTACGAGGTTCTTCGTAGAAGCAACGAAGATCTTCGTAGACATGTATAGGACTCGATCGGATTCGGTGGGTTTAAGCCGTTTCTGGGAACTACCTGGGGCCCTAGAATCCATCGTGTCGTCTAAAAACGATAATGCAATTGACATCGTTACATTTGTAGCGATACGGTGACGTACATGATCGCCAACGCCTCTTTGCCTGAACTTACGGAGTCCGAATGGGCCGTCATCAAGGCGGTCTGGAGTCTCGAGCCGTGTCCGGCACCGACCGTGCAGGAGCACCTGGCCGGGCAGCGCGACTGGTCGGTCTCCACGGTCCGCACGCTGATGGAGCGCATGGCGGCCAAGGGTCTGCTCACCTCCGAGAAGCTCCGCAACCTGACCCTCTACCGCTCGGCAGTCTCGCGGCAGCAGGCCCAACTGGGCGAACTCCGCTATGCCCTGAAGAACGCCTTCGATGGCGCGCTCACGCCCATGGTGCAGTGCCTGCTCGAATCGGAACGCCTCGACGCCACCCAGCTGGATCAGCTCGAAGCGCTGATCGCGGCCCGCCGCAAAACCGCCCGGGCGAAGAATCCAAAAACTCCGTCGCCCACTCCCAAGCCGTGATGCGGTGCACCGGGGGTGATTCGTCACGCCTCGGGCTTCGTTGAACTCCTCCCATTCTTTTCCTTCCTCTCCATTTCCCACGTTCCATGAGCACCGGGTCTTTTTCCTCTTTTGTTTTGTGGTTCAACGACGCCGGAACTTCCAGCACCGCGGTGGCGGTGAGCATGTCCCTGCAGTTGGCCGTCTTGGTGGGAGTCTTGTCCGGGCTAGATTGGCTCATTCGCCACCGGGCCCGGGCGGCCTTGCGGCATGGGCTGTGGATGCTGGTGGTGATTAAGCTACTGCTGCCCGTCGACCTGCTGTCGCCCACGGCGGTCGCCTATTGGGTGGCGCCGTGGTTGTTGACTCCAGCGGTGCGAGTGCCCCGAGCGGCGGCGGGCTCAGCGACCGTGGTCTCTGAGGTTTCGCAAGTTGTCGGGCCGGTCGGACTGAAGACCGCGACGCCCGCACACCCGAAGCTCGAATTGGCCGGCGGGCTTCTGCTGGTTTGGGTCGTCGGTTGCGGTGCCTGGGCAATCTGGGTGCTGGTGCGGAGCCGGGAGGTGGCCCGGCAGGTTCGGGATTCGGACGAGGCACCGGAGGCCTTGCAAACAGTGCTGGCCGAGACCGCGGCCGGGCTGGGGCTGCGGTCGAAGCTCCCGCGGCTGTGCCTCACCGATACGGCGCAAGGGCCGGCGCTGTGCGGACTGTTCCGGCCGGTGATCTTGCTGCCCCGGGGGCTCAGCGAGCAGATCGAAGCCGAGTCGCTCCGGCAGGTGCTTCGGCATGAACTCATCCATTTGCAGCGGTGGGACCTCGCCTGGAACTTGCTCCAAGTTTGTGTTCAGATCGCGTGGTGGTGGAATCCACTGGTGTGGTTTGCCAACGCCCGCATCCGGTCCTTGCGCGAGGCCGCGATCGATGAGGCGGTGATGCTGGAGCCCGGTGCCGACGACTACCCGGCCACGCTGGTCGCCGTGGCCCGCTACTGCGCAGTTCCCCCACGGATGCCCATGGCCTTCCTCGGAGTCCTTGAATCCGGCAGCCGGCTTGAGGCGCGAGTTCGACGGCTGTTGGAACGTCCATTACCCCGTAGTGCCCGATTGGGCTGGGTGGGCTGTGTGACGGTGCTCGTGGCCGGCGCGCTGTTCCTGCCGATGGGCTTTGCCTGGGTCGAGACCCCAGCTCTGCCCACGCCGGTAGCGAAGGCACCGGCCGATCCGAAAACGCTCCCGGTGGGTGGTTCGACGGCGAGTTTGAAACCCATCCCGGCCGCCGCCGCGGAATTAAACTCCGCCTCCAAGGTTGAGCCGGCCGCGCCGGACAGCCCGCGGGCCACCGGCGGTTCCGTCGTCCCAGCGATCGATGCGCCTTTGCAAGTTAATATCCAAGGGCGATTCGTCGAGATCCACAGCTCCCTGCCTCCGGAGTTGGTTGGCGTGCTTTCCTCGAACCGTAGTTCCGTGCGGCTCACGGCGACGGCGACCCGTGGTTTGATTAAGGTCTTCGAGGAACGCGATGGGATCGATTTCCTAACCGCGCCGCGTATGACGACTTTGTCGAACCGTGGGGCTGAGATCTCGGTGTCAGATGTCAGAGTGATCGACGGCAAGAACGCGGGCCCAACCTTGCGGGTCATTCCTGACGTGTCGAACCCGGCCATCGAGCTGTCCGTCTTCGCGTCCATGATTCAAGTTCATGGAGGTGGGCCCGATTCGAACGGAGCCTCCGAACCCTTGGTCCGAACCAACCTCGTCTGGGTCAGGGAGCAGAGCTGGATCTGGGATGGCCAGAGTGTGCTCATCGATGTGGGAGCGCTCACCAACCGGGTGCACTTCGTCGACAAGGTGCCCTACCTAGGAGATCTGCCGCTCGTCGGCCGGTTCTTCCGCAAGGAGGAGACTCGAGACCAGGTGAGCCGACTGTTCGTCCTGGTGACCCCGACGCTCATCGACGCCACCGGCCGCCCCATCCACGACCCGGCGCATCCGCCCTTTGATCCAGCGACTTTCCCGCCGAAGCCCTAAACAACGGCCTGCGCTGCCTGCACAGGACTCACTTCCAGGTCCAAGAGGTCTATGGGTCGGGCTCTGTCTTCCGCAAGGCCTGCCCACTCATTCGTAGTGAGTCCACAGTCGGAGAATCTTCACCGTTTTGATGACGGGGAACACCTGATACACCACTCGGTGTTGGATGTTGATCCGCCGGGAGTAGGCGCCGGCCAGATCCCCTACCAGTTTTTCAAACGGCGGAGGGTTGCGGAAAGGGTCCTCCGCGAGGATCTCCAAGAGTTGGATCGCCTTGGACTTGAGGCCACTGGCGGACAGCTTCTTGGCGTCTTTCTGGGCCTGTTTGGTGTAGACCAATTGCCAGATTACCATGGCAGGCGGGTGGAGCATCGGCCGACCGGCGTCTCCATGCCCGCTCGTATGGAGTCCCTCATGCCGGGGATCGATAGCAGGAACAATGTCTCCTGGATCGCGCTCCAGTCTTCTTCAGACATCAGAATCGCGTTCGTTCGTTTTCCAGTGATTTGGATGGGCTCATGCGACGCGGCCGCCTGATCCATGAGAGAATACAGGGAAGCCCGGGCTTCGGTGGCCGACAGACTCAACATGATTGAAGAACGTACGTAAAACTGTCCGTGAATCAAGAGGACACTCCGGAATCCATTCCCCCCCGGCGCCACACCTGATCTTGCCTTCCCGTGTGGCTAGATCCGGTGGGTCTTCCATCGAATGGTCACCAGCAACCCGAAGTTTGGATCAGCATCGTTTTCGCAAGTCCAGCATGAGGTCACTTGCAGGCGCAGCCGGTTGTGTAACCTGGCTTCCATCTGCTGCTCGGTGCCTCGCCGGTCATCCACAAATCCAGGCAACAAAGGATCCGAGTCGCATTATCCACGGACGACCTCCGGGCGGATCCATTGGCTGCGGATCCCTCGACCTTCGCGGGTGATTCCAGTCACGGCCATGAACCGGGTCGGATGTGGCAGCACTCCGCCGGGGATCGGACCACGATCGGGAAGTTCTTGCAGCAGGTACGACCACAATGGGTGGGTGGGTTCGATACTCCGGCCGATCTTGGCCAGTTCACGAACGAGGGTTTCAGCACGTTCCATTCGGGCCAATCGCAGGAGTTTACTCGGGTCATTGTCTCGGGCGCCGAGCATGGCGGCTCCCATCCGCAGTGCTGCCGGTGACCATTCCCAGCTGCCATGGAGCAATCCAATCGCGAGTTCCTCGTTGGGCACCCTGTCCGTTCCTGGGTCCACTACGGTTCCCGTCACGGTGTCGCGATAATAGCGGCAGCCTCGTTGGACCGCCAATCGCATGAGCGACTCGGCGTCCTCAAGCCCCGATGCCTTGAGGCGTCGTCGGAGCGGCGAGCAATGGCTCGTCATACCCAGCCGGCGGAAAAGAGACGGCATGGATGGAAACTATCCCTGCCGCGCACGGAGTTCAATGCGCAGGACCATTGTGATCGAGACGGCGGTAGGTGGTACCCAGGACAGGGCCCCGCCTCCCCACTCCCCCGATCTTGCACTCGGGGTGGCCAGAGAGGACTTGTCCTTGTTCGAATGGCGTCTAGCGCCGGATCGTCGGCTTGCCTAGATTCATCAACAGTTCTCATGAAGCCATCCCACTCCGCTGCGCGTGTCCTCTTCGGGTCAGTCTCGGCCTCGGCCTGGATTCTGGCCGCGCTCCTTTCCGGAGGCCTCCTTGGTGCCTCCGCTCGCGCCGCCGAACCGGTGGGCTTCAACCACGACATCCGGCCCATCCTCTCCGACGCCTGTTTCCACTGCCATGGCCCGGATCCCGGCACCCGCAAGGCCGGCCTGCGCCTCGACACCCGGGAGGGATTCTTCGCCGCCACCGCCAAGCGCGGACCGGCCGTCGTGTCCGGTGACCTCGGCAAGAGCCCCCTCTGGCAGCGCCTGGTCTCCACCGATGCCGACGAGGTCATGCCTCCGCCCGAGGCCCACAAAGACCTCACTGCGGCCCAGAAGGAGGTCGTGAAGCGGTGGATCCTCGAGGGAGCCCAGTGGCAACCGCACTGGTCGTTCCTAAAGCCCGAGAAGGCGACCCTCCCTCCGGTGAAAGACATTGGTTGGGTACGGGGTGGGCTGGATGCGTTCATTTTGGCTGGGCTCGAGGCCAAGGGGCTTCAGCCCAATCCCGAGGCCGACCGCCGCAGCCTGGCGCGCCGCTCCGCTCTCGACCTCACCGGCTTGCCGCCCCGGCCCGAATGGGTCGAGGAGTTCGTTCGTGACACGCGCTCAGACGCCTACGAGCGCTGGGTGGATCGTCTCATGGACACGCCGCAGTGGGGTGAGCACCGCGCACGCTACTGGCTCGATGCGGCCCGCTACGCCGACACGCACGGGCTGCACTTCGACAACTACCGCGAGATGTGGCCCTACCGCGACTGGGTCATCGGGGCCTTCAATCGCAACATGCCCTTAGACCGGTTCACCGTAGAGCAAATCGCCGGCGACCTCCTGCCCGGTGCGACGGAAGAGCAGCAAATCGCCACCGGGTTCCACCGGTGCAACATGACCACCAATGAGGGCGGCACCATTGAGGAGGAGAACCTCGCGAACTACGCCAACGACCGTGTCACCACGACCTCGTGGGTCTGGCTCGGGCTCACCGCCAACTGCGCGGCCTGCCACGACCACAAGTTTGATCCGGTCAGCCAGAAGGACTTCTACTCCATGGCGGCCTTCTTCCGAAACACCCAGCAAGGTGGGTTCGATGGCAACGTGAAGGATTCCAACCCCAGCATCGTCGTCGTGACCGATGCCAAAGAGCGCGCCCGGTGGGACGCTCTGCTCGGTGCTATCGAGGTCACCAAGAAGACCGTTGAGACCCGCAAGAAGGAGGCGGAGGGGGCCTTTGATCGATGGGCCAGTGGATTGAAGTTTCCGGAACTCGAGGCGGCGCTCGGGCGAGATCTCACCTTCAAGGCCCCATTGAACGAAGGCTCGGGCACCACCGTTTCCGTCACGGTTCCCGCGGGCCCGAAGACCTTCCCGGCCACCGGCGAGCCAGCGTGGAAACCCGGCGGTCCCCTCGGAGCCTCCTTGGTCACCGATTCCGGCAAGACCATGGCCTTTGCCGACGCAGGCGACTTCGAGTTGGGCAAGCCGTTCTCGCTCGGCGGTTGGTTCTTCGTGCCTGAAAAACCACCGGCCACCGGATCACTGCTGGCCCGCATGGACAACACCCAGGCCCACCGCGGCTGGGATTTGTGGTACGAGAATGGATCGTTCGGCTCCCACTTAGTGAATCGCTGGCCCGAGAACGCCCTCAAGGTTCGCACTCGCAAGGCGTTGGCCAAGAAGGGGCAGTGGCAGCACCTCCTGCTCACCAGCGACGGCTCCGGCCGGGCCGACGGCATGCGTTTGTACGTCGATGGCGTGGCCGCCGATCTCGAGCCGGGCCCGTCCACCGTCACGGGCACGATCCGCACAGGTGTGCCGTTAAAATTGGGGCAGCGCCACGAGTCCGACGTGCTCGCCGGCACCTCCGTGCAGGATTTGCGCAGTTACTCCCGCGCCCTGAGCGCGCCCGAGGCCCGCACCTGGGCGGCTCCCGAAGCGTTTCGCACCCTCCTGGCCAAGCCCACCGCAGACTGGCCCAAGGAAGAGCGCGCCGGGTTGTTGTCGGGTTTTCAGGCGGAGTTCCTGCCCTTGAAGCAGGCCCAGTCCGCGATCGCGGCCCTCGAGAAGGAGCGCTCCGAAATTCGCGGCCGGTATCCGGTGACCCACATCCAGCGCGAGAAGGCCGACACCATGCCCATGGCCTATGTGCTCAATCGTGGGCAATACGACCAGAAGCGCGATGCGGTGGGTGGGGCGGTCTTCAAGGCTCTCAACCCGTTGCCCGCTGGGGCGCCGACCAATCGTCTGGGTCTGGCTCAGTGGCTGGTGTCGCCCGAAAATCCGCTGCCCGCGCGGGTTACGGTCAATCGGTTTTGGTCCGAAGTCTTTGGGGCCGGCATCGTCCGCACGTCCGAAGACTTGGGCATCATGGGTGACTTGCCTTCCAATCAGGCCCTCCTCGACTGGTTGGCCGTGGACTTCATGGAGCACGACTGGGACGTGAAGCGTTTCTTCCGCCAAATGGTCTTGTCAGCCGCCTACCGCCAATCGGCCACGGCCACAAAAGACGCCCTGGAAAAGGATCCGGCCAACCGGTTAATGAGCCGGGGTCCGCGCTTCCGCATGGATGCGGAGATGGTCCGCGACTATGCCTTGGCTGCGGGCGGACTGCTCGTCCACAAGGTGGGCGGAGCCAGTGTGAAACCTTACCAGCCCGAGGGTGTGTGGGAGGCCGTGGCCATGCCCGAGAGCAACACCAAGCGGTATGTTCCGGACGCGGGTGAGAGCCTTTATCGGCGCTCGCTGTACACGTTCTGGAAGCGGGCTTCACCTCCGGCCTTGATGGACCTTTTCAACGCCCCGAGCCGCGAGTCGTGCAGCGTCCGTCGCGAGCGCACCAACACGCCGCTCCAGGCCTTGGCCACCCTGAACGATCCGCAGTTTGTGGAAGCTGCGCGATTCCTGGCCTCGCTGGCCTTGCGCGATTCCGGGAATGACCAACCCGACCGGGTTGTCGACTTCCTGGCCCGGCGGCTTCTGTCCCGTCCGCTCGATGCTTCCGAGGCGGTGGTGGTCCGCGAGGGCTACACTCAGGCCTTGGCGTTTTACCGCCAGCATCCCGAAGACGCCGGTCGCCTCGTGCGCGTGGGCGATTCCAAGCCGGATCTCTCGGCCGGAGAACCGCTTCTGGCGGCCACGACCTTGGTGGCCAATCAGCTCTTCAACCTCGACGCAGTCCTCAACAAGTAACCCCCAGAGACTTTCCTACGATGAACCTCTTCCAGGAATTCCGAGCGCTCGAGAACCGCCGACACTTTCTCGGCCGCGGCAAGAACCTCATGGGCCATGCGGCGTTGGCCTCGTTGCTCGGTGGGGCGGCCGGACGTGGTTTGGCCGAAGCGGGTACGGGGGCCGATTTGCGGTCGTCGCAGTTTCCGGCCAAGGCCAAGCACATCATTTACCTGCACATGGTCGGCGGCCCGTCTCAAATGGACCTCTGGGACTACAAGCCCAAGATGCAGGAGTGGTACGACAAGGATCTGCCTGAGTCGGTGCGCAACGGCCAGCGGCTCACCACCATGACCGCCGGTCAGACCCGATTCCCGATCGCGCCGTCGAAGTTTCGCTTCAGCCAGGTGGGCTCCAATGGCCTCTGGATGAACACCGAGATGCTGCCCTGGACGAGCAAGGTGGCCGATGACTTGTGCCTCATTCGGTCCATGCACACCGAGGCCATCAACCACGAGCCGGCCATTTGTGCCATGCAAACGGGCAATCAGGTGTCGGGACGTCCGTGCATCGGCTCCTGGGTGAGTTATGGCCTGGGGAGCCTCAACGAAAACCTCCCGGCCTTCGTGGTGCTGGTGGCCGAACCCACCAACAAGGAGCAAATTCAGGCCATTTCTGCCCGATTATGGTCGAGTGGCTACTTGTCCGGTGAACATTCTGGGGTGTCCTTTCGTAGTGCTGGCGACCCCATCCTTTTCATCAACAACCCGCCAGGCATCCCCGACACACTTCGACGCTCGCAACTCGATGGCCTCCGTCGTCTCAACGAAATCACCCATCGCGAGGTGGGCGATCCCGAGACGCACACCCGTATTCAGCAGTTCGAAATGGCCTTCCGCATGCAGTCCAGCGTGCCCGAATTGACGGCGGTGGCCCAAGAGCCGGACTCCACTTATCAGCTCTACGGAGATCAGGCCCGCAAGCCGGGTTCCTTTGCTTACACTGCGCTCTTGGCGCGTCGGCTCGTCGAACGGGGCGTGCGCTTCGTGCAGGTATACCTCAATAACTGGGATCACCATGCCAATACGGCAGGTCGCATGCCTTCCCAGTGCAAGGACATCGACCAGGCCTGCTACGGGCTGATCACTGACCTCAAGCAGCGTGGCCTGTTCGATGACACGCTGATTATTTGGGGCGGTGAATTCGGTCGCACCATTTATAGCCAGGGCGGTGTTTCGAAGGAGAATTACGGCCGGGATCACCATCCGCGGTGTTTCTCCATGTGGATGGCCGGCGGCGGATCCAAGGGCGGTACGGTGTATGGAACCACCGACGAGTTCTCCTACAACATCGTCGAGAACCCCGTGCATATCCGGGATTTCCACGCAACGGTCCTGCACCTCTTGGGCCGCGACCATCGCCGCTTCACTTACCGACACCAAGGCCTCGATCAGCGCCTCACCGGTGTCGAAGAAAGTCGAGTGATTCGCGAGCTGATGTCCTGATCGGTGCTTTGGAAGGAGGACCCCTCATCGAAACGCCTCGGTTCACGGTAAAAATCCATCGCGGGTCGATGAGGAAACGGTTGTCAGTTAGGTAAATTTCCAGTGAAGTCCTCAAACCTGCTGCAGAGGTTTCCAAAACCGATGCGGCCAGGTTTTGACGATATCTCTGAACTATGAACCTACCCAGAAACCTTTGGGTTTTTGCGGCCTTGGCGGCTCTGCAGTCTGCCCAAGCCGGAATAACCACTAATAACCTCCCCTCATCGGCTCAACTTCCCGTTTCGGCATCGACCGAGCGGGGTTTTATCATTCGTGCCCTCCAGGGGCCTGCCGAGCCCGCGCTCGCCAATAACGGCGTCCGTGCCCTGCGCCAAATCAACGGAACCCTCGTGGATGCCGCCGGCGTGGCTGTGCCCAATGAGGCTATTCCTGGAACTCTGACCTCACCTGCCGGCGCCTACTTGGTAGACACCATTAATTTCGAGTTGGACGGTTCCCCGGTCGATATCACTGATATCGAGGGCACCCTCATCACCTCATTTGCTCCCAGCGTGTTCCCCGGCGTCCCGGGCAATGGTTCGCACACCGACAACTTCGCTGTGGAAGTCGTCGGCTTCCTGAAGCTGCCGGCCGGTGTGACCACCTTCGGCGTCAGCGTGGGTGCGGATCGCACCGACGTGAACAACGACGATTCCTACTCCGTGTTCGTCGGCACCAACCCGCGCGATTTCTTCGCGACCGAGGTGGGAGAGTTCGAGCGGAATTCGCGCGCGTTCCAGAGCAAACAACGCAATGAGAACCAGTTTGCGGTGAATGCCCCGGTGGCCGGCGTGTATCCGTTCCGCATGATCTACTGGCAGACCGGTCTCGGTGCGAACCTCCAGTGGTACACGGTCAACGAGGCTGGCGAGCGCATCCTGGTTAATGATCCGGCCGACATCCGCGCCATTTCCTCCTACACCGGTTCGACGGCTGCCTCCTCCTCCGGCCCCTATGTGGCCGAAGCCACCCCGGGCCCTGGCTCCGACGGTTTGCAGGCCACCGCTCCGGTGACGGCTCTTATTCAGGATGGCACCACCGCGGTGGCCACCTCCGGCGTGAAGCTCGACTTCAATGGCGCTGCGGTGACCCCGCAGAAGCTGGTCAAAACCGGCAGCCGCATCGAGTTGCAGTATGACCCGAATGCCTCCCGCACCACGGCCAACAACCTGGTGAGCCTTCGGTTCACGGACTCCGCCTCGACGACCCGGACCAACAACTGGTCCTTCGGCATTGTCACGACCGGCGGTGCTACCACCCGTGTCGCCGCCCAGTGGGACTTCGACAAGGGTGACCTGAGTGCGACCACCGGCAAGGCCCTGGAATACCTCGACGGAGCCAACGGTCTGAGCGCCGGCGGGACCAAGTTCGGTTTGGCGAGCGAACTCGGTCTGCCGGCTCTGCCGGGCGGTGACGCTCGTGTGATGAAGGTCCCTGGTGACCTCTCCAACAAGATTGGTTACGTGATGACCCACGGTATCGCCCCCAACGGCGGCGGCACCCGGGTCAACCAGTATACAATCGTGTATGACCTCTTCGTGGGAACCGCCGGACCGGGTGCGGCCTCGCTGCTGCAAACCAGCTCGACGGCCAATACCGACGACGGCGACTTGTTCTGGCAGGGCAACAACTTCGGCCAGGGTGGCGGCGGTTACAATGGCCGCGGCACCTTCACGGCCGGAGCCTGGCACCGCGTTGTTGCGGCTTATGACATGGCCGCCACCCCTCCGGTGGTGACCAAGTACGTGGATGGCATCAAGCAGGATGACTGGACCGCCAACCAAGGTCTCGATGCACCGCGCCGCGCCCTTCAGGTGACGGCCGTGCTTTTCGGTGACGGTGACCAAGACGAGCGTCGTGAGATGTTCGTTAATTCCATTCAGGTTCGCGCCGGTAAGCTGAGCGATGCTGAGTGTTTTGCACTCGGTAGCCCTTCGGCCGCCGGTATCCCGGCCAGCATTCCGTCCAGTACGGTGACCGGTCAGTGGGACTTTGAGTTCGGTGATCTCAGTGCCTCCATCGGTGCGCCGTTGGATTACTTCGACGGGGCCGAAGGCCTCACCAAGACCGGCACCGCATTCGGTTTGGCCAGCGAGCTCGGTGTGCCGGCTCTGCCGGGCGGCGATGCGCGCGTGATGAAGGTTCCGGGCGATTTGTCCAACAAGATTGGTTACATCATGACCCACCGCATCAACCCCAACGGTGGAGGCAGCAAGGTCAACCAGTACACCATTGTGTATGACCTGTTCGTGGGAACCGCCGGACCGGGTGCGGCCTCGCTGCTGCAAACCAGCTCGAGCGCCAATACCGACGACGGTGACTTGTTTTGGCAGGGCAACAACTTCGGTCAGGGCGGCAGCGGCTACAATGGTCGCGGCACCTTCACGGCCGGAGCCTGGCACCGCGTTGCAGCGGCCTACGATATGGCGGCCACGCCGCCAGTGGTGGTGAAGTACGTGGATGGCATAAAGCAGGACGATTGGACCGCCAACCAGGGCCTTGACGCTCCGCGCCGCGCCATGGGTTCGTCAGCCATTCTTTTCGGTGATGGCGATCAGGACGAGCGCCGCGAGATGTTCGTGAGCTCCATTCAGGTTCGTGCGGGTCGCTTGAGCGACGCCGAATTGGCCCTTCTGGGAGCCCCGACTGCTGCCGGCATCCCGGTGGCGTTGCCGACCACTACGGTGACCGGTCAGTGGGACTTCGAGTTCGGTGATCTCGGTGCCTCCATCGGTGCGCCGCTGGCTTACCTCGACGGGGCCGAAGGCCTGACGAAGACCGGGACCGCATTTGGTTTGGCCAGTGAACTCGGCGTACCGGCTTTGCCGGGCGGCGATGCCCGCGTCATGAAGGTTCCGGGCGATTTGTCCAACAAGATTGGTTACATCATGACCCACCGCATCAACCCCAACGGTGGCGGCAGCAAGGTCAACCAGTACACGATCGTGTTTGACCTCTTCGTAGGAACCGCCGGACCGGGTGCGGCCTCGCTGCTGCAAACCAGCTCGACGGCCAATACCGACGACGGTGACTTGTTCTGGCAGGGCAACAACTTCGGTCAGGGCGGCAGCGGCTACAATGGTCGCGGCACCTTCACGGCGGGAGCTTGGCACCGCGTTGCAGCGGCCTACGACATGGCGGCCACGCCGCCAGTGGTAGTAAAGTACGTGGATGGCATCAAGCAGGACGATTGGACCGCGAACCAGGGCCTCGACGCCCCGCGCCGCGCCATGGGTCCGTTGGCCATTCTCTTCGGTGATGGTGATCAGGATGAGCGCCGCGAGATGTTCGTGAGTTCTATCCAGGTTCGCGCCGGTCGCTTGAGCGATGCACAACTGCTGCTGCTCGGCGCCCCGGATGCTTCAGGTATCCCCATCGCCCTGCCGACCAGCACGGTGACCGGTCAGTGGGACTTCGACTTCGGTGATCTCGGCGCTTCCATTGGTGCTCCGTTGGCCTACCTCGACGGTGATGCTGGCCTGACTAAGGAAGGCACCAAGTTCGGTCTCGCGAGCGAACTCGGCGTCGATCTCATCGGCGGCAAGGATGTCCGTGTGATGCGCGTTCCGGGCGATCTTTCCAACAAGATCGGCTACGTGATGGCTCACCGCATTAATCCCAACGGTGGCGGCAGCCGCGTCAATCAATACACCTTGGCCTTCGACCTCTTCGTCGGAACCACGGGTCCGGGTGCCGCCTCGCTGTGGCAGACCAGCTCCGCCGCCAACACCGATGACGGTGACTTGTTCTGGCAGGGCAACAACTTCGGCCAGGGTGGCAACGGCTACAATGGGACCGGAGCCTTCACCGCAGGTGCTTGGCACCGCGTCATTGCCGCCTATGACATGGCTGCCACCCCTCCGGTGGTCACCAAGTTCGTGGATGGCATCAAGCAGGACGATTGGACTGCCAATCAAAGCCTCGATAACACCCGTCGCACCTTGTCCGCCACTGCCATCCTCTTTGGTGACGGTGACCAGGACGAGCGTCGTGAGATGTTCGTGAGCTCCGTCCAAATCCGCTCCGGCAAGCTGTCGGATAGGGAGATGGCCGCACTCGGTGGACCTAGCCCCGAGGGCCTCCCGGTCCTCATCGGCGCGGCCGCTCCGGCCCCGACCCGTCCGGTCATCAAGCTCACCCGCAATGGCGATGGTTCCGTGACCGTCTCCTGGTCGGGTTCTGAGCCGTACGTCCTGGAGTCCAAGGCTTCCCTCTCGGAGGCCGCTTGGTCACCGGTGAGCGGTGTTGCCAATAATTCGATCACCATCACCACCTCTGCGGCCTCGGCGTTCTATCGTCTGAAGCAGTAAGAGGTTGATCGGTTCCTACGAGCGGCGATCCTTCGGGATCGCCGCTTTTTTTATGAATGCAACCCGGGCCATTGCGTTGATGATGACAACTGTAATGGATGTCCTCACCCCTGCTTACCACCCGCCGCGGGTTTCCCGGGCGGCGTTGGCCTTGGCGGCAGGCCTTCAAGTATCCGGGGCGGTAGATCCGATGGTGAACGCCCCAGTAGCCATTCCTTACCCAGACCATTCCCGGTTGCTGGAAGTGCGGGATGCCTCGGGCTCCGTTCGTTCTGTGGGCCATCCAGCCGACTGGGCCGAACGGGCCTCGCACATCCGGGCGGGCCTTCAGCAGGCCATGGGTCCGCTCCCCGGCGCAGCATCCCGGGTTCCGCTCGACCTGGAGGAGTGTGGCGAGACTTCCTCGGGAAAATACCTGCGCCGCAAGATTCGCTTCACGCCAGAAATCGGAGATCGGGTGCCTGCCTGGCTGCTCATCCCTCACGCGTTACAGCACCGGGCTCCGGCCATGCTCTGCCTGCATCAAACCACCGACAGTGGCAAGGATGAGCCCGCCGGCTTGGGCGGACGTGCGTCGCTGCACTACGCCCACGAACTGGCCGAGCGGGGTTATGTGTGCCTCGTTCCGGATTATCCGTCCTTCGGAGAGTACCCCTACGATTTCGCCAAGCAGGGCGCGCACCATGCCAGCGGCTCCATTAAGGCGGTTTGGAACAACGTGCGAGCGGTGGACCTTCTCGAGTCGCTCCCGCAGGTGGATGCCGGGCGCATGGGTGTCATTGGGCATTCTTTGGGAGGCCACAACGCGCTCTTCACCGCTGTTTTTGATTCACGCCTGAAGGCGATTGTGACCAGTTGTGGGTTTACGCCGTTCCACGACTACTACGGAGGCAAGGTGGCCGGCTGGACCAGTGATCGGTATATGCCCCGGATCCGGACGGTTTATGGCAATGAGGCTGGCCGGATCCCATTCGACTTCTACGAGGTACTGGGGGCCATCGCTCCGCGGGGTGTGTTTTCGAACTCACCGGTCCGCGATGAGAACTTCGATGTCACCGGGGTGCGCAAGGCGTTTGCGGCGGCGGCTCCGGTCTTCGCCCTGCACGGGGCGGAATCACGCCTAGAGCTCAAGACGCCGGATTCTGGGCATGACTTCCCCGAGGCCGAGCGGCGCGCCGCCTACGCCTGGCTCGACAGTGTTTTGCGCTAAGCCGGAACGAGGGGAGTTGGCTTGGTCGTTCCGGCTGAATGAGAGGATTGCCTGGGTGTTCGAGGGAAAGGGGATCCTGTGCTTGACCCGGATGGACCAATCCCCGGGGATGAGGTTGATGCAGGCCAACGGCGACAGTGTACGATTCCGACAGGCGGTTGAGGGCTTGTTGCGGGAGATCGGCTCGGGTGGCCTCTCGGAAATCCTCGACTCTTACCTCACCGACACCCGCAGCCGAATGGAGTTCTTGTCGCAGTTCCTGGGGGCCGGGGATCTTCCGTCACTCGCACGGTGTGCTCATTCCATCCAGGGAGCCTCCGCGATTTTTGGGCTCAATGACCTGAAACAGGCCGCGCTGGAGGTGGAACTGGCCGCAGGCCTGCCTGATAATCCTGAGTTGTTTCAGCTCATCGGTGCATTGCGTGATCGGTACGCCGATTTGGAACCCGAACTGCAGGCCACCCACGCCACGCTGCTGGTGAGTCTCCCTAGATCTGAACCGTCGGAGGTATGAAAAAACCCGCCCCAGATCGGGGCGGGTGAGAGGGATCGATGGAGGTTTCGGTGGAAACCCAGTAATCCAAGTGTGCGGAGATTATTCCTCCACGAACCGGATCGAACGCTTCTTCTCGGAGCGCTTGCGCATGTTCTCGTCGAGGATCTTCTTGCGGAGGCGCAAGTTCTTCGGAGTCGCCTCCACGTACTCATCCACGTCGATGTACTCGAGAGCGCGCTCCAAGCTCAGCTTCAGCGGCGGGCTGAGCTGGATGCCCTTGCCGTCGCCCTGGGAGCGCATGTTGGTGAGCTTCTTTTCCTTCACCGGGTTGACCGGGATGTCGCTCTCACGGGCGTTTTCACCGACGATCATGCCCACGTACACTTGATCTCCGGGTTCGATCATCAGGCGGCCGCGCTCCTGTGCCATGTTCAGCGCGTAGGAGGTCGCTTCACCGGTATCCATGGATACCAGGGAACCGTTCTTTCGGGCGGCGATTTCGCCGCGGTCTTCGCCGTATTCGTGGAACAGATGGCTCATCACGCCCATGCCCTTGGTCATGTTGACCAAGTCCGTCTCAAAACCGATCAGACCGCGCATGGGTGCCAGTGCTTCCACCGAGACCAAATTGCCGGCGTGGACCATGTTGGTGATCTGACCCTTGCGGAAGGCCAAGCACTCCATCACCGCGCCGAGGTTCTCGCTGGGTGTCTCTACGAACACCTTCTCGATCGGCTCCAGGGGTTCGCCCGTCGGGCTCTTCTTCCAGAGCACCTCGGGGCGGCTCACGAGCACTTCGTGGCCTTCGCGGCGCATTTGTTCGACGAGGATCGCGATTTGCATCTCACCGCGGCCGGACACGGAGAAGATCTTCGGATCGCTGGTTTGCGCGATGCGCAGGGCGACGTTGGTGCGAATTTCCTTCACCAGGCGGTCCCAGATGTGCCGGGCGGTCACCAGCTTGCCGTCTTGACCGGCGAGAGGCCCGTCGTTCACCGCGAACTCCATCTGAATGGTCGGCGGGTCGATGGGGATGTAGGGCAGTGACGCACGCGCTTCGCTGTCGCAGAGCGATTCGCCAATGAAGACGTTCTCGAAACCCGCCACGCCCACGATGTCGCCGGCGCCGGCCTCGGAGATCTCGATGCGCTTCATGCCCTCGAAGTGGTAGAGC
This sequence comes from Verrucomicrobiales bacterium, assembly GCA_005805505.1. Taxonomy (GTDB): domain Bacteria; phylum Verrucomicrobiota; class Verrucomicrobiia; order Limisphaerales; family UBA9464; genus SXXZ01. Next base: position 509 of record SYMJ01000039.1, on the reverse strand, counting down.
ATGGTGATCTTGCCCTTGGTGATCTTGCCGTTGCCGTGGCGGCAGATGGCTGACTCACCCACCGTGAGCTTGCCTTCGACGATCTTGCCGAAAGCGATACGACCCATGTAGTCGCTGTAATCCAAATTGGACACCAGCAACTGAAATCCCTCGCCTGCATGAGCGCGGGGCGGGGGGATGTGCTTCGCGATCGCATTGTAGAGCGGCTCCATCGTGTCGGTGACGTCGGTGAGCTCGTTCTTGGCGTAACCCATTTTCGCCGAACAGTAGATGAAGGGGAAGTCGAGCTGCTCATCGGTCGCGTTGAGGCTCATGAAGAGTTCGAACACCTGGTCGAGCACCTTCTTCGGGTTGGCGTTCTCGCGATCGATCTTGTTGATGACCACGATGGGCTTGGCACCGGCCTCGAGTGCTTTGCGCAGCACGAAGCGGGTCTGGGCCTGAGGACCCTCGGCCGAATCCACCACCAGCAGCACGCCGTCGATCATGTTCATGATACGCTCGACCTC
>SYMJ01000038.1 GCA_005805505.1 Verrucomicrobiales bacterium | reverse complement strand
TCGGCGTTGAAGCGGGGGTCAGGTCCTTCGAGCCGGTTCTGGCTGGGGTCGATGACTTTCTTGGTATCGAACACCGGGCCCAGGATCGCGCAGTTCTCCACGCGTGCTCCGGCATTGATGGCCAGTTCGTAGCGGGCGAATCCGGCGAGCCCGCCCTCGGCTCGATTGGCGTGGAAGAGGTTGGCGATGTACACGCTGTCGCCGCCCATGTCGTCGACGCCATTGCGGTTGCCGGTGAAGGTGCAGTTCTGCACGAGGGCCAGGCTTTCCCAAAAAATGGTGATGGCTCCGTTGTTAGCGAAGGGCTTTTCGCCGGAGGCCTTGGCCACTAGGTCTTCACCGGTGTTGGAGATGTTCCCGACGAAGAGGCAGTTGAGGATCTTGGCAGAGCTGCCAGCCAGAAGATCGATGGCCGGCCCGGTGCCTTGGGCCCGGTTGTTGAGAAAACGGCAACTGGCGATGAGCACTGGGGTCTCACGGAATCCTTGTTGTTGGACCGAGATGCCCGCGCCGCACGGGCGGGTGAAATTGTCGTCGATCGTGAGCTCGACGAGCCGAGGGGATGAACGTCCAAAAACCTTCACGGCCCCGCCATCGGAGTAGAAGAAGTGGTTCTTCAACACGGTCCGGTTGGGCTCCAAGGTTTGCGTTCCCTCTTTGGTTAGGAATGCATGGGCTCCGGTCAGCCGGAATCCCCGAATGAGCGTGTTGGTCGAGACGCCGTCACCAAAATAGACCACGTGGTTCACCACGGCGGGATGCGCTGGCTCATTAGTGGTCGACAGGGCGGGATTGGCCGCTGTGAGCGTGACGTCTCCGAGAGCCACCAGTCGGATTCCGTCATGCAGTCGGTTGAAGCCGATGAGTGCCTGGCGTTTGGATTCTGGTCGGTACAAGCCCGCGTGCACCCAGACCGTTTTCTGAACCGTGTTGGTCGCGGCCTGATCCAGCGCCGCTTGGATCCGGTCGCCGGGGCGAACATGATAACCATCGGGCTCCAGCGTGATGCCACCCCAGGCCAGCGCCGCGGAAGCGGCCCAAATCACCAGGAATGGCAGGCATCGGGTCATGGTCTGCTGATCTCAACAGGCGGAGCCGCGGCGACAAGGCGATTTGCAACCAACAAGGGGGACTTGTTGCCTCAAAACTTTTGACACCCTGTGGAATTGGCTTTGCGTGGGAACTGAATGCTCAGGTGTGCCTAGAATGGGTCACCGAATCAGTCTGGGTTTGGCGAAGCCCTCGAACAGGCTTGGACGCCAGCGGTGCTTGGCGGCACTCTTGCGCCCACGATGTCCGAGTCTGTGCCCAAGCCTGTCACGGCCTCCACGCGCCTGGCCGCGGTGTGGGGCGCTCCCATCCGGCATTCTGCCTCGCCCGCCATGCACAATGCCGCACTGGCGGCGCTGGACCTGGATTGGCGGTACCTCGCCTGTGAAGTCGCACCCGAAGAATTGGCCGTCGCTCTCGAAGGCGCACGGGTGATGGGTTTTTGCGGCGTGAATCTCACGGTGCCCCACAAACGACTGGCTTTGGGCATGATGGATGATCTGGATGTCTCGGCCGAGGCGTGGGGAGCGGTGAACACCGTGGTTTTCGAGGCGGAGAATGCGGAAGGCGTTTGGACTCCAATCGGCCTTCTGAGGTCCTTCCCAGGTCCGGTGCGGCTGCGGGGATACAACACCGACGCCGACGCCATCCTCCGCTCCCTCCGCGAAGACCTGTTCATGGAACCCCGCGGAGCCCGCGTGTTGTTGCTCGGTGCCGGCGGTGCCGGTCGGGCGGCGGCGCTGCGGTTGGCCGATGAAGGGGTGGAGACCTTGTGGCTGCAGAACCGCACCGAATCGAAGGCGGCCGAGTTGGCTGCCGAGATTGCTGAGCGATTTCCGGCGGTCGATGTCCGCACAGGTCTGCCCGACTCCGACGTGGAGTTCATCCTCAATGCCACCTCGTCGGGCCTGAAGCCGGAAGACCCGCTGCCTCTGGATATTGAGGCCTATCCGTTGAGCCATGCCGATGCCGTGTACGACATGATCTATCGGCCTTCCGAGACCCCGTTGCTTCGGGCTGCTCAGGCCGCGGGTTGCCGGACGGCCAATGGACTTGGGATGTTGTTGTATCAAGGAGCTGCCGCCTTTGAGCTTTGGACTCAACGTCCAGCTCCGATCGAGGTGATGCGGGCTGCCTTGATCCAAGAAGTTTACGGCACCGGGGAGTCACGATGAACTGGGAAGACGAACTCTACCGGCACCACGGTCCGCTGGGGTTGCCCTTTCACTTCTGGACACTCTTCGTCGGCATCTTCGGTGCCATGACCGGCAGTTTCCTCAATGTGGTTATCCACCGGATGCCCCGCGAAGAGAGCATCGTCCATCCGCCGTCCCATTGCCCGACGTGCAACCACCGGATTCCGATGTGGCAAAACATGCCCATCTTCTCATGGCTAATGTTGCGCGGTCGATGTGCGTCGTGCCGGACTGCTATTTCGCCGCGCTACATCGGTGTCGAGACTCTGACCGGGGTGCTGTTTGTCGCGGCGTGGTTGTACTACGGAGAATCGGCCCCGTGGGCTGCGGCCTCAGCGTCCATTTTGTTGGCCGGATTCGTCGCAGCCACCTTCATTGATTTCGAGCACTTCATTATTCCTGACGAAATTACCCTGGGCGGTATCGGCGTTGGTTTCCTGCTGTCGCTGGTGGCCCCGGAGTTGCATCAGGAGACATCTATTTTGGCCGCCCTTCGCAGCAGCGCTCTGGGCATCTTGGTCGGTGGAGGCGTTGTGTATTTGGTGCTTCGGTTGGGAAAGTTCCTTTTTGGCCGGGAACGCGTCGCCCTCGAACCGGGAAGCCGTGTGATTTTCCATGATGCAGGTATCCGGTTGCCGGACCGCGAAATTTCCTTCGAGGAAGTCTTCTATCGCGAGTCGGACACAGTGGTAATGGAAGGCCGGCATTTGGAGTTGGCCGACCGCTGCTATGTGTCGGGCGAAATGCGCCTCTCGCCCAAGGCCCTGCGTATCGGCGATGAGGTATTGGATCCGGAGTCCGAACCCTACCTCGCAGCCGAGGTGGACTCGCTGACGCTGCCGCGCGAGGCGATGGGTTTGGGCGACGTGAAATTCATGGCTGCCATTGGAGCCTTCTTGGGATGGAAGGCTACGCTCTTCAGTTTGATGTTCAGCTCGGTCCTCGGGGCGGTCGTGGGCCTCGGGTTGATTGCCCTGGGCCGTCAGCACTTGTCAGGGCGGTTGCCTTACGGTCCGTATATTGCCGTCGCTGCCACGGGATGGGTTTTCGGAGGATCGGCCTTGTGGGAACGCATCTTTGGCGTGCGCTAAAGTGGGCCCGGCCAGTCGCTTTGACCCAGATCTTCCCGCCGAAGCCCGGGCGACCGTCGCCGCCTTCGTTACCGTCGAAATGAGGCCGCGAAATCCGATGCGTCACCGGCTACGGTTTTTTTCACGAAGCGCGATCCGGCGATGAGTTCCTGAAGTTTTAGCGCATAGGCCTCGGCATCGAGCGGCAGCGTCACCGTCTGGCTCGTCAGGCCTGAATACAGCATGGCATTGGCCAGTTCTACCGAGGCCAGTCCGTCGGGCCCGGGAGCGATGAGCGGTTTTCCATCGAGAATTGCCTCGGTGAAATTGGTCATGAGTTGGGCATGCGGCTGATCGGCGTTCTCGAACGGAATTTCCACGTTCCACGACTCCGGTTTGGCGAAGCCCGATTGCGACGTGCGGCTGAACTCGGTCATGTCGCTGAGATTGCGGATGAAGCGCAGTTTGCCGTCTTCCATCACGGCCCGGCCGCGGGTGCCGGTGAGTTCGAGCCGGTTGGTTCCCGGCGACTCGCCGGTGCTGGCTACGAACACGCCGGTGGCGCCGGAGGGATATTCGAGGTAGGCCGTGACGTTGTCTTCCACCTCGATGGAGTGATCGCGACCGAGGGTGACATGAGCGCGCAGCGACGAGGGAATCCCTAGCAGCCAGGCCAGAATATCGAGGTTGTGGAGGCATTGGTTGAGAAGCACACCGCCGCCCTCGCCGGCCCAAGTGGCCCGCCAGCCGCCGCTCGCGTAATACGCGTCGGTCCGGTACCAGTCGGTGTTAATCCAGTTCACCCGGACGATTCGTCCCAACTCGCCCGATTCGATGAGGTACCGCAGCTTCTGGTATCGGGGTTCGACGCGCAGTTGGAACATTCCGCCGAACACCGTCTTCGGGTTCCGCTCAGGGGCGGCGATCAGCTTGAGGGCGTCGGCCTTGTGGGCAGAAATAGGCTTCTCGACAATGAGGTGCACGCCGGCGTCGAGGGCGGCGATACCGAGGTCGGTGTGTTGGTAGTGTGGAGTAGCCACCAGGACGGCCTCCACCGTGCCTGAGGCGATGAGCGCGCGCGCGTCGGTCCAGGGAGCCAGCGGACGGTAGGCCTCCATCTTGGCCGGAGTCGTCGAACACACCGCCACCAGTTCGCAACGGGGCACCTTGCCCGCCAGTAAGTAGGTGGCGTGGTGGCGACCGATATTGCCGAGGCCGATCAGACCAAGACGGAGGGATTTCATGCTGCTCTTTGTCCGTGGTGGATTTGTTCGAGGTGGGTTGGCGCAGGGTTGGCGCAGGCTCAGTTGTTCTCGGGCAGACCCTCGGCATGCCCGAGGTTGTGGACGGGCCGGAAAATCGCCCGGACCTCTTCCAGCAGACCGGTGTCGATGGGCTCTTCAATCCAGCGCGCCCAGTTGCGGATGTTCTCCGGGTTGGCGCTGCCGGCGATGGTGGTGGCGATGTCGGGATGCGAGCAGGAAAACTGCAGGGCCAGTTTGGCGATGTCGGAGCCACGTTGGGCGCAGAGCGCGGCCGCGGCACGAGCGGCCGCCTTCACCGCCTCGGGCTCCTTAAGCCAGGCGGGCAAGGGAGCGCTGGTGAGCAGGCGTGCGCTGAAGGGTCCGGCATTCATAGCACCAATCCCGCGGTCCTTCAGGTAGGGCACCGTCTCTTCGGCGAAGCGGGTGTTCTGGAGCGTGTACTGGTTGTAGCTGAGCACGCAGTCCACCGGGGCTTGATCGGCGATGAAGCGGAAGATCTTCTGCGGATAGCCGCTGAAGCCCACGAAGCGCACCTTGCCGGCGGCCACGGCCTTGCGGAGGGCCGGCAGCGTCTCGTCGACGATTTGCTGCATGGGCACGAACTCGATGTCGTGGCAGAGCACGATGTCGAGGTGGTCGGTACCCAAGCGATGCAAGGACACGTCGATGGACTCGGCCACCCGGCGCGCCGAGAAGTCGAAGTGCTGGAGATCATATCGGCCCAGCTTGGTGCACAGCGTGTATTGCTCGCGCGGCACGCCCTTGAGCGCGACACCGAGCAACACCTCGCTCATGCCGCGCCCGTAGAAGGGCGAGGTGTCGATGAGGTTCAGTCCGCAGTCGAGGGCCACGCGCACGCTGCGCAGGGCTTCCTCGACGGTGACGTTTCGGAATTCCTGGCCCAGCGAACTGGCGCCAAATCCCAGGACTGGCAACGACAGTCCGGTGGTTCCGAGGGGTCGGGTTTGCATGCGGGTGATGGGAGTTTCAGATCGTCGGGATCCGATACTTACTCGTAGATGTCACCGGCAGGCCGGGCCATCTTGCCCCATTTTTCCCATCCAGGAATGGGGTGTTCCTTGAGGATTTCCTCGACCATGTAGAAGTCCGAACGCTTCTCGGTTTTGGCGCGAACCTTGGCCACTTGCTCGGTGCTGACCGGCGGCAAGTTGTTGCCGAAGGACTGGCGGACGTAACTGATAACGCCGGCCGCCTCTTCGTCGGTGATCATGCCGCCTAAGCCAAGCATCGGGGGAACGCCGTTCTTCGGGCCGAAGCGCTGGCCACCCAGCTCCAGCGGACCCCAAAGGCCCTTGAGCACCACCTTGATGAGGCGCTCGTCTTCGGCCAGCCACGGATTGTTCGCCACGTTCAGCGGCGGGTAAATGCCGGCCACGCCTGCTCCATTGGATTGATGGCAGGTGGCGCAGTGGGCGTCGCGGTGGAAGACCTCCTTGCCGAGGGCGTACTGCTTCTTCTCAACGGCGTTCAGCGTGCGGGTCGGTCCATAGACCACTTGATCGGCCGAGGGCGGGGCCGCACCGATTTTGAAGTTTCCAGCCAAGTAGGCCTTGGCATTGGGATTGTCGGCGAAGGCGTTGGGTTCGGCCTTGGCCAGCGTGGCCACCGATTGCTTGAAGGTGTTTTCGAGGATTTGTCGGGTCACCGGGCTCATCCACTTGTCGAGCGGTTGGCGCAGGCCTTCCAGCCCGATGCGGGCTCCTTGATCACCGGGCAGCCAGGATGCGCCTACGATGGCTTCAAGCCGGACGCGGCCGTGCGTATCGTTCACAGCTTGGCGGAACAAGTCCTGCGCCCCGGGGATTTGATGGGCCGTGTAGCGCAGCACGTGGGCCGCGGCCGCCCGGGCTTGATGAGAACGGGCATTGAGTGCGGCGCGCAGCAGGCTGGCGTCGGGCTTGTTCTGGGCCCAGGTGGCCCACAGGGCTTCGCACAAGTGGCGATCGTAGAGGGGATCCTTGCGGTCGAGCTTCGTGGCCCACGCCTTCACGGCCGGGATGACTTGCGAGGCCGGACGACCGCGCAGTTCGCGGCGCGTCCGGTAGCGGGTGCGGTACTCGGGCGACTTCAAGTTCTCGAGCAGCTCCGGCAGGCGGGCACCGGCCACCTTCGAGGGCGTCACCAGCGGGCGCGACGGGTAGGTCACCCGGTAAATGCGACCATGGTCGTGATCGCGCTTCGGATCGCGGGCGTTGTGCTGCATGTGCCCGATGAGGGCGTTGTGCCAGTCGAGGAAGTACAGCGAGCCATCTGGAGCGAACTCGAGGTCCACCGGGCGGAAGTTCGGATCGCTGGAGCTGATGAGGTCGCCGGCCAGGGAGCCGGTGAACCCGGATCCGTCTTCGCGCACCGCGCTGAAGTTGAGACCCAGGAACCCAATGCTGTTGCAGGTCATGAACTGACCTTGCCGGTCTTCAGGGAAATGCCGGGAGGAGACGAACTCCGAGCCCGAGGTGGGCCGAGACCGCTTGGGCACATACTCGCCCGCGCGTTCGATTTCCACGCCATACGGCATCTTGGCCGAGATGGGCAGACCCCAGTAATTCTCGCCGCTGGAGGCGTCGGACAGCACGCACTGCTCCCAGTCATCGAAGGCGATGCCCCAGGGGTTGTTCACGTCGCTCTGAATGGTGCGCTCCAGACGGAAGTTCTTCGGATCGAAGCGCCAGGCCCCACCGTCGTTCACGCGCTGCGGACCGTAGGGCGTCTCGACTTGGCTGTGCAGGAAGCGGCCTTCGAGCAGGTAAAAGGCACCCGAGGCGTCGGCGCTGTAGGCCGAAATCGCGTGGTGGGTGTCATGCGTGTCGAAGCCGTGCATGAGGATCTCCAGCCGGTCCGACTTGTCGTCGTGATTGGAGTCGACCAGCAGGCAGAGGTTGGGCTCCTGCGAAAGATAAACTCCCTCGGGGGCCAGCTCAAAGCCAATGGGCAGGTGAAGGTTTCGGGCGAAGATCGTCTGTTTGTCGGCCTTTCCGTCGTGATTGGTGTCTTCGAGAATGATGAGCTTGTCATCAGGCCGGGCATCACCCGGTCGGTAGTGCGGGTAGCTGGGCATCACCGCGACCCAGAGGCGTCCCTGGTTATCGAAGGACATTTGCACCGGGTTCTTGAGATCGGGGAACTCCTTCTCGGAGGCGAAGAGCTCGACCTTGTAGCCGGGCATTACGGTCATTTTCTCGATGGCCTTCTCGCCATCGAGATAGTCCACCGAGCGCTTAAAATTGGTGGGCACCTCCGGCAGAGAGCGGGTCTTGGAGTCGTCTGCGGCAAGATCCTTGCGCTTGCCGGCGGCGATCTCATGAACGACCTGGTCGCGCAGGGTCATCATCTCGCGGGTCTTGAGGATCTCGGCCGGATAATTTTGTGGGCCGAAGGGATCGTAGCGCTGGCCGTGCGTGTGCACGCCGTTGACCAGGTTGTAGTCGTTGTTCCAGAAGAAGTCCTTGTCGAGCACCGCCTTGTGTACGAGTTCGGGGTCGGCCTTGGAGGCCTTGGGCTGACGGCCAAAGGTGCCGTCGGCGAGCATCACGGCCAGTTCCTGATAGCCCGACTCCGTGGGCGCGAACCCATTGATGGTCAGCGGGGCCAAGGACTTCTTGTTCAGGCGGGCCTGCGTGGCCGCGAAGAGATCGACGAAGGTGAGTCCGCGCCGCTTGGCCACCGAGGCCATGGCCTTGGAGTACAGGGCCAGATTGGCGTTCTCCTGCTTGCCGTCCGGCAAATCGCGTTTGGCCGACAGGTTTTCGAAGGCGATGGGCGAGACGAGCACCAACCGGGGCGCGGCCGCGCCATTGTACGCCTTGGACAGCGTGTGCGTGACCCAGGCATCGAGTTCGGCCTCGAAGTTGCCGACCTTGTCCGGGCCGTCGAACGACTCGTTGTACCCGAAGAAACCGATGACCGTGTCGGCCTGCAAATGCGTGAGCCATTGGTCGGGTGTGGGATAGAATCCACGGCCGAAATGCGAATTTAGGTCGGGATGGAATTTCTCCGCGCCGGGAAAGGCCCATTGCGAAACGCGGCCTGGGTGCGGGCGGAATCCCGCGGTGTCACCGGGCCGGCCCATGTTGCGTACGATGAGGTTCAGTTCGGGATAGCGCAGGTGCAGTTCAGTCTCCAGGCGGCTGAAGTACACGTCGCGCTCGGCCAGTCCGTTGCCGATGAAGACGATGTGCTCGCCAGCCGACGGTTTGGTCAGCGCCTGCGAACGGGCTGAGGTCGCGGTGACCGGCAAAGCGGTGGGCGCGTGGGCACGCTTGTCGACGTCGGCACCATGGAGGTTTGCGGCGGCCAGCACGGCCGCGGCGAGCAAAGCCAGGGAGGGTTTCATTTTGGAAAAGAGGCTCGGGTGATCTTTAGAAAAACGGTGGGAAATTGTTCAGTCGAGGAAGAGTGGTCGGAGGTGCCGCGAAAACAAGTTGTCGGTCACGTTGCGGGCCACGAACGCCTCATGCGTTTGCAGCGCCTGCAAGTAGCGGTCGCCCTTCTTGGCGGCGATCTTGAAGCCCACGTGCAGCAACTGGCGCAGGCTGGGATTGAAGCCCGGGTGCTTCGGATTATGGCGCAGGGCTCCGGTGAACTGTGCGGAAATCCATTCGGCGACTTCAGCGGCCGCGGGGAGCCGAGATCGGTCGATGTCGATGACCGTGGCGTACGGAGCACACAGTTCGTCGATGTGCTCCAACGCGGCCGCGTACAAGTCTTTGGCCAACTCCAGCCCGTCACCGCCGGCCTCGGCCAGGCCGATGACTTCTTCGAGCCAGGTGGTGCCCGCGGTCTTCAGGTGCAGGCCGGCCCCGGTGCGGCGGATCGCTCGGGCGATGGGTCCGTAAATAGAGAACTTGTCGCTGCCCGAGTGAACGCTGAGTTTGAGTTCGGCGGGCAGCCCATAGCGTCGGATGGCTTCTGCGATAACGGCCAAGTCGTCGTTGAACTCCCGCTCGAACTGGGCCACATCACCGACATAATCCACGCCCTTGTTGAAACGGCCGGTGAATTTCGGTGCGATGGTTTGCACCGGCACGCCGGCCTCAGCCAGCGCTGCCAGGATGACCATCAAGGCCGGTGGGGTTTGCGGCGCATCGGTCTCGTCCATAGACACTTCGGTGATGAAGCGCCCCGCGCCCTTGGCCGCGGCGATGTGCCGATACAGCGTCCCGGCCTCTTGGGTGGCCTTGAGGAATTGGGTGGCGATGTGCCGGATGTCCTCGCGAGTTGTGACCAGCGGTTCGGCAATATCCGGCACCCCTTGGGTTCCGATCAACTCGGGATGCCGTTCCAGGAAGGCTTCGACTGCTTCGGGAGCGGCCGGTTGACCAATGAAATCAGCCACATCGATGGTGTAGAAATCGCAGTGCGGCAAGAAGCGCCCCACCGTTTCTAAGCGAATATGATCGGCATCCAGGAAGTGCGGAGCCGCCCAGCCGAGGGCCTTCACGGCGGCATCGGCGGCGGCACGCGTGGCCGAAGGCTCGGAACCGATGATCGAGTGCTCCCGGTTGGATTTGTTCCAGACCGGAATGATTTCGACACCCTGTTCTAAGGCGAGTTGGCAGGCGCGCAGTTGGGCCTGCGCTTGGTGGGCAAATCGGTCGCCGATGCCGATAGAAAATCGGCCGAGGATCAGGGGTTGGCTCATGGACTCTCCCGAAGCCTAACCGCGTGGCCCAGCTGGAGGCCAACCTTTCTCAGGCCACACTCCGTACGACTTTCTCGATGATTTGGAGTCCTTCCTCGGCCAGGGCTCGCGACAAGTTGAGCGCCGGCAACAATCGCACAATTTGCGTGCCGCTGGGGATGGTCAGCAGGCCGGCTTCGTGCAGCCGGTGGACCATTTGAAGGCTCGACACCGTTTCTTCCCGTTTGAAACCCGGGATTTGGTCGAAGGGCTGCAATTCGATGCCCAGCATAAAGCCCAGTCCGCGGGCTCCCCGGACGACGCCCGGATACCGCTCGGCCAACCGGGAAATTTCGGCATGCAAGAAATCGCCGGTAGCCCGGACGTTGTCGGCCAGTTTCTCCCGTTCGATCACGTCGAGGATGCGCAGCGCCACCGCGCAACCGAGCGGGGTGCCGCCGAAGGTGGTGCCATGCGTGCCCGGCCCGAGGATTTGCCCAAGCGCAACACCGTGGGCGTCGTCGCGTAGCCAGAAAGCCCCGATGGGGAAGCCTCCACCCAAGGACTTGGCCATGGAGATGCCGTCCGGAATGAACGATTCGCCCCCGGCGACCCCCTCAAGGATCCGTTGAAAACTCTGGAACCGACCGGCGCGGAAATGCCCGCACTGCACCGCATCGACGAGCAGCAGCAGGCGCTTTTCGTCGCAGAGCTTGCGCAGTCCCAGCAGGTATTCGGCCGAGGCCGGGGTGATACCGCCCTCGCCCTGGATGCCCTCGATGAGGATGGCCCCCGTCGCGGGCGAAATGGCTTCGCGCGCCGCCTCCAGGTCGTTGAACGGGATGTGTCGGAATCCTTCCACCAGGGGCTCGAAGCCCTTCTTCACCTTCTCCTGACCGGTGGCCGAGATGCTCGCCAGCGTGCGCCCGTGGAAGGAGTTTACTGCTGTGAGAATTTCGAAGCGGCCTTCGTCGTGACCGAATTTCCGGACCGTCTTGTAGAGGCCCTCGTTGGCCTCGGCTCCGGAGTTGCAGAAGAACACCTTGCCCGGTGCCAGGTGACCGACCAGGCGTTGGGCCAATCGGCCTTGGGGCTCTTGATAGTAGAGGTTAGACACGTGGACCAGCCGCCGCGATTGCTCAACCAGTGCCTCGGTAATTTCGGGATGGGCGTGACCCAGTGAGCACACGGCGATGCCGCCGCCCAAATCGAGGTAGCGCTTGCCGGAGACATCCCAAACATGGCTGCCGGCACCGTGGCTCAAGGCCAGGTTGAATCGACCGTAGCTCGGCACCACGAAGCGTTGGAACAGCTCGTGGATTTCCTGTTGCTGATTCTTCAGGATCGGCGGAGGCGTCGGCAGGATCACCCGGTCATTCATCGTGTGGCGCGATATGCGGTCGCAATCTTTCCAAACGCAAAGAAAAACCGACGGCTCCTTCGGGCTGAATTGCGCCAAACTGTTTGTTACCGGCGAGGGGTTGAGACTGAGGTGCTGAGAAGGTCGTTGCGCCAAAAGTCCTGTTACCGTCGCCAACAGGGACAAATCGATGAGTTCTGGGATGCGACAAGAGGTGTTGGAGGAGCTGCGAAGACGCTGCCAAGGTGCGGGGGCCGGGCATCACCCTAGCCCAGCTTCCCCTACCGGATTACACCGACTCGGGTAACACCCGTTTTGGCGCAATGAATCCGGGTGACGGGCAGCCACGGGTAACAGTGAGTTCTGGCGCACGGCGCGGTCAAAACCGATCCCGCCCCACAGAATCCTTGCTCGGGGTCGTGCGTCGTGGTCTTTGGAGTCCATGGAACGTGACACCCTCTTTCTCCTGAAGCATTGCTTTGTAGATGGTCCCGGGACGGCCTTTTATTGCCCGGAGTGTTCCGAGGTCAACGGCCTGCTCCATTACCATCCGGAACTGCGGCATGCTGTCGATGTTCGCTATGTTGATTTCCAGCGTCCGCGTCCCGAGATCATCGCCCGACTTGGCGAGGCCAACCAGTCCTGCCCGGTGCTGGTGCTGGCGGCCGGCTCGCCGGGCGACGGGCCTGAAGTAAAACGCGCCGAGGGACAGGGCACTCGATTTGTCAGCGGATCCCGCGACATTGGTAACCACTGGGCCAACCGCTTCGGCACGTCGCGGCCGCACTGAATTCTGCGACGCTTGTATTGCCATGACGACGCACTTACATGGTGGCCATCGAGTTCTGGTGTCGCTCGTCCTGGCCTTCACTTGCTTCCGCCTCATGTCTCAGACACCGCTGAATCCACCGCTCCCTCCCACCGGCTCGATTGCCGCCGCCGAAGCTTGGCTTGCGGGCGCGGCGCTGGCACCGGAGTTCCGGGTGCCGGCCACACGCGAGGCGTGGAACACCCGTCGGGCCGAGATCCGAACCACGCTCGAGGGTCTGCTGGGGCATCTGCCGCCGCGGCCCACGCGGCCGGTGGTCACGACGCTGCTGAGCGAAGACCGTGGCGAGTACCGCTTCGAGAAGTTCACCTTCGAGAACGGAGCCGGCGCGACCGTGGCGGGATACGTATTTCTTCCGCCGCAGGCCAAAGTCCGGGGACCGTTGCCGGCGGTGCTCTACTGCCACTGGCATGGAGGCCAGTACGACATCGGTAAGGACGAGATGTTGCGGACCCATGCAGTGCCCGTGGCGGCCGGTCCGGCTTTGGCGCGGTTGGGTTACGTGGTGTTGGGCATCGACGCCTATTGTTTTGGTGAGCGCAACGGTCAGGGCCCGGGCGGCCCGGCCGAAAAAGGCTCCGCCGGCGAGATGACGGCGTCCAAATTCCAGCTGTGGGCCGGGCGCACTCTTTGGGGGATGATTTTGCGCGACGATCGGATGGCCCTCGATTACCTCGTTTCTCGGCCTGAAGTGGACCCTCAGCGCATCGGTGTCACCGGCATTAGCATGGGAGCCACGCGCACCTGGTGGCTCATGGCTTTGGACGAGCGGCTCCGCACCGGGGTGGCCGTGGCGTGCATGACGCGCTACACCGACCTCATCCGCGAAGGCGGCCTCAAGGCGCACGGCATTTACTACTTCGTTCCGGGCTTGCTCCGGCACTTCGACACGGAGGCCGTCATGGCCCTGGCCGCGCCCCGACCCCTGCTGTTCATGACCGGTGGAAAGGATTCGGGCTCCCCTGCGTCCGGCATCGCCCGGTTGGAGCCGCCGATTCGCGAGGCCTACCGGCTTTACGGGGCCGACCCCTCCTTCGAAAGCCGCCTCTATCCCGACCTCGGCCACGTGTACACGCCCGAGATGTGGGACCGCACCCAAGCCTGGCTGGCCCGGCATCTCGGGAAATAGGGGTCAGTCAAGAATGGCAGTTAGTTAAGGCCTAGGCGTTTCTTGGTGAGCCGCTTTCTGCGAGGCGGGTGGGGTAGGTTTTCCAGCATGTACTCCATGGTGGCCCGCTGCATTTCCTGCAGCAGGTCCCAGATTCGCCGTTGATTGGCCACCGCCACCTTCATCCACTCAAACTGTTCGGCGCTCAGCGCCACGGTCACCGTCTTCCCGCCGGCTCGCCGACTCCATTGATACCGAGGCCCACCCTGTCCGGGCTCTCCTCGCTCTATCAGGCTCCCAAGCGCTACCCACTCCGTTCGACCCAGTTCCTCCCGCAACCGTTCGTACTTCTCAGGATATCCACAGGCCCCAACGTTCGAAGGTTTTGACATACATTCACACTATCATTCTTGTCAATGGACAGCGCTCGTGCTGTCCTATTGCCAGTGACACCTCTCTTCCCCCAGTTCACCCACCTCTTCAACTCACAACTCCGCTCCATCCAGTCCTCCAGCGCCTCGTCCATCCATCAGTTGGCCGCGCTCTTCGACCGTTGGATCCCAGCCCACCTGCTCTCCCAAGCCGATGAGGGTCCCCACTCCCGGCAACGCCGCTGGCCCTTTCGCCTCGTCTTTTGGACAGCCTCCTGGCAGTTCGCTCAGGCCGGTGCCAGTTGCCGCACCGCTATCCGCCAGGCTCAAGCCTGGTCCCTTCAATCCAATCAAACACCCCCTCCCTCAGAAAACAGCCCCTACTGCCAGGCTCGGGCCGCTTTGCCTCTCGAGCGACTTCAACAAATCCACGATCACCTCGTTCGCGAAGCCGATCAGGCCATCGCAGCCAAGGATCTCTGGTGTGGAAGACGGGTTCAGGTTATCGACGGCACCACACTTTGCGCCGCTGACACCGCTACTAATCAGGCATCCTTTCCTCAGCAGTCCGTCCAGAAGCCGGGGTGCGGCTTTCCGATCCTTCGCCTCCTGGCGGTCATGAGCCTGAGCACGGGCATGATCATTGCCTGGGCCAAGGATTCCTTGAGATCGCAGGAACTGGGACTTCTGCAGAGACTTTGGGACCACTTCCAGAAGGGCGATGTGCTGCTCGGCGACCGCGGCTTCGCCAGTTGGGGACTTCTGGCTCAATGCCAACAGCGGGGCGTGGACGCTGTCCTTCGAGTCCGAGGCAAGCTGCGCAATGACTTCAGCCAAGGCAGGGAAATCGACCAACACCAGCGATTGGTCACCTGGCACAAGCCCAAGCAGCCACCACGCACCGTGCCTGACGACGAGTGGCGTCGATTGCCCGAGTCGTTGACATTGCGCTTGGTACGCTGCCGCTTAGAAAGCCGCGGGTTTCGGTCCTGCGAGGTCATCTTGGTCACCACTCTGTTGGATACCGTGGGCTTTCCGGCCGCAGAACTCGGTAACCTCTATCGACGGCGCTGGCTGATGGAACTGTGCCTGCGCAATCTGAAGACCTCCCTCGGAATGGAGATGCTCTCGGCGATGAACCCCGAAACTCTAGACCGTGAACTCCGCCTGCACCTTCTGGTGCACAACATGGTCCGGCGACTGATGTTAGAAACGGCCCGACAGCGCGGGGTAGCCTTGGGGCAGATCAGTTTCGTCGGCAGCATCGCTGCCGCTCTGGAGTTCAGTGGTGCCATTTGCAGCGCTCGCTCACGCAAGCTGCGCGAGCGGATCTATGAGGAACTCCTCTCGGTCCTCGCCGAAGATGCGGTCCCAGAACGCCCAGACCGACGGGAGCCCAGAGCCCTGAAACGAAGACCAAAGCCCTACCAACTTCTCAATTGCCACCGACGGGATTTTCAAGAAATCCGCCACCAGAACCGCTACCGCAAGCCCACCTCACCTCAGAACACCCCAAAAACATTGGTCGCTATCTAACTGCCATTCGGG
>SYMJ01000037.1 GCA_005805505.1 Verrucomicrobiales bacterium | reverse complement strand
CAATTATTCTTCTCTGGGGTAAATACTCGTCGCTGTACACACGGCACAACCTCTTGAGCCCCCGGGTTCATCCCCGTGCCCCAACGGGGCACCGCATACCAGCCCAGGGTGAAACCCTGGGACTAGGCATTCAGAATCGGAGCGTTCTGAAGGAACGCCGCATAGCGTCTTCATCCCAGTGCCCCACCCGTGCCCCCGCCATTACCGCCCTGATTCCGACCAATCCCAGAGCACCACATCCCAGATCAGGCCGTCATATTCGATGGCATGGATGACTCGAAATCCCACCTTCTGGTGCGCCTTGAGCGAACGACGATTGGCCCGCGCGATGTCGGTCACCCCGCACTGATAGCGCTCCTCTAACGATGCACGAAAAAAGGCATATAACCGGTCCACCAACCCCTGCCCCCGGTAGTCCTTGTCGACACACAATTGCCCCACCACCACGTAATTCGTTTCGGCCAGCAACGTTCCTCGATAGGAGATCCGGTCGATTTCATCGAACAAGTCCGAGATGAACGGGAGGCCCGCCCGCACCTCCCGGGTGACCACCAGCGCGTAACCCACCACCCGGCCGTCGTCCACGGCGACCACCGAAGGTCGCTGTTCCTGCATTTGCCGGAGGTAGTCCAAATCGTATTCGGCGATCAAGAACCCCTGCTCTTCGGCCTCGGCCTCGCTCAGACACCGCTTCAAGTTGCGCCGTTGCAACGCGAGGATTCCCTCCAACTCCGACGCCTCTTGAGCAAGCTTGATACTGACCATGGTTCGAATCCGTATTGAGGCGACAGTGTGCACGCCTAGTGCAGCGATCTTGCACCGCCTCACTCCCGCTGCCTAGCGTTTGGCCTATGACGCTTCTGCGGTGTGGTTGGATGGGTGTCCTCATGTGGCTCCTGACCGGCTGCCTTTTTCACAAACATCCCGTCACACTACCCACCCCGACGCCTCCCATGCGACTCCTCTTCGTAGGCAATAGCCTGACCTACTACAACGGCGGCCTCGAAAACCACGTCCGTCTGCTGGCCGCATCCGCAACCCCTCCTCGCATCCTCGTGGCCGATCGTGCCACGCAAGGAGGCGCCACGCTGCGTATCCTCCACGGATTGCCCGCGGTGCATGAACGCATCCAGCAAGGACACTACGATCGAGTTATCCTGCAAGACGACATCCCGGAACTCACCGAGCACAGCATCACTGCCTTCGAGGAATACGCCCGACGCTTCGATCAAGAAATCCGATCCCATGGCGGACGCTCGGTGCTCTTCATGGCCTGGCCCTACGAACGCCTCGGCTGGATCTCTCTCGAACACATCGCCGAAGCGCATCGAACCCTCGGAACCGAGCTCAATGTGCCGGTCGCTCCGGTGGGATTGGCCTTCCGGCGTTCGCTAGAAGCCCGTCCCCAACTCGCCATGCTGGGAAAAGATCGCGAGCACGAAACCGTGCACGGAACCTATCTGGCCGCCTGCGTCCACTACGCGACCCTCTTTGGCGTTTCTCCAGAAGGACTATCCTACCGACCCGACGGGGTGTCTGCGGACGAAGCCACATTCCTGCAATCCATCGCCTGGCAGACGGTTCAGGCCTGGTCTCGGTGAGCGTCCTCGGACCGCGCTCTCAGCGCCCCATCGCCCCGCGGCATCTCAGGAATATCGCCGACCGCATCAACCGATCGCACCCTCGATGAGTTCCCCATGGACATCGGTGAGGCGATGATCCCGACCTCCGGAGCGGAAGGTCAGTCTACGATGATCCACTCCCATCTGATGCAGCACGGTAGCATGGAGATCATGCACTCGGCAGATCTTGTCCACTGACCGATAACCGAACTCGTCAGTAGCGCCGATGATATTGCCACCACGGATCCCGCCGCCGGCCATCCACACCGTGAACCCAAACGGATTGTGGTCGCGACCGTTGGATCCCTGAGCGAAGGGGGTCCGCCCGAATTCTCCAGACCACACGAGCAAGGTTGACTCCAGCAAACCGCGCCGCTTGAGATCCAAGATCAGCGCCGTGATGGGTTGATCGACCGCCCGGGCATTGGCTTCGTGACCGGCCTTCAGGTCACCGTGCTGATCCCAGCGGTCACCGATAGTCCGAGGACATGTGACCTCGATGAACCGGACGCCCCGTTCCACCAACCGGCGCGCCAGACAACATTCGCGGGCATAAATCCGGGTCGGCTCGAACGAACTGTCGAATCCGTAGAGAGCCTTGGTTTCCGCGCTCTCCCCATCGAGCGCCGCCAGTTCAGGAACTGCGGCCTGCATTCGGTAGGCCAATTCATGATTAGCAATCGCGCTCTCAATGGCCTCGGCCCCGGTGTCATGGGCGAAGGCCGAATCCAAGTGTCCAATCAACTGACGCTTGCGTCGCTGAACGGTCTCAGGATCCCGCGGTATAGCATCGGCGATGGCCTCACCCCGCGGACGCAAGATGGACCCCTGATGCCGTGCCGGCAGGAATCCGGCCGAAAAACAATCCAGCCCTCCCGGAGGCACCAACCCGCCTTCCACGACGACAAAGCCGGGCAAGTTGTTGTTCTCACTGCCTAGGCCGTAGGACATCCAGGCCCCCATGGACGGACGCCCAGGAATCCCAGAGCCCGTGTGCAGGAAATAATTCGCGTTGGTATGCTCACTGAACTCGCTGGTCATCGAGCGGACCACGCACAATTCATCAGCCACCCGCCCGAGATTCGGAAAGAGCTCCGAGATGGGAATGCCCGACTGCCCGTGTTGGCTAAACTTCCAAGGCGAGGCCAGCGTGTTGCCGTTGTTATTAAATTGCGTGGGCGCCATCGCCATCGGAAACGGCTTTCCGTGGTAATCGGCCAAACGCGGCTTTGGATCGAAGGTGTCCATTTGCGACGGCCCCCCGTCCTGATACAGAAAGATCACACTGCGAGCCCGCGCCCGGGAATGGGTCGAAGCCAAAACCCGTGAATCACGCGGTGAGCTAACGGCACCTTCCGACCCCGCCCCCGACGCGTTGCCCGTTGGCCCGAACAAACCGGCCAACGCCAATAAACCAAACCCTCCGCTGGAAGCCGCCAGCATGTCGCGGCGGCTCATGGGCGTGGAGTGAAACCGGCCGCAATGGTGAGTCCGGGGCGTGTTCATCGGAGGAAAACAAATTCTTTAGAGGCGAAGAGCGCGTGATTCAAAGCCGCGTAGGCGGACCGCTCGCGGGCCAACGGCGACGTTTCTGACGTTGCAGAGCGCTCAGACTCTAAGAACTCCAGAGCCATGCGAACCTCATCGGCTCGCGGCCACCGGGAGAAGGCTGAGAGCCAGAGCGTTTCGATTCGCGCTCGATCTACATCGGCGGAAGCAGTGCTGGAAGCAGCACCCTCCGGGAGGAGTGTTTCTGCCCACCGCCGGGCCATCAGATGAACCAACTCGCTATTCATCAGGGCCAGAGACTGTGCGGGCACATTAGAGGCATGGCGACGACCGCAAGTGCTGGCCGGGGACGGTTGGTCGAAGGCCTGCAAGAAGGGATCGAGAAAATTGCGCCGCGTCTCGAGGTACACACTGCGACGACGGGCCCCATCGATCGGCCCAGACTTTCCAGGTCGGCCACGCCCTTGCATGTGCTCGGTCAAGCGAGCGGGAACGCTGACACCACCCGCCGTGCGGTCGAGGGTGCCGGAGGCGGCCAGCATCGCATCCCGAATTTCCTCGGCATCGAGGCGGCGGACCGGCAGCGGCGACCAAACTTCGGCCGGGGTCTCGCCGGGATCGGCCGCAGCCCGATAGGCATGGGACAGAGCGATGTCCCGAATGATCTGCTTGAAGGTGTGGCCTCGACCCAACCGAGACGCCAAGTGGTCGAGCAATTCCGGGCTCCAGGGCGTGCCACCGAGTTGTCCAAAATCGTCGGGCGTCTCAACGATGCCGCGCCCGAACATCTTGAGCCAAATTCGGTTGGCGGTGGTTCGCCACAAGAACGGGCGACGCGGATCGGTGAGTGCGGCCACCAACGCCCGGCGACCACTGCCCACCACAGGTTCTTCTGCACGGGACCCCATCAGGGACAAGCGCGCCAGCGGAGCGGCCTCGCCCGGGCGGTGAGCCGCACCGCGGAGGTGGATTAGCTCGTCCAACGGACCACCCTCATCGGCCACCAATGCGCGGATGGGCGGAGCGCAGGCGAGCAACGCATCCCGAGCCTCAACAACGCGCCGTCGTGCCTCGCCTAAGCCAGGCGCCGCTGCGTTCAGCCCGCTGGCCAACCCGTCGGCATCCCACTGTTCGGCGGGGGGCGGCGTGGGGGCATCGCTCGTAAGAATCGTATCGACCTCGATCCAACCCGGGCCGTCATCCTGCACCTCGAAGTGAACGCGTTCCCCGGCATAGCGAGAGAAGTCGAAGGTCTCGATGCGCCAAGCCATCTCTCGCGGGTCTTTTTGGGCCTCAACCCCTTCGACGCGCCCGAGGCGGCGACGGAACCCTTCGAAGAGCAGGCCCGTGTGCTTATCGAGCCAGTAGTTGTCCACCACTGCACGGAAGGCGGCATCGCTACCCCGCAACCGGACGTGGAAATAGCGTTTTTGGATGGTGAAATCGGCCGAACGGGCGCTGCCGGCCAGCGGCAATGCAAGGCGAGCACTGTCGAGAGTGCCCGTCTCCGCAACCCGAAGCTCCCCAGCCGTCGTGAGAGCCAACTGAGAACCCGAGACATCAAATGCGTGTCCGCTGCGGGACCACCCCGCACCGCCCTGGGCCACGTCGTCTAGCACCGTGACGCCCACAGGCTGGGTGGCACGAGTTACTCCGGAGACACCGGACATTTGAGCCGCCGCCTCCAAAGACTCCTGGGCCGCCGCCGCGCGGCCTGGAGTCCGCGCATCGGCATCTAAAAACCCCTCAATGCGTCGCGTGTTCCGGGCCACGCCCGACAATGCATAAAAATCGCGGGTAGGAATGGGGTCAAACTTGTGGTCGTGACAGCGAGCACACGCGATCGACAATCCGAAGAGGCTCCGCCCCGCCACATCCACCGCCCCGGCCAATCGATCGGCCTCATCCTGACGGACATCGACAGGGGAATGGGTGGCAGGCCCCAGGAACCACCACGCCGTCCCGATGGGTGCGGCATTGGGAAGCCCCAAACCTGGCCGCGGCGTCAACAAGTCGCCCGCTACCTGCTCGGCCACGAATCGGGCCAGCGGCAAGTCGGCATTGAAGGCCTCGACCACGTAATCCCGATAGCGCCAGGCATAGGGAATATCGAAATCAAATTCATGGGCCATGGTCTCGGCAAAGCGGGCGAGGTCTAGCCAATGACGCCCCCAGCGCTCGCCGAAGGCCGGGTCTGCCAGATATCGGTCCACCCAGCGCGCATAGTGTTCGGGAGTGGGATCGGCTAAAAAGATCCGCACCTCTTCCGTCGTCGGCGGCAACCCCCGCAAGTCATACGACAACCGACGGAGCAACGCCGCGTGATCGATGTCCCGCGCCGGAGCCGGCAACCGCGCCGCCTCGCGGTTGGCGAGAACGAAGGCGTCGATACCGCTCCAACACCACTGCCCGTCACGAACGGAGGGCAAAGTAGGGTCTTGAAGAGCGCGGAACGCCCAGGGCTCAGCATAGCCAGCACCGGCGGCAATCCACTGCTCCAGAATTCGCACCTCGTTCGGGTTCAAAGGTTCTCCCTTCGGCGGCATGCGTTCGTCGGGATCGGAGTGCACCACCCGTGCCAGCAGCGGGCTGGAAGACGGCTTGCCGGGCACGATGGCTACCCCACCCGATTTCAGAAGAGTCGTCGCCCCCTCCTCCGTATCTAAGCGCAACCCAGCCTTACGAGCCTCGGCATCCGGGCCATGGCACGCGTAGCACTTAGCGGCCAGAATAGGACGCACCGAACGAGTGAAATCCGGCCCCGAAGCCATCACCTGACCGGTCCCCAGAATGAGTCCCCCAAGGGCAAGGACGGTGCTCAGCCAGCAACCCATCGATGGAAAGACAGTGGACACCCCGAAACACTACCATCGAAGGCCCACATTGGAAATGCCCATCATCCCCCAAACCCACCACACCAAGCCAGCAGCGGGAACGGGCCGGAGCAAGCATTGGAAGCGATCACCAAAAACCCTCGCGCACAGCGCGAAAGCAACGCTCTCCCCCAAGCTTACCTGCGCGCGCAGGACCGTTCCCGCGGCCCCTCACCCAGACACATGCCAAAAAAATTCACGTTTCCAGCGAGTCCAGAGTTCCCCAACGTCGGCAGCATCACGCCCATGACCTTCCCGCTGTTGAGCAGGATCCACCGAGGTGCCCACCGTGGCAGCATCCGAGCCTGCAAAATCGTGGTCTTATTCAACCTACTGACCGCGGGCTGCGATCCATCTAGCAGTACAAAAACGCAGGCTCCCCAGAGCCCGATGCCCGAAGCAGCGGCAGCCCCATCGACGGCGCTCATTTTGGCGGCCGTGGACAACGGATTCCACCGCGTGCCCATTGCACTGACCACCGACTACGGGTTCCTGGTGGTCAATACTGGAGACGACGAACATCCCATCCCTTCAGTCTCCGTGGGGTTCCGGTCGGAGCGGCTCATCATCCCGTGTGGTTCACTCGCCGAATTCGAAGCCGCTCTCCGCAAAGTGCCTCCAGGGAGCACGATCCACCGCCATGAGCGATGCCTCACGCCCGCCTCGCGAGGCCTCGCCGAAGAGTTCCTCGCTGGCATCGAGCCGACGTTGTCACGGGTCGGCATCACCGTCGCCCCGGAACCCGTGATCACCTGCCTCTGCGGACGCTGACATCGCTCGAGATTCGACAGCAGCCGAACGATGCAGATGCAGGCCATCCGACCAATTCCCGCTGGCTGAGCCCCGAGGTCCACGACAGTGTTGGTTCATGCCCCTCGCCCCGTGTCCCCATTGCACTGAGCGCCCCATTGAGCGGATTCAACCACGCAGCATTGGGTTTGGTTTAATTCGGAGGAACCTCCGGGCCACGGTTTCGATGTTCCTCCTCTTGTGCGGATTCCTGTCGATACTCTCCGAGGTCATGGCCTCTCCAAGTCCGAAGCGACCCAATATCCTGCTCATTGTTTCCGACGACCAAGCTTGGACGGACCACGGCTTCATGGGGCATCCCACGATTCGCACACCCCACCTCGACCGTCTAGCGGCCCGTTCGCTGTGCTTCACGCGGGGGTACGTTCCGTCGAGCTTGTGCTGCCCCAGCCTCGCCTCGCTCATCACTGGCCGATACCCGCACCAGCATGGCGTCGTCTGCAACGATCCTGCCAGACCGCCCGGCCAGCCTTCGTCGAACTTCTACCGGAGCGACGCCTACCGGGCCGGGCGCGAGCGACTGTCCTCATTCCTCGAACAAACACCCACCTTGCCCCGACTCCTCCGCGACCAAGGGTACCTGAGCTTCCAGAGTGGTAAGTGGTGGCAGAACGACTATTCGCGAGGCGGCTTCACCCACGGAATGACCCGAGGCGACCGGCATGGAGACGCTGGGCTGGACATAGGCCGGGTCACGATGAAGCCCATCGAGGACTTCGTGACCCTCGCCGAACAGGAGAACCGACCGTGGATGGTCTGGTACGCCCCCATGATGCCGCACGACCCGCACACGCCCCCGGAGCGGTTTTTGGCCCGGCACCGCGGGACTGCTCCGACGCTGCCGATCGCAAACTACCGAGGCATGGTCGAATGGTTCGACGACACTTGCGGCCAACTCCTCGATTTCTTGGAGAAGCGGGGCTCGGCCGAGCACACCCTGGTCGTCTTCGTCACCGACAATGGATGGATCACCGATCCCCAAACCGGACGATTTGCCCCTCGCTCCAAGCAGAGCCCCTACGACGGCGGACTGCGCACTCCTATCCTACTCGGGTGGCCGGGTCGCGTGAAACCCCAGCGCGATGAAACCCACGCCGTGTCGAGCCTCGACCTGATGCCAACACTCCTGCGGGCCGCCGGCGTGAAGACTCCTCACAACTTGCCTGGCATCGATTTGCTCGACCCCAAGGCCGTGCGCCGCAGGACCTCCGTGTCGGGCGAGTGCTTCACTCACGACGCGGTAGACCTCGACCACCCGGAGTCAGGACTGCGCTGGCGTTGGATCGTGCGCGACGGTTGGAAGCTCATCCTGCCCACCCCATGGAACGAACCCACTGCGAAGCCCGAACTGTACCGGATCGTTGAAGACCCCTTCGAAACGGCGGACCTCGTCGCCCAGCATCCGCTCCAAGTCAGCCGCCTGCGCCGCGAACTCGAGAAGGAGTGGAAGCCCGTCTGGCCCTGAGCCCGAGTGCGCCCGTTGGCATCCCGAGACTTCAGGCTTTGCCGTCGCGAATGTGCACCCAGCAATGCACATGGGGATCGCCCCGGAAGTACCAGAGCATGTTGGGCCCCTCGATTTGCCAAACATCCCAGACCCCGTCCTTACCGAGGTCCTGGCCCTTGAAATAGGCCAGGTGCAAGTTTTCGAGCCCCTGCGAATCCACCAAGCGCAGCGATTCGTCGGCGTCTACTTGGCGGAAGGGTGCCAGCAAATCCCTCAGCACGTTGCGCATCAGACCCCGCTGGTCCGCGCTCAACTCCGAGCCAGGGAGGCCCGTGAGACCCTCCCGACGGCCACTGAGGCGAACTGTTTCAGTTGCTCGCTCTGGCCGGCTACGACTCTCAACGAGGGCGACTGTCCGCTGTCGCCCATCGAGGGCCTTGAACAATTCATTGGCCCGTTTGGCCTGGTACCAAAACACGTTGCCGGGATGGTCGGCCGCTTCCTCGTCGTTCGGACCCGACTGATGGCCGTAGAAGATGGGCCCGCCAAAGGCCGTCCCGGCCACCGAGTCGCCATCGCAGCGACGCGTGCAGTGACGCCCAGTGAGCACGAACTCGAAGGCCCCAGTCCCGGGACGACCAAAGAGCGCCACCGAGGTGCCGCCCTCGAAACCCTTGCCTTCGGAGTCCTCGACCATCTGGCGCATCATGGCCTCGGCATGGTTCGGGTGATGCAGCTTGCGAAAAATCTGGCGCACCAAATCTTGCTGGTCCGGACGCAAGACATCCTGAATCGATCGGCCGGTGATCATCCAGTTATTGTCGACCTTCTGCCGCAGTGGGTCGTTGAACTCGCGGCAAACCAGACGTCGCTGGGTCTCGTCGAGGGATCCGTGCAACTGGGACGCGAGGGTTTCAGAGGTCGCGGACGACGGGGACTGGCCTAGGAGCCCCAACGGGATTGCGGCGGCGGTCGATGCTAGGAAACTCCGGCGATTTAGAAAACGCACGGGCCGAGACACCTCAGGCTGAAAGGGAGAAGGGAGCATAGGGAAGTTTGCCCATAAGCCGAAGAAGTACGCCAGCCTCGAGAAGCCCCCCTTTCTGCGTCGACTGCTTGTCGAGATGACCCGTTCCCAGGCCGACATCTTGGCCACGTCCCGCACTTTCCGTACCCCTAGCATTCCAAACCTTGTTGCCGCCAGTCTCCCGTTCAAGCTGCGCATCATTAGGGTCCAGCAAGACGCCCCGAGGATTGCGAGGCACCCACGTTCGACCCTCTCCCGCTATAAGGGCGGACGCGGCTAGCCAACCAGGGCGCCAGTCTGAGTCGCGACCGGCTTGATCCTCGGCGACGAGTTTCGCGACGGCAACCGGACTGGCCCAGCAGAAAGCCCCGAACTCCATCGCACCGCATGGATTGAGGCTTGGAGTGAACTCTTGTCCAGAGGTGCCAGTTATTGCACGTTGCAGCGCTTTCCGTGGATCTAAACTTACCCAACGCCATCGCAGGACTGCTGGTCGGCATCGTCGTCGGCGCCACCGGAGTCGGAGGGGGTGCCCTCATGACGCCGTTGCTAGTTCTGGTTTTTGGCGTGGCTCCGCAAACGGCGGTGGGCACCGATCTCCTTTTCGCCGCGCTGACCAAGATTTTTGGAACGGTCGTCCACCATCGTCAGGGAACAGTGGACTGGCCGGTAGTCCGGCGCCTGGCCCTGGGTAGCCTTCCCGCTGCCGCCGCGACCCTAGCCTGGATGACGCTGACCGCGACCGCGCAGGTGCGAGGCGGATTCTTAATACGGGCAGTAGCGATCGCCCTGCTCATCACGGCCGTCGGCATTTTGTCCAAGGACTGGATCCAGCGAATGGGAAGCAAGGGATCCTCGGGCGTGATGGAACTCTTAGGACGTTCCCAAGCCATCCTGACGGTCTTAGCTGGGTTGATCCTGGGCATCTTGGTGACACTGACCTCCATCGGGGCCGGTGCACTCGGCACAGTGATGCTGGTGTACCTCTACCCGGTGCGCCTGACACCGAGCCGTTTAGTAGGCACCGATCTGGCTCATGCGATTCCGCTGACCATCATCGCCGGCACCGGACACCTCATGATGGGCAACGTGAATCCCACCCTGCTCGGCAACCTGCTGCTGGGGTCCATTCCCGGAGTGCTGCTGGGTTCCTGGGTTAGCACCCGTGCGCCGATGCAGTGGGTGCGTGTCGGTCTGGCAGCCATTCTCGCCGTCGTGGCGGTGAAAATGCTGACGACCTGAGGTGTTCCACTGAAGGCCTAGGCTCGCTCGGTGAGGCCGGTACTTAGGGTGCTTCGAACTCCACATACCGAGTCTCTCCAGGAGGCACCACGATCTCGATGCGCTCAGCGGGCTCCCAAGTTTGGCCCGTCTGCCAATCACGGGCCTTGGCGGTGCCGAATCGGGGCGTTAGACGGACCTTGGCAACCCTTTCAGGGAACACGCGTGCCGGGGTCCGGCCCGCCTTAATCACACCGTCGTTGTGAATTAACTCCACCACCCAACCGCGGCGGTTCCGGTTGATTTGATATTGGATCGGATCGCCCGCCACCGCGACGGGCAGGGTCTCATTCGCAATGCGCTGAAGGCGTTCCTCGGAAATCGCCGCCGGGCGTTGGGTGGCCGGGTGGACCCACTCGGCCAGCACCTCCGTCGGCCCGGCCTTTTGAAGCCGAGCCCAAGCCTCCGAACCCAGGGACTTCACATGGCGTTCCTGCAGCAACAAGCGACTGCCCGCGGCCACAGTCGTCTCCAGCTCGCGGACAAATCCGGGGCTAAATTCTACCTCGCCCGCCAGCAGGATGACCGGATAGCGACCCATGAACGCGCCCGTCGCCGTCGACAGCACCACATCACACAACTCGCCGTGGCGCGTGGGCTGCAAATAATTCGCCTCGGGGTTCGGCAAATGGCCCGGCACCGGCGGCCGCGCCATACCTCCGAACAACTGGGTCTCCAAAAGGTCGGCCACCTCTTGATCGGCGGCAGTCCTCGGAAAGAAACCCCAGGTCTTGCCGATGTAGCCGTTATATCCAGCGAGGTGATCCAAGACCACCAGCAGCGGCGTGTGCGGATTGCCCCGGTCATGGGCCCGCATGAAGGCGAACGCGTTGGTGGCGGCCCGACCGTGCGAGGTCAGTGCCCACGGTTCTTTTCCGGTCTCGAAGAAGCTGTTGAAACTGTTCTCCGGGGTGACCAACGCCGCACCGGCAAACCAGGCGTGCTGCCACATCCGCTGGCACAGGCTCAGCGAATGCCCCGCATCCAACCCGGTGGCCGTGGGTCCGTTGGTATCAAGCAGGCCTCGTGTCGTGACGGCGTTGCCGAACCACGGACTCATCTGAACCGACCAAGGCAAATTCCATTGCCGAGCCGCCCCACGTGAGAAGGCGAACTTGGACTGGGTGAACCCAATGTTCTCACCCGCCTCGATGCCCACCACGCTCGTTCCCCACTCCGCCGCGTAGGACTCGTAGTGAGAATGGCCTGTCACGCTAATCAGGCGTCCGCCCTTGGCCTGGCGATGCCACAGAAAATACTGACGCAACTGGTCATAGGCCTCGCGGCGGGTCTTCGGAATGGGCTCGTACCCTTGGGTCTCCGGAGGCCGAAGGAATCGATTTCGCTGAGCTTCGAAATCCTTGCCCAGCACGTCGCGCATCCAGTTCGGGTCCGTTCGAAGCCGGTGGTAATGGTAGCCCCATTCGCCCAATTGGATGGCATTGAAGACGCCCGCGTCATCGAGGATGCGGACCGCCGCCTCGTCGTCGGCTGAGAGCACACTCGTACTTCCCTCCAACTGCATGCGGCCGCCGTCGGGCGGGTAGAGAATCACCGGCCATCGCCGCCGCGCGAGCACCTCAAAGGCCCCTCGAGAACCGGCCGTCGCCGACGGACCCGGATCCAGCGCATTGGCGAGCCCGAGCCTTTCGAGGGCCTCTAGGAAGGACTCGAGTTCGCGAGGTTCCGACGGGCCGCCGTAAATCGAGAAGTGGAAGTTTGTCGAACCCGGGAGCAACCGCAGCGCGGGCGCAGTTTGGCGAAACACGGCCGGAGCAGTCTGGGCCGCTGGAACCGCCTTGCCGGATGCATCGCGTCGAGTCCATGCCATCACCCGGCCCGCGGCGTCGAGGGCTTGCGAATTGCGATGCACGATCCCATGCAACGCCAAGGCCAGGATCACCTCATTGTGGTTAATCCCCTTGGGTTGCCCATTGTAGCCGGGTTCCTTGCCCACGCCCGTGCGGGTGTTGCCCCGGGTGTCCACCTCGCCGGAGTCGAGAATGCGCGAAATTTGCCAGCGGGCGGCCTTCTTCAGGGCCTCGTCGAGCTCGGGCATCGGGACATGCAAGGCGAGCACCTGCGCGAACAGCAGCGTCACCGCGTTGTAGCTCGAGTCGCGCCCTCCATGCTCCAGAAAGACCCCCTCGTCGTCGCGCTGGCGGAGCGCCTCGGTCACCAGACGCCTCGAGGTCGCCACCAGCGACTCGTCGTTCAAGACCTTCCCGCAGGCCCCAAAGGCCTTGGCCGCGATGAACACCCGGTTCACCGCTTTCCGGCTCTTGGGCAAGATCGTCGACTCGCCCGCCGCCAGAAAATCGCAGGCGCGTCGGAGCTTCGGTTCGATGGCACGGATGCGGTCGTGGAAGTGGGCCTCATGCGGCGATTGGCGGATCACCAGAATCGCCCGCCCAAGTTCCTGCAGGAAAAAATACGCCGTCTCGACGGCAGCGCCGCCGGAGGCCGAACTCCCCCCGCTGGGCCGCTCGGTCGCTGCGAATCCACCGTCGTCGCGCTGATGCTCGAAGGTCACCTCGACGCCCTTCCAAGCCCGGTCGGCGCGTGCGAGGTCGCCGGCCACCACCGCCGCGATCACGGCCCGGCAACTGCCCCGCTGCGAGCCAGCCTCGATCCAGCGTCCCTGACCTCGGTTCCCACCGGCCAGCCCCTGATCGTCGGGCAAGTCATTCTGACTGAGCCACTCCAACCATCCCGCTGGCAAAGATCGCAAGACATCATACTCGCGAAGGGTCGGTGTGGGATCCGCAAAAGCGTGCCCCAGCGCCACTGTCACCAAAACGATCAAGGCAACCCAGCGACTCCGGAGATCCCTCCATGGATGAATTCCGAGAGCACTGCTTCCGGCGCGAAATCGAGGGATGAATTGGGCAAAGGTCATGCAACGAGGTATTAAAAAATTTAGGGTTCGCGCGACCACTCGAGCCATTCCCGTTCGATAGTTTTCGGGTCGGGTGTGCCATCAGCCACGAGGATCCGATAGCGCATCGCGTGCACGCCCCGCGGCGGCAGAGTGAAGTCGCCTGCTTGCTGGGGAGACCAGCAAAAGAACGGCTCGGTCGGGTGGATGCGCATCGGCTCCGGAAAACGAAAATTAGAAGGATGAGCCAAAAGAACCACCCCAGCGATCCCATCCCCACCCTCGACAGACTGGGCCGCCCCGCCGATCCAGCACCAGCGAGCGTGCGACTCGTTGCCCGTCACCCGATTCGTCACACCCTCGGAAGAGAGGAAGCTGCAGTTCGGCGCACCATCCCAAGCGTCGAGCCCACGGAACCCCAGTCCGCCATAGCGATATTCGGGCAAGGCCAGCGAGTGTTCAGTGACATTGGTTTGCCGCACCGTCAGGTCGATGCGGTAGGGCTTGCCCGCGGGCGTCACAGGAACTCGCACCTTCCACCCTTCGAGCAAAATGGGGGTGGGTACCTTGGCGGTCAGGTCCACATAGCGGTGCAGCGTCTCGATCTCGGCTCCATCGGCCGACTCACGCGCCCCGAGCCACTGGATCATCTCCACCCGCCCCTTCTTTTCACCCATGTTCCAGAAGTCCGGCTTGCGGCCATCGATCTCGGTCCGCGTCCACGAAGCCCAAACACCGTGATGGTGCAAATGGTTCTTTGGATAATCGCCCGTGACCACTCGGCCCAACGGGCTCACCAACGGATGCAAATAGCCCGCTCGCCGGTACTCCTCGCGAACCCCAGCCGGCAAAACTCCATGCCCACCGTGGTAGGTCACCACGGGCTTGGAACGAAGCTTGAAGGTCACCGAGCCCTCGCCGCATTCCAATCGTACCGGATACCCACTGGCCTCCGAGGGGGCCGTGGCCGCGCCCGCCGTCTGCGCCAAAAGCCCCCAGCAAGCCAGACACCCCAAGACAACGACGGCGCCCCAGCGCAGAGCAGCACTCGGGCGACTCCATGGCACGGGATGTCTGAAATCGGTCCTACCGAATTCTACGGACTGGGACATGCCCCGATCACACACCATCGGCTGGAAGCCTCAAGGAAAGTCGACCGTCATTTCACCGTGCGAATTGCGGCGGCCGGGAGGGGTGAATACGGCGCCGGACCGCTCGGAGATCGGTCCCTACCTAGGAAGTCCTCGGGCCACATCCGGGGGGTGGATTATTTCTGAAGAGCTGGTGGTGAAGGTCCGCACTAATGTGCTTGTAGCCTTACCACACGATTCGCCCCTCTTTGACGTTCGTGCTTGAGAGGAACGGATAGCCTTGGCTTTCAGAAACGTAGTTAGGTGTGGCTGCAATTCCACACGTGATCAAATCCGTGACCTGTGTGAATGGCTTTATCTCCCACTCCTGCGGAATCACCCCCACCTCAGTCTGTTTATATCCCGGTTTCATGCGTTTTCGCCTCCTTCCAGCTCGTGGGTGATTTGTTCGAGGCGGGCTACCTCTAGCGCCCCAACGGGGCCCACCACGCCAGCCCAGGGCAACGCCCTGGGTCTAGCGGAAGACAAGGAACGGAGCCCTGAAGGGGCGCTTGATTGGGTCGCCTGTCTCACAGCGGCTGGCCTCCTGCGTTGAGGATGGCGAGATAGGCGTCGTCATGCAGGAACTTTTTCAACGCGCCCATGCACGCCTCAACCTTCTCGGGCGGGGGCGGGACGAAGTGGGCATTGCCGGGGCGGGTGCCGCCGATCCAGTTCTGGCTGCGGCGGAACTCGCCGGGCTGTTTTTCATTGCCGCGGCCCTTCGCCATGAGGGCGGCGTGCATTTCGCGGAGGAGACGGTTTGAGAGCGGGAAGCCTTCGCGGATGCGCGCCATGCCGTGCTCCAGGGCGGCGATGTAATTGGAGACTTCCACCACGTCGTCGAGCGGCATGCCTGGAGCCTCGGTCAGCTCAAAGAGCAGGAGGTCGGAGAGGGACGACTGCGTGCCCTCGATTTGCGAGGAGAGCACGGCCTCGCGCCGGACGTACGAGTAGAGAAAAAGATGCGGGTCCGGCAGCAGGGTGCTGATGCTGTCCAGCCTTCCAACGGCGAGTGGCGCGCTCCAGAAGCAACTGCCGGGCACCGGTGATTTCCAAGGCTGGCATGGGCGGCAGTGGCGACGGCACAAAAGCACGCACCTGCTCGCCCCCTTTGGCCGTGATGTGGTAGGTGCCGGTGGCGGTGCGGTTTATGGTGCGAAGCTTTAATAAGCGGACGGGCTATTAAAAAATAGCCGATTTTCTTTAATTGGTTGCAGCGCGTCCCATCCTCTTCAAGTGGCCATCCACGCGGACGGCGCGGGCGGCGACTTTGTCGGTGAGCTGTGGCAGCAGGGTGGCGTAGCGTTCGGCGAGCTGGCGGGATCGGGGTCATGGAACGATTTCCAATTTTGGATGCACCGATTCGGTTGGCCCAGAACTCGGCCAAGGATTCCGCCACCTGGATGGGCTCTTGCCGAGGCTGTGAGCGACAGAGATGGACACCCGCCTGAGTCCACAATTCAGAAATCGTTCCATGACCCCGTTTTCTGACCCCGTTTTCGGGGCGGTTGACGGGCGAGGGTTGAGCTGTGCTTTACGTTTTATGTAAACACTACCCCGCCAGACCGCCACCTCTTGACTGCGGAAGTTCAAAGGCAAACTTCTTTGAGTTATTGCCCGGAGACCAAGCAGGCACCGCAGCAGCCTATTGGCAGAGAAAACCACACCCAAAAGACCTTATCCAAGTCGCACGGCATGTATATCGACCTTCACCAGACCTCAGGCAGCAAGGCACAACTGCGCCGATCGCGGAGCGTCAAAAAGCAAAACCTCATTAATAGGCCCGGCTCAAGACCTAGAGCAATGCGTCGGTGGACGCTGTTTCCGACGCTCGGTGGACTGGTGCTAGTGGTTGGGTTGCGATCCGCGGACATCCGCGTTGAGACGCCTGGAGGGCAGCACAACTTCCTGTTCAACGGGACCAACGCCGGGACCCTGACATTGGTCCGAGGTCAGACATACACCTTCGATGTCGACACTTCGTCCCAGCATCCGTTCCAGATCCAGAGCCCCGGGGTGGTGAACAACGAGATCAACACGGGCCGGTTAACCTATACCGTTCCGACCAACAACGCCTCGTACATTTACGTCTGCCCCGTCCATCCATGGATGTTCGGCGACATCTTCACGATTCCGCCACCTGAAGTCCGGATCCTGAGCCTCGAGTTGGGCAAGGACGTGGTTTTGAGCTCGACCCTAATTCCCGACTGGAAGCTGCAGGCCGAATTCGCCACCAACCTTCATCAGGGCGAGTGGAGTGTTCTGCCCATCGCCACCAACCGTATCTCTGGCAACCGGGTCGACTCTATCTGCGGCCGGCCCGAGGGGGATTCCATCTTCATCCGACTGAAAGCCAGCCGATAGAAGGGATTCAGGGAGGCCATCCGGTCGGCCGGAAATGGATCGATTTGCTCGGTCAGCGTCCGGAATGTCCTACCCGGGGCTCGCGTAGCGGTCGGAGGTAGGCGGGAGGGAATGTTGGAATCGATACCGGGTTCCGGGAACGATTTTCGATTTTGGATGCACCGATTCGGTTGGCCCAGAACTCGGCAAAGGACTCCGCGACCTAATTGGGGCCCTGCCGGTGGCGGCGCCGAAGGTGGACAGGTGGCCGCCGGGCACTTCCAGCCTTCACGGATGGATCGCGAAACGCAGGATCAGCAGTTGATCAATCATACCGCAACGCCTGAATCGGGTGCAAACGGGCCGCCTTGAGTCCAGGGAAGATGCCGGCGAGCACACCAACGACGACGCTGAAGCCGAAGGCCAGCAGCATCGCATCCACGGTGATGACCGGGGTGTAGTCGGCGGGCGAGATCAGAGTCAAGAGCTTCACCAATCCCTGTGAGGCGAGCAGTCCTGCAACTCCACCGATGATGGCGATGACCACGCTCTCGACGAGGATCTGGATGAAGATATCGATGAACGTAGCGCCGACGGCCTTGCGCACGCCGATTTCACGCACGCGCTCAGTGATGCTGGCGAGCATGATGGTCATGATGCCGACGCCGCCAACGAGCAGGCTACTGGCGGCGATGATGCCGCCGCTCAGGCGCGCGTTGCGGGTGGCGGTGGCGATGTTCTCTGACCAGTTCTCCTGAGTGTTGAACGCGAAATCATCGATGCCCTTATGCGTGTGCATCATCACATTTCTCACCTGCTGGAGCGCGTCGTTCATCTGGCTCAAATCCTTGACCTTGAAATACACGGTGGAGAGTCGCGGGTCAGGCCCGGAATCCAAGCCCGCTGCGGCTCCGGCGCCGGGAATCAACGGCACGGCGACCCCAGCGCGGAATTTGAGCCACATGGTATTGAGCGGAATGTAAATGGTGTTGTTCTTCCACTCGAAGGCGATCCCCGCGCCGCTCTTGCTTTTCCCGCTGCCCTGGCCGCGCTTGCGGGTCGGGCCGACTTTGCCTGGCTCCGGAGCGCTTTCTTGCGCCAGCGCGCGGGCCTTGCGATCAAGCTCGCTTTCGTAGTGCTGGAACATGCCGATGATGCGGAACCTTTGGTGGTTAATGTTGATGAATTCACCGACCGGATTGATCTCGCGACCGATTTCCTCCGGCGAACCGAAGACCGCATCACGCGTGCCGGTTCCAATCACACAGACGCTGCGCGCTTCTTTCTCGTCCACGTCGCTGACCATGCGGCCGTGTTCGATCACGTGCTGGTTCAGCTCCAATGCGCCAGGCCAGGTGCCGACAAAATGCCAAGGGTTGAACGCCTTGCCCGCGCGAGTGACGGTGACCTCCCGGGTCTGCATCTCCGGCGTTACCAAATGGACGAGCGGAGCGCTGTGTTGCAGGGCATAGATGTCATTCATCGTATTGCCCACCGCTTGATCCTTCCGGTGCTGCTGCCACACGGGAATGGCCTGGGGCGTGACATAAACTTTTTCCAGCCCGCCGATGGCAATGAGCGCTTCCTTCATCCCGTTCTCCAATCCTTTGACCAAGGCGGACTGCGCGACGAGGCTGCCCACTCCGAGAATAATGCCCAGCATGGTGAGCGCGGATCGGAACTTGTTCGCCCAGATTTCTTTGAAGCCAACATTGATGGTGATCAGAAAATTCATGATGGATGTTGGGTTGCGCTGGGCCTCGGGATGGAGAATCTCGGCGAGGTTCCAAGGCCCGCCAGTTTGCTGTCCACGTTTCTGGCGATCTTGCCGTCGCGAATTTCGATGCGGCGGGGAGTGAAAGCCGCGATTTCCGGGTCGTGCGTGACCAGCGCGACGGTGCGACCTTCTTCGCTGATCTTGTAGAACAATTGCAAAATCGTCTCGCCAGTGTGGGAATCAAGAGTCCCAGTCGGCTCATCCGCGAACACAATCTTGGGATCATTCACTAACGCGCGAGCAATGGCCGTGCGCTGCTGCTGGCCGCCAGAAAGTTGCATCGGCCGGTGCTTGGCCCGGTTCTCCATATCCACGAGCTTGAGCGCTTGCAGCGCTCGTTCCCGGCGCTCGCGACTCGATACCCCGGTGTAGATCAGGGGTAGCTCGACGTTTTGCAACACGGTGAGTTTCGGGAGCAGGTTGAAGAACTGAAAAACGAAGCCGATCTTCCGGTTGCGGATGCCTGCCAGCTCTCGCTCAGAAGCGTGTTCGATCATCGTACCATCGAGCCGGATCGTTCCCTTCGAGGGCGAGTCAAGACATCCGAGAATGTGCATCAGCGTCGATTTGCCGCTGCCGGAAGGGCCGATGATGGAGATAAACTCGCCCCCGTCGATGTCCACCGAGACGTCATCCAGCGCGCGGATTTCTTCACCGCCGAGGTGGTAAATCTTGCTGACGTTACGAACTTCGATGAGAGCCATGGCGGTGAGTTTACTTTGCTGAGGCCGCGGCACCGCTTTTGACGCCTTCAGTTTGACCGGCGTTCGCTTTGCTGGGTGGCGCGATGAGCGAAATGACCTCCCCGCCCTTCAGACCCTTGGTCACTTCGGCGAAGTCAAAATCGGCCACCCCGAGTTGAACCAATTGACGCTCAAATTTATCGTCGTCCTTTCTGACATACACGAAGCGCTCGCCCTGATCGCTGAAGACCGAAGCCAGCGGAATAGCCAGCACGTTGCCGACGGAAACGAGCGGGATGGATAGGTTAGCGGTCATGCCAGGACGCACCGCGCCTTCGGCATTCTTGAGAATGATGCGGGTGGAAAAACCTTTGACGCCGTTTCTGAAAGTGGCCTGTGGCGCGATGCGGGCCACCCGACCCATGAGCTTCAGTCCGGCCACCGCCTCCACCTCGACGGTCACGGCTTGGTCCACTTTTAAGCGTATCACGTCCGCCTGATTAATGTGGGAGGTGATAATCATGTCCGCCAGATTGGCGACGGTGAAGACCTCGGTGCCGCTGTTGAATCCGCTGGAGCCGGACACGGCCTGCCCAACGGAAACCGGACGCGTTAGAATCGTGCAGTCAAATGGAGCGCGAATAACAGTCTTCAGCAACTTGTCCTCGACCTGCTGGAGCGCAGTCTGGGCGGTTTCCAGACGGTTCATCGCGATGTCCAGGCTGTTCTTCGTCAGATCGTGGTCGATGCGCGCGTTATCGAAAGCCTCCTGTGCTACCAGCTTGCTCTCGAACAAACCCTTGACCCGGTCGAAGTTCAGCTTCGCCTTCTCTAGTTGAAGTTTCTGGGTCAAAACTGCCAGTCGGGCACCAGCGATCTCCGTCTTGCGCGAGGACTTCTCGGTCTGCAAATCCTTGTCATCTAGTTCGAAGAGAACTTCGCTCTTCTTTACTTTGTCGCCGATGTCCAGCGTGAGCTTAGAAATCAGCCCGCCGATTTCCGGTCGCACGGAAACGGCGTCGAGCGGCCCGATGTCACCCGCCGCGGTGACCGCAAAGTTGATGTTCCGCGTCGCCACGACCGCCGTGGTGGGCGGACCGGATTTCCCGGCGACCGCAGCCGGACCGGATTTCCAGAACGCAATCTTGCCGGGGTATTGCTGCCCGCTCCAATACGCGATGCCTCCCACGCCAGCCAGAGCTAACAGGCATATAGTCAGTTTTTTCATTCGTGAAAGGGAAGACCAACACTCAACAGATCCGAGGCTCTTCAACAAGCAATCAATAGAGAGGGTTCCTTGCCGTGCATTCACGAGTTGGCGGTGAAGATCAGTTCCAGAGGAGGTGATCATCCTTAATTTTGACTAGGCCCACAGAGTTGAAGGAGTTGGGTGAGACTAGGGCGGGTCCAGAACTGACCTCAGCCTCGGAGACGGCGTTGAAACTGTTTGCCCAAGGACTCCACCGCCCCGCTGCCCATTGGGGCTCCAGCCTTCTCCATTCTGCGGAAGTGGAGGCCGAGGCCTTTCACCCGCTCAGTTTGAGCTGTGTTGCAGATCGGATGCGCGTCCCGAAACACTCGCGGTCCTGGTCCTTTTCCGTGGCCACTGAGAAGCACTTTGTCCCCTGAGCCAATATTTTGTCCCACTCATCGCCCTCGCGGCCCCGAGCGAGCCAAATCAACCCTTGGCGTGCTTACTTAAACTCTACCATCACTACCCAAGCCGCGCCCTGGTAATGATCCTCTCCTCTCCCCGGTCCTTTTAGCCTGCCAGCCAAACGCCCTGTAGCCTGACCCTTAGTTTACATAGTTACCTTGACAGCTTTTTTGGGTAATATAACGCATTAAAGTCAGCTATCAAAAATCAATTTTCCCTGTTGAACTCCGCCTCAAAAAAGCAAATTCCTATCGGTAACCGAAGCCAGATTCGAAATGTCTAGGACCTCTCGCGCTGTGACCTGACCTAGTTGGCCGGTCGGTTGCAAATTACTGGCTGGGACATCAACCGCGAGACGCTGGCCAAGGTGGAATGTTAGGTTCGGTGCGTCACCGACCGGGCGCTGGTTCGGTTCGCCGAGGCTCTTGATGTCGATCCGTCCGAACTACTGAAGCCGGCAAGGTTTTGAGCCAGAGTTAGCAGGTCTCACCGCACTGAACTGAGGACAGGGCGGAAGCCCAGACTGCAGCACCGATCGCCCGGGTCGAACCTGCGCCGATCGGCTGAGCGAATGCTCTCGGCGCCGAAATCCCAACTACCCCCGCGGCCCATCCGGAAGGAGCCCGAACTAGGTCCTGCCGGGTCCTTCACGCTTCCAGTCGGATAGTCGCCATACCAGTCCGCACACCACTCCCATACATTCCCCATCATACTGTGCAACCCCCACGCGTTGGCTTG
>SYMJ01000036.1 GCA_005805505.1 Verrucomicrobiales bacterium | reverse complement strand
GCGGTGTCAGGCCTCCGCTCGCTGAGTAGGCTCGGGGGAGGATCGGCTTTCGCGCGTTGCGCGAGGGGTGTGGGGTGATCGCCTCCAAGGCTCGCTCCGGCCTGACACCGCTCCGCTGCGGTTTTGGTGGGCGGGGCTCCGCGGTATCAGGCCTCCGCTCGCTGAGTAGGCTCTGGGAAGGATCGGCTTTCGCGCTGTGCGCGAGAGGGTTGGGGTGTTCGCCTCCAAGGCTCGCTCCGACCTGACACCGCTCCGCTACGGGTTTTTGGTGGGCTGCGCGGGGCCGGGCTGACCGCTTTTGGAGTGCCCCAACGGGGCGCTGCATACCAGCCCGGGGTGGAACCCCGGGTAGGGCAAAGCCGCAATCGATGCGTTCTGAAGGAACGCCGCAGAGTGCTCAGATCGTCCATCGACGCATCGGGATGCGACAGTGGGTCAAGAACGGCCGACTGAACCCGCTTCCGGAGCATCCTTGCCCGTGTAGGGGTTGGCCCTCATGCTGACCTAGCGGAATCAGCATCTTTTGGAAGACTATGAAATTCGGCTACCTCATCGATATGGACGGCGTGATCTACCGCGAAAACCGGTTGATCCCCGGGGCGGTGGAGTTCGTGAATGCGCTGTTGAGCACGGGCACGCCGTTCCTCTTCCTAACCAATAATTCCGCGCCGACGGCCGAGGACTTGACGGTTCGTCTGCGCCACCTTGGTGTGAATGGGCTTTCTCCGAAGCATTTCTACACGTCCGCTATGAACACGGCGGACTTTCTGGCGGAGACGCATCCGAACTGCTCGGTGTTTGCGATTGGTGAGGGTGGCCTTCTGACGGCCTTGCATGACTACAAGATCGCTAATGACGCGATTCGTCCCGATTACGTGGTGGTGGGCGAGGGGGCAGCGACGACGGAGAAATTAGCCAAGGCGCATGAGTGCATCGAGCGGGGAGCACGACTCATTGCGACCAATCCCGACAATTGGTGCCCGGTGTCGGAGGAGAAGACTCGACCTGGGGCCGGAGCTATCGCTGCTTTCCTAGAGGCGAGCACGGGTTCGCGTGCCTATTATTTGGGCAAACCCAATGGCTACATGTTCCATCGGGCGCGCCGCAAACTAATGGAGTCGGCTCTCAACTTCTCAGGTCCGGTGGCCATGATTGGCGACACCATGGAGACGGACATCCGGGGTGCAGTGGAGGCGGGGTTGCTCGGGTTTCTGGTGCTCACCGGCTCCACTCAATTGGAGAATGTCTGCGACTACGTGTATCAGCCGAGTCGTATCTTGCAGAGTGTGGCCGACCTCACCGACGAGATCCTCACGGGCAAGGCGGCCAGCCACTTCGAGACCACTCTCGGAGCACCGCGCAACACCGGTGGGAAGTCGGGCCATCGGCACCAGACCGATGTGTTCGCGTTCCACAAGCCCCGGCCTCGCCCGGCGATGACCAAGTAGGCACCCCGTCGTCGCAAACGCGTTCAGCCCAAGGCGGAACGCGGAGGTGAACAAGCACCTCGTCCGAGGGGGCCGATCTCGGCGGGCATCAGCGAATCAATCGCAAGATGCCATAGGCCAGTAGGCCGGTGACCGGCAGCGTCAAGACCCAGGCCCAAAGGATGCGCTCGACCACACCAAGGTTCAGTGCACTAAAGCGCTTGGCGCAGCCCACACCCATGATGCTGGTGGTGATGGCATGGGTTGTAGAGACCGGCATACCGAAGTGCCCAGCAATGCTCAAGACGGTGGCCGCGGTGGTCTCGGCGGCGAACCCATGAACCGGTTGGAGCTTCACCATCTTGTGCCCCATGGTCTTAATGATTTTCCAGCCTCCGGCGGCCGTACCAGCGGCCATGACCAATGCGCAGGTGACCTTGATCCAGGTGGCGATGGCTTCCTTGCCACTGCCGTCACTCACCATGGGGTGCGCCAAAAAATTGGACCAATCGGGAAGGTCTTTGAGCAGGCCTGATTTGTCGCCGCCAACGAGCGCCAATGCGATGATGCCCATAGTTTTCTGCGCATCATTGCTGCCGTGGCTGAAGCCCATGTAGGCGGCGCTGACCAACTGGGCCTTGCCGAAAACCCGAGTGACCCACCGCGGGGTCCAGGAACGCAGAAGCCAATACAGCAGGGTCATCACCAACAATCCCACCAGCAAGCCCATCACGGGGGACAAGAACATGGGGATAATCACTTTATAGAGCAGACCCTCATGCTTGTACCAAGGCATGCCTTCCTTGACCTTGGCGAAAACGACGACCGCTAAATTGTTGTCGGCCGCTGCGAGTCCGCCGCCGACCAACCCCCCAATGAGGGCGTGACTGGAACTCGAGGGAAGCCCGAACCACCAGGTCACCAAGTTCCAGATGATGGCTCCTAGCAGTGCGGCGACGAGCGCCTTCTGGGAGAGGTCGGTGGGAATGAGTTTCTGATCGAGCAGGCCCGAACTAATGGTCTTGGCCACCGCGGTGCCGTAGAGGGCTCCGATGAGGTTCGTGATCGCTGCCAGGCCGATGGCGAGTCGGGGCGTCAGGACTTTGGTGGACACCACCGTGGCGATGGAGTTGGCCGTGTCGTGGAAGCCGTTGATGTATTCGAACACCAGGGCGACCAGAATCACCGTCAGCAGGAGGGTCATGGAACAGTGGGTAGCTCAGGAGTTCTTGAGCACGATTTGCACAATGATGTTTCCGGCATCACGGCAACGGTCGATGACCTTCTCCAAAAGGTCGTAGAGGTCTTTCAGGGCCACCACGCTGATCGCATCGTGCGGAGAGTTGTAGAGGTCTTTGAGACGCTCGACCATGAGCTTGTCGGCCTCTCCTTCGAGATACTGGAGCTTGAGGTTTTGGTCTTTGATCTTGGCCAGATCCGGCGAGGACCGGAGTTCTCGCACCATCAATTCGAGTGTTTCCATGGCTTGCTGGAGCAACTCGGACTGACGTTGGAAAGCGCTTTTGGGCAGGTTCGGAGGACTGATCTGGAAGCGCTCGGCGAACTTCTCCAGAGTCTTGGGAATTTTGTAGAGGGCCAGAGCCAGGGCATCGATGTCCTCGCGCTCTAGAGGCGTGACGAAGGTCTTGGTGAGCCGTTCACTGATTTCTTCGGTGATGCGCTTTTCTTTCCGGCGGACGATGGCGAATTGATCCAGCGCAGCGGGGTTGGGTGACGAAAGATTGCGGACGAAGATTTTGACGCTCTCGTTGGCCTCGCCGGCGCTCTGCTCGAGGAGGTCGAAGAAGATGTCGCCGCCGCCAACCAGTCGTTGCAGTGAAATCATTTTTATAATGTCAGGGGTTAAGTGTGTCTAAAGTGTGTCATAAAGGTGAAATCCCGGTGGATTCGTGCTGCTTAGCCGGAACGATTCAGTTGAAATGGAAAGGCACCGTCTGGCGGACTTGGTTTTATGCAAAAAATCGAGTCACAGACACCTCGACAGGAGGCGAACCAAACGGTGCAGGTGGAGATTTCCACCTCGGGTGGTCCGTCGT
>SYMJ01000035.1 GCA_005805505.1 Verrucomicrobiales bacterium | reverse complement strand
TGTTCGAGGCGCTGTTCATCCTCACGACCTTGGATGCCGGAACCCGAGTAGGCCGTTACCTTTTGCAGGACGCCCTCGGTCACCTTTGGAAACCCCTGGGAGACGTGCGATCGACCGCCGCCGGAGCCTTGGCCAGTGCGTTGATTGTGGCCAGTTGGGGTTGGTTTCTAATCCAAGGAGTCCGAGACCCCTTGGGCGGCATTAATTCGCTCTGGCCGCTCTTCGGTATCGCCAATCAATTGCTCGCCGCCATCGCCCTCGTGCTCGCCACCACTTTACTCCTCAAGCAGTCGCTGGCCCGCGGCAAATCCCTTGCGATCGCGTGGGTGGCGCTCCTGCCGCTCATCTGGCTTTTGGCGGTCACAGGGACCGCCGGATTCCAGAAGATCTTCCACCCCTCGCCCCGCATCGGCTTCTTGGCCACCGTCCGAGACCTGGACCAAAAACACCCCGCCCTTCAACGGGCTGCAGAATCCGCCCCCACGGATGCCGCGGCCCAGAAGGCCCTTCGTGCAAATCGTAGCCGCCGGCTCAACAACGCCTTGGACGTAGGAGTCACGGCCGTCTTCCTGGGGTTGGCCGCCCTGATCGTGACTGGAGCCGTGCTGGAGTGGATTCGTCTGCTCCGCGGCCGGCGAGCCCCCGACTCGAGCGAAGAAGTGCCGGTGTGGCTCCCAGAATCGGCGTTGGCCGAAGGAAGCAACCGCACCGGTTGGGCCGGGATCTTTGCACTCGGCCTAGCCCTACTGCGCAACTGGTCGGGACAAGACGCCGTGGACCGCACAGCCCGTCAACTCGAAGCGAATGTCTCGAAGCAAGTGCCCTCGCAAGCCGTCCTCATTCCCCTACCCGAAGTGACTGAAGCCGCCCGCCGTCACAACGCCCCCATCGCCTACGTCCAAGCCGCCGAAGCCCGCCTCAACGGCCCCAACCGCTGCTGCTGAAATCCCGCCGGGGATCCCGCCGATCCCGCCGGGGTCGGTCCCACCTATTTACACAAAAGGGGCCACTCCAAACTGTTTATTAGTCGTGCTCTGAAATAAAATCTAGGCGATAGAAAACCGCCGTTCACTCGAGGCTGAAGTAGACTAGCGGCTAGAAGCACCACCATAGATAAGAACCGCAACGACGCGGTTCTTATCTGATACTCCCGGCAAACTGTCACTGCCGAGGAGCTGGCTCCGGCCGCAGGAACAACTGGACCACAGAATCCGCCGGGGTCGGTCCCACCTATTTACACAAAAAGGGCCACTCCAAACTGTTTATTAGTCGTGCTCTGAAATGAAATCTAGGCGATAGAAAACCGAAGTTTACTCAAGACCGAAGTCAGCTGGCGGCTCGTAGCACCATCACGGTGTCGGTCCACGACCAGACAGCTCCCGTCTCATATTCCGAATGGATGGTCACTGCCGAGGAGCTGGCTCCGGCCGCAGGAACAACTGGGCCACAGAGTCCGCGAAGCGTAGCCCAGCCCGGGTCAACCGGAAATGGGTCGGCGTACTCTCAGCCCAACCCCTGGATACTAGTTGAGCCATCTCCGTGGGCCATTCGGTTCTAAGGTCGAAGCCGGTCTGACCTTGGAATTCTTCCCACGGCCAACCGGCATTCATCCGCAAACCGAAAGCAGCCATTTCTCCGGCTCGCCCAAGAGGCGGGAGCGCTTCGGCGAATTCCTTGGCTCGGCGACCTTTCTCCAACTGCTCACAATACAGCACAGTGTTGGACCAGTTGCGCGAGCGCAACCCACGCACCCATTCGCTGGCGCTGGGCCCCAAACCGTAGCTGTCTCGTCCGCGCCAATAGCCAACATTATGTCGGCAAGCAAAGGCCGGGATGCCGGGCTCCGCCTCAGGTCGATCCACCGATTCGCCCACCCGACGACGACGAGCAAAATTGGCAACTTCGTAGGCCCCAAAACCCACGGCTCCAACGCGATCGTACAGCACCTCATACAGGTCGGCTGCTAAGTCGTCATCCACATCGCATTCCCCAGCTTTGAGCTGCTCGTAAAGGGGGGTGTCCTCTTCGTAAATCACCTCGTAGCAACTGAGATGCTCAGTGCCCAGGGCCAACGCCTCGTCCAAGGTGCGGTTCCAGATGTCCATCGTCTGGCCCGGGATCGCGAACATCAGATCGATGTTGATGTTCTCGAAGCCCGCCTTTCTCAAGATGTCATAACTCCGGAACACCATGTCACGGCTATGGACACGCCCCAACCGGTCCAACAACGCCTCATCGAGCGATTGTACGCCCATGGAAATGCGATTGACACCGAACTGGCGCAAGAGGGCCGCTTTATCCGCCGAAACGGTCGCCGGATTGCACTCCACGCTGAACTCCGCAGCGTTGCCCAGGCCCAACCGATGAAGGGTCGTCAAGACCGACTCCCATTGCTTGAGGGTCAGCAACGAGGGAGTTCCGCCGCCGAAAAACACCGTCTTGGGTCGGCAATCTTGGGCGATGAGTTCCAACTCCAGAAGGAGCGCCTGAACGTAGCGCTGGATCAGGTCGCCCGAGGCGGGGCCCGAATAGAATGCGCAGTACTCGCACTTCTGCGCACAGAAAGGCACATGCACGTACAGCGACTCCACCGGAGCACTCACTGATCCTGCCGCTGGAATCCACGTGGTGCCGTTGGAGACCATCCGAAGCGGCGCTACTGAGGGGGATGAGTTCACAAGTGAAGGTGCTGCCAAAGTGCGGTCGGTTGCAGTCGTAGGTTGACGTAGAAGGGGCCGAAGTCGCCGTAGCGGGCCGTGACCTCGTCGAATCGCATTTCATAGACAATGCCCTTCACATCATCCAATCGATGGGCCAACAGCGTGACGCCCCATTCCCAATCATCGAGACCCGTAGATCCCGTGATGAGCTGGCTAATCTTGCCCGCGTATTTGCGGCCGGTACGCGCATGGGTTCCCATGAGTGCCTTGCGAGCCGCGAAATCGAGCATGTACCAGTTGTCACCCCCGGAGCGCTTTTTGCTCATGGGGTAGAAACACACGATCGGCCAGTCGTCCTGCAGTTCCGGATTGAGCCGATAGAACTTCTGACTTTCATTGCGTTTCTTAGCCGCCTCGAGGGCCTGCTCGAACTCCGGCGAATCGGGGGCATGGCGGGGTTCAGCAGTCTCAAGATAGCGGCGGAGATCGTCCTCGCTCGGAACATACTCGGGCAACTCGGTCACACTCAGGTAAGAAAAGACGGGAACCAAGGTGCTTGGCGGAAAGCAGGCCTCCAAATCGCGGTAGAGCGCAGAAAGCCCATCGAGCGTGGCGTGGAACAAGATGAAACCGATATCGGCCTTTCCTCCCACGTTGGCCAGGGTCATCAACCGCGGATGGGCAGGTCCGGGAAAACGGGCAGCCAAGGCCTCCAGACGAAGGCGCACTTGGTCGGACTCGCCAGCAGGAAGCCCGGCCCAGCGGATCCGGTCGATGCGGTAAAGCAAATGCTGAACGT
Organism: Verrucomicrobiales bacterium; assembly: GCA_005805505.1. Lineage (GTDB taxonomy): Bacteria > Verrucomicrobiota > Verrucomicrobiia > Limisphaerales > UBA9464 > SXXZ01. The sequence continues at coordinate 1,988 of SYMJ01000035.1, read as the reverse complement.
GTATACCTTGGGAAAGGGCGATTGGATTCATAGGTTTTCAGGGACCACACGGCCGATCCGAGGACGCGAGTCAGTCACTCTACAGCCAGCACCTGATCTAGCAATTGCGCCAACTGATCGGGAATCCCCTGCTCCGCGGCCACGAGCTTGGCACCGGCCTCCAGAGCGGCTTCCACTAGTTGAGTGTTCTTGGAATCGCAGTAGCCCAAGACGGGCACATGCGCCAGGTCCGGGCTGGCTCGCAATTGGGCGATGATCCCGCAGAAATCGCCATGACGAAGAGCCAAGTCTGCGATGACCACCATGGGCGTGTGCTCTCGCACCAGGCGAGGCACGTCCACGGCAGTCTGGGTCGCTGTGACGCGGTACCCGAGATCGGTCAGACGGTTTACCACCTGAGTTCCGGGAAGGAGCTTCTCGTAGAAGACAATGGCCAAAGGTCGCGTCACCGACGATAGGTTGGGAGACACCCCTCTCGAAGGCAAGCGGCCCTTAAGCCCAGCGGATTTTGCCCTATAACTAAGCCTTCATTGGTCACACCATCGACATCTCTTTTAGCAGGCCAAAAACAGACCGCTCGAAAAAGGGGATTGGAAGGCCGACCGTTTTGGTCCGATCCTTCGAAGACGGTTTTCTCCAACCATGCTCTCGAAACTCTTCCCTCCGCGCCCCGGACCTAAGGCCTCCGGTCGGACGATCTATCGGGCGTTCCACCCGTGGACCATGATCTCGCCACCGATGTATGCCGACAACATCGACCTGGCTCGCCAGGTGCGAGACATCTCTGGGGACGTCGTAGAATGCGGTGTCTGGCGCGGTGGCATGGTCGCCGGCATCGCCTCGGTTTTGGGCGGGCAGAACCGATCCTACCATCTCTTCGACAGCTTCGAAGGTTTGCCCGAGGCCAAGGACATCGATGGCAATGCCGCCAAACAGTGGCAGGCCGCGAAGACCGACACTTACTACTTCGACAACTGCAAGGCCGAACAAACCTACGCCGAAGAGGCCATGGCCAAAGCGGGCGAATCGCGATTCAAGATCTACAAAGGCTGGTTCAACGAAACGGTGCCCGGGGTGCGCATCGATCCGGGCATCGCCCTGCTGCGGTTGGACGGAGACTGGTATGAATCGACCTGGGTGTGCCTAGAGGCCTTCTATCCTCAGGTCGTGAAGGGCGGCATGATACTCATCGACGACTACTTCATCTGGGACGGCTGTTCGCGGGCCGTTCACGACTACTTGTCGAAGACCCAGAGCACCGACCGCATCCGGCACTCTCCCGAAGGGGTCGCCTACCTGGTCAAGGGAGCCCCGAACACCTACGAGAAGTACCTGGCCGAAAAAGCCGCTCGCCAAGGTTCTTGACGGCTGCATCAACGACGGCAGGCAGGGCCGTTTTTTTCAGAAGGCTTCCCAGGAATTTTCTCAAGGAATGACCGCACCTGACTTGGCTTCCCCGGCAAATCAGACATAATCACTCCAGTTCAATGAGCAACATCGTCGGCATCGACCTCGGAACCACCAATTCTCTGGTCGCCATCGTGGAGAGTGGCATCCCCTACGTCATCGCGGATGCCGAAGGTCAACGTCTCACCCCTTCGGTAGTCCATGTTCCTGCCAACGGCGGAGAACCCCTCGTAGGACACGCCGCCAATCGGGTGCGTGTTTTGCACCCCGAGCGCACCCTGTACTCCACCAAGCGGTTCATGGGTCGGCGCGGCTCGATGCTCACTCCGGAAGACCTCCGAGTAACTTACCCCGTGCAGCGCACCGAGAACGGACCCGCCGGCTTCGACATTGGAGGCAGGGTTTGGAGCCCGGAAGAGGTGGCTGCTGAGGTGCTAAAGAAGCTCAAACGAGATGCGGAATCTACGTTGGGACAACCCATAGATCGTGCGGTCATCACCGTTCCGGCCTATTTTAATGACGCCCAACGGAACGCCACGCTGCGCGCCGGAGAACTGGCCGGATTCAAGGTCGAGCGCATC
>SYMJ01000034.1 GCA_005805505.1 Verrucomicrobiales bacterium | reverse complement strand
TTCCTCGATGCTGGAGGCCACCGCGCTGTTGCCGATGGTGGCGTTAATCTTCACCAGAAAATTCCGACCGATGATCATCGGCTCGTTTTCGGGGTGATTGATGTTCGAAGGGATAATGGCCCGTCCAGCGGCGACTTCGCTACGGACGAATTCAGCGGTGATCTCAGCCGGAATCCGTTGAGGGAATCGACGGAAAATAGACGGCGAATAAGGACTGTCGGGTAATTGGCTCGATCCAGCATGCTGCTTGGACAACTCATTGCGGGCGCGATCGCCCGACAAATCGGCCAGCTCGGCTAGACCCATCTTCTCACGAATGGCGATGAACTCCATTTCCTGTGTGATGACTCCGGCTCGGGCATAGGCGAGCTGGGTGACTCCTTGGCCGGGCTTCGCTCGGAGTGTGCGCCGACGGCTGGCCGTCAAACCGGGGAATTCCACCAAGCGGTTCTTCTCTGCCTTACTGGCGTATTCGGCATGCTTTCCGGAAAGGTAACCATTGTCCTGGGGCTTTACTTCGCGCCCATCGTATTCCTCCACATCACCTCGGCCTCGGATCCAAGACGCCCTCAACGGTGGCAATCCTTCTTCAGAGGTACCATTGAACTGTGGGTCTCCCCAAGGGCCTGAGCAGTCATACACCCGAACGGGCGGGTTCACCTCCTCGGCTCCGCTCACCAAGTGCGTGGGGCTCTGGCTAATCTCCCGGAACGGTACCCGAATCGCTGGATGCAAAGTGCCAGCCTCGTAAACCCGGTTGGAGTTTGGCAACTGCTCTCGGCTATGCGGTTCAAAAGCGGTCTTGGGATCGGCGATCATGATAGAATGTCTCTGGAACTTGAAACGGTCAGATTAGCAGTTCCCAGTGATTCCGTGAGGAATGTTCCGGATGGAACCCCCCGGCAGACATGGGCGGAGAAGGGTTATCCCTTCGCCGGCATGATCCGGATCAGGTTCCACGGGTCGGGAGCTGCGGCCCCCCTCTCAGCCGTGATATCAACGGCTCCCCGAACGGCTTCTAGTATGGACGTGGACCGCGTCTCCGCCAAAAGGAAAGTGATCTACCCTCAATCCTCAATCCCAGGATGTTTTCGCCATCAGACTCTCGGGTTGCCTTCTTGTTTAACGCCACCGGTGTCCGGTGTCCGTTGTTCAATCCTCGAGTCAGGTCGCAGGGATGAAACGCTGTGCCAAGAGAGAAACAACGAAGAGACCGGCATAGACTGCCATCCCGCTGGGATCCGGCGCTACGGCGAGCTGGTCCACCAGACAAATCCCGGCCAGAAGACCGGAGACAGTCCGGCCGTAGTGAGGTTGGGCCCGGGCCACGGTGTGACTCAGGCTCCACACAGTCCAAGACAACGCCAAAAGACCGGTCAAAATCACGCCCAAGGCCGGGTTGTCTCCGTGAACCAACCAGGCCAAAATTCCTGGGATCGCCAAAAATACCAAAGGCCAGTAGGCCATCGGACCTCTCCTACTTTCCCGGCGCGCGATGTAGCTCAGACCAACGATCCATGCCGCCAGCGCCAAGGCTGCCCACAAGACTTCTCCGGTGACTCCGCGTTCCCCCACCGATGCTACCGTCAGGAAGAGGAAGAATCGGCAGGCTGCCATCAACACCGGGGAAAGCGTCACCCGCTTGTGGATCGCGTCGTAGAGAATGACTGACCCGGCAAGCAGTGCCGAAAACATCGCAGTCCACCAGCCCTGCACTGCCAACCCGATGACGCCGGCTACTATCAAAGACCAGCCCGCCTGCCACACCCTGTGCTCGGACACCGCTCCCGAGGGGATCGGTCTCTCACGACGGAACTGTCGGTCGAAGTCCGCGTCGAAGGCGTCGTTGAGGACCATGCCTCCTATGTAAATCAAACTGGCCGACAACATCACCACGCCCATTCGGCCCAATTCAAGTCCTCCTCCCAAGACCCCTGCCGCTAGGCAATTGGACCACACCGTTGGCAAATTCGATGCTCGGGCAAGAATTAACCAGGATCTCCAAGAGGGGGGTGAAGAACTCAAGATGAGGGATTCCCTTCCGACGGCCCGCATCAGTCAAGCGTACGGATCTTCACTCCATCCACAATCCGCTCACCGGAAGCCATGTTGGTGATGACGACAACTGTATCACCTCGTCGGAGCAATCCGTCGTTCATGAGTTGGGTGACAGCGGCGTCGACGGTTCGATCGGGATCTTGAGCATTGAAGGCCACCACCCGGGGTATGATTCCGCGGAGCAAGGTCAACCCATCGGCGGTCGGCCATCGATCGGTGAACGCATAAACCACCGAATGGCGCGGCCGCATCCACGAGGCAAACCGAGCCATGTGACCCCGTTTGGTGAAGACCAATATTGCATTGGCTTTGATGTCGTCGGCGAGTCCCACGGCACTCCGTACCAACTTCTGTCGTGAAGAGGTGAGCTCGGCTTTTTCCTGATAGTTAGTCCCGCCACTGCGCTCGATGCGTCGGGCGATCGTGTCCATGACCTCGATGCAACCCAGGGGATGTTTTCCGACAGTGGTCTCGCCACTGAGCATGATGGCGTCGCTCTGCTCAAAGACCGCATTAGCCACGTCCGTAATCTCGGCCCGGGTGGGCGTGGGACTTTGGATCATGCTCTCCAGCATGTGGGTGGCAACGATGACCGGTCGACCCAGTTGCTGACAGGTTTTGACGATTCGCCGCTGGATGATCGGCAACTCCTCATAGTTGCACTCTATTCCCAAATCACCTCGAGCCACCATGATCACATCGGCTGCTCGGGCGATGGCATCGAAATGGTTGACCGCGAACTGATGCTCAATCTTGGCAACGATTTGCGGTTGGTGGGCGGAGGGGTGTTGTTTCAGAAAGGCCCTCAGTAACTCGATGTCCTGAGATTCGCGCACAAAGCTCAAGGCGATGTAGTCGACGCCCACTTCGAGTCCGAGTTGGATGTCTTCCTTGTCCTTTTCTGTCAGTGCCGGCAACGAGACGTGGACCCCGGGCAAATTAATATGACGACGACTGCCTATGGTTCCATCGGTCAGCACCTCACATTCAACGGTGTCGGCCGTCTTGGACAAGATCCGCATCTTCATTTCCCCGTTGTCCACGATCAAGATATCGCCGGCGTGCACGTCCTCGGCTAATTGATCGTAGCCGACGCTGGTCCACTTGCCCTGGGCCGGGATTTTTCCACGGACCGTAAAAGTGAAATGCTCTCCCTCGCTCAAAGGGATCTTTTCGGCGACATCGCCCGTCCGAATCGATGGCCCTTGGGTATCCAAGAGAATTCCTACGGCCCGCTTATGGCGTTCGCACAAGATCCGAATGTCTTGGACCACGCGTCGCACCCATTCTGGTTTGGCGTGACTCATGTTTAGCCTCAGAACGTTAGCCCCTGCGAGGATGAGTCGCTCCAGCATCTCTGGCGAATCGGTGGCCGGTCCTAGGGTGGCGATGATTTTGGTTTTCCTGAAACCGTTGATGCTCATGGGTCTTCTGTTGTGAGTTTGTCTGGCCGGAGCATCACTCTATCTAGGGCTGGGTCAACGGCGCTTGGCAAAGGGCCCGATTGGTTGGACTGTGGACTTCGGACCTGATGTCTTCAGCTTACTTGCAATTGTTGGATGCTACTATCGCGCACCTGGAAACCTTGAAAGGCCTAGGCGTCGGTTGGGTCCCGGTGCGTCGTGACACGCTCCTTTCCATCGCTAGCCCGTCCCTCACTCCTCTTTCATCGGTCGCCCGGCGCGATATTGCCAAAACGGTGAGCCCCGCCTTTCAGAATTCTCAGAGTCCTTCTATTCCTTCCGAGAATTTGGCCTCGGCGTCTCCTCAGTCTTCGGTTGTTCCTCCCGCTGTCCGTTCGGAGGCGGCAATGTCGCGGTGGTCCAAGGCCGTTGCGGTGGTTCCCTCTACGTCATCGAGTTTTCAAACCTCTTTGGTGGCTGCGCCGTTGCCCTCTCCGTTGCCTCCGGAGGCCCGAGCCGCAGCGATGGCCGAACTTCGATCCCAAATCTTCGCCTGTTCCCGTTGCTCTCATTTAGCAGCCTCTCGTCAGTCGGTGGTCTTTGGAGTCGGTGACATCCATGCCAAGATCTTGTTTGTCGGCGAGGCGCCAGGAGTTGAAGAGGATCTCTGTGGTGAACCTTTTGCGGGTCCAGCCGGAGAACTGCTCACCAAAATTCTCACCGCGATGGGTTTAGGTCGGGAATCAGTTTTTATAACCAACCTCCTCAAATGTCGCCCGGACACCCCCGGTGATTCTGCGGGCAATCGGAAACCTAAGCCTGACGAGGTGTCGACGTGTCTTCCTTGGCTTGAACGGCAAATAGACTTGGTTCAGCCCCGAGTCGTGGTGGCTTTGGGAGCGAGTGCGGTCGAAGGACTCTTGGGTAAGGGAACGGCTGGAATTAGCCAACTGAGGGGCTCTTGGCAGAACTATCGAGGCTTACCCCTGATGCCAACGTATCATCCAGCGTACCTGCTTCGAAATCTGGCCCTTTCAGAAAAACGGAAAGTTTGGGAAGACATGCTTCAGGTGATGGAGCGGGCGGGCTACCCGGTCTCGACGAAGCAACGCGGGTTTTTTCTGACCAAAGATTAGTTTTCAGACTTCTATTGGTCTTTAAACAGCCCTTTGCCGGTCTGTTTTTATGGATCAACGGTCATCGATAACCAATTGGGTTTCGGCGGCTTGAATCCAGGACCAGTCCCGCTCAGTCAACCCTCCCGTTTCATGTGTCATCAGCTTCAAGGTCACTCGATTCCAACGGATATCGATGTCTGGATGGTGGTTCCGTTGCTCTGCCAGATTGGCAACCCGGTTGACCCAGAGCATCGCGGCTCTAAAATCGGTAAACTCTTCAGTTCGGACCAAATGCCCGCCTTCCAAGGTCCATTCTCGGATTTTGGCGTTTCCATCGCTGCCCATCGCTTCCATTCGAGGCACACCCTACGAACGGTTTCTTCCGGTTCAAGCTTCGCGAACAGGAAGTTCTTCGCAGAACTTTGGGAACAACGGTCCAAAGGAGTGCCGATAGGAGCCCAACAACCCCAGTTGGAGCCTTCGGCCCGGGTTGTTCCCAAAACAGTTCACCGTCAGAAAATCTTTTTTCAGCCCTGTTTGACGGGGTTTGCTCCGGTTGTAAGGATTGTTCACCGTCCTTACTAAGGACTTTCTCTTTGAAGACTCTCCACTGATAGTAAGCGGACAATGAAACTAACGATCGCCAAAGATCAGCTGCTCGTTGGCCTTCAGGCCGTACAGAACATCGTGGGGTCGCGATCAACGCTCCCCATCTTGTCCAATGTTCTGTTGGAGACCGGTGATCGGCGCCTCTCGCTGACCGCCACCGATCTGGATGTAACCATCACCTGTTCGGTAGCCGCCACCGTAGAGCAGGCGGGTCGGGCTACGCTGCCCGTGAAAAAGCTGGTAGACATCACGCGCGAGCTGACTGCTACGGAGATCGAGATCGAGATTGACGAGAAGTCGACGGCTTCGATCCGTGCTGGAAGCTCGTTTTTCAAAGTCAACGGTCTCGCGGCCGAGGAATTCCCACCGCTGCCGGTGTTCGCTCAGAACCGCACGGTGATCATCCCTCAGGACAAACTGAAAGGAATGCTCCGCAAAACGAGTTTTGCGGTTTCCACCGACGAGAGCCGTTTTGTCCTCAACGGGATTTATATCAGCCTCAAGGAAAACAAGCTGATCTTGGTCGCTACCGACGGTCGTCGTCTGGCTTTGTGCGAAGAAGAATTTGAAATTTCAGCCGACAACCAGGCCGATTTCATCCTTCCCACTAAAGCGATCAATGAACTGACGCGATTGCTCCAAGGTGGCGGTAACGTGGAGGTGAAGTTTACCGAAAACCAAGCTTCGTTCGCGACGCAGCCTACCGCCGAAGGCGCCGTCTCGGCGATCTTAGTGACCAAGTTAGTGGATGGAGTGTATCCGAACTATCGCCAAGTGATCCCTGCCGAGCCGTTGGAACGGGTGCCGCTCAATCGGGAAGAATTTCTCAAGTCGCTCCGTCTGGCTGAGATCATGACAACCGATAAGCAGAATTCGGTGAAGTTGACCTTCAGCCGCAATCAGTTGGCCATTACTGCCAATGCCCCTGAAGTGGGCGAAGCCCGTCAAACAGTGGCCTTTAAGTATCAAGGCAAAGATTTTGCGATCGCTTTCAACCCTGGCTACCTCATGGATCCCTTGAAAGCCTTGGACACCGACGAGGTTTATTTCGAACTCATCGATGAACTCAGCCCTGGCGTTCTGAAGACCAACGAGCCCTTCCTGTACGTCATTATGCCGATGCGGATGAGCTGAAGGTTGGCGATGGTCTAAAGATAAACAGGCCCCAAGCGGCAATCCCCGGTTGCGCAGGACGGATCCGATGAGGTTGACTCGGATCCGTCATGAAGAGCGCGTTTCGTCCCTTCCTCTGGATTGCACTGGTGGCCGCCTGGGTCACTGCCGGTTGCTCCACTCACACCGCATCCGTCGGCACCGGTTCTCATTTCCGGGGTCCGGTGGGCATCCAACTCTACAGTCTTCGGGCCCAGTTCACCCGCAACGTTCCCCAGACCATAGGAACGGTGAAAGGTTTTGGCATTCAAGAGGTCGAGTTGGCGGGCAACAACAACCTGAAGAATCCGGCCTACCGCCTAATGCTAGAACAGGCTGGTTTAAAGCCTATCGCCGGGCATTTCCCTATGGAGCGCATCACCGGGGACACCGAGGCCGTGGCCAAGGAATGTCATGAGTTGGGGATCCGGTATGTCGGGGCGGCTTGGATTAAAGGCAAGGGCGAGTTCGACATTGAGGCCGCCCACAAGGCTGCCGCGGATTTCAACAAGGCCGGCAAAGCGCTGGCGGCCCACGGCATCAAGGTCTTCTACCACTGCCATGGCTATGAATTTAAACATCGGGATAGTTGGGGTCTGCAGGCGATGGACTTTCTTATTCGGGAAACCGACTCGCGCTACGTGGCCTTCGAAATGGACATCCTTTGGGTTCAATATCCCGGTGAGGATCCCGCTGACTGGTTGGCCAAATATCCCGGTCGCTGGGAGTTGATGCACTTGAAAGACTTGAAGAAGGGTGTGCCGACGGGTTTCCACAACGGTGGAACCGATCCCAACAACGACGTGGCATTGGGCACCGGTCAAATGGACTGGCCCAAGATTTTGAAGGCCGCCCAGAAGGCGGGCGTTAAGCACTACTTCATCGAGGATGAATCGGCTTCCAGCGTGGAGCAAATCCCGCAGTCGTTGAAGTTCCTCGAGAGCGTGCGCTGGTAACCCGAATCCAGCTCCGAAGAGAGCTATGTGTTGGGTCTTGAATCGGGCGTTCTGATGAGACCCTAGAGACAGGGCCGAGTTTAAGAAGACAGCCCACGTAGCCGGTTTCAGACCAAATCAGCGATGACTTTGGTTTCGCTCGGTTCGACCCCGGTGCCGTAATTGGCCCGGGGTTTCTTTTGTCGATGGAGCAATCGAGTGAGGACTATTCCGGCTTGGGCATTTTGGAACCGAGTCGGATGTATTCCCAGAGCGCGCGAATGGTTTTGGGTCCATCGCCTTCCAGCACCTCGGCCAAGGCACTCTTGCCCTCTTCATCAAAGTAAGCAGGCATCTTGGAATTGGGGTCCAAGGAAACAGGATTGCGCAACCAGCGGCGATAGAAGTCGGGCTGCAAACGTTCAAAAGAGTGAGCTAAGTTAATGCCTGGTGCCTCGAAGACTTGGGTCGCTCCGAAGTCGCCGACGCTGTGACAGGAAATACAGGCGAAGCCTCCAGAGGTTCCAATCAGCTTGTGGCCCACCTTGGCCAACTCGGCATCGGGAGCATCATCATCAGGAGTCACCGGAGGCAATCCATGGGCGGTGGCTAAGCCTTGGCCCAGAAACGCGGCGTGAGTGGGGAAAGCGGGCATCCGGGATTCTAGCCACGGGCGGGGTTTCCAGGATTCCGATCCACCGATGAAACGGCTGGCCCATTCGGGCTTGAGCTTGCCACCTAGGAGCTCCCAGGCAGGAAAGCCTTCGAATTTCCCGTGGCATTCCCGGCAATTCAGAGACACCGCTTGTCGTTCCAAGAAATCGGCAGCGGTGTGTCGGGTGAGGGAAGAGCGGTCTGTTCGACCAAAGGCCGCCAGCGCCTGGCGATCGGCGGAGGAGAGAGTATAGCGGGGTGCTGTTGATTCAGCGGCGGGAGAGGTAGCCAGGCAACCCGCAGACCAGGCTTCGGCCTTGAGAGCGGCCAGCGCCGGAGCTTTGTAGGTGTTGGGGAGGTCTAGGGTGTGACAGTTCAGGCAGCCGGAGTTTTGGACCAAGCTCTTTCCCTTGAGGATCAATGCCTCATCGGAGGGGATAGAACGTTCCGAGGGTTTGTCCGCGGCCGATTCGAGGTAGGCAGCCAGCTGGGAGGCTTCATCGGAGGAGAGCTTGAAGTCGGGCATCCCGATCCATGCGAAGTGTTCCGAGGGCTTCCGGAGGAAGGCGACCAGAGCCCCCGGCTTGAATTTGGCCAGGACTTGCTTTTGGGAGATCTTGGCCGGGTCGGCCTTAGCGTCGTCGGGAGCCACGTGGCAGGCGACACAGTGGAGCTTCTCATACAGAGACTGGCCGGCTTCGATGAGGTCGGCCGTGGAAGAAGCGCTGGGTGTGAGAGGGGTGGCTGCCTTGAGGGAACCTAAGAAAGCAGCAATGGCGTCGGAGTGAGAGGCAGTTTCGGCTCCGTGGAAGAGCGCGGGCATGGGAGAGCCGGGTCGAAGGGATTCCGGGTTCGCGATCCATTGAGCCAGCCACGTCGAGTGCCGCCGGGATCCAATTCCACTGAAGGTCGGAGCGTCGGCTGTCAGATCGGGCATGCCGCCCTGGGTGGTGTGACAGTGCGAGCACCGGAGTTCAGCAAACAAATCGCGGCCTCGTCGTAGTTGGTTGGCGGAGGAGATGTCGGCGTTAGCAGTGTGGCTGAGGGCGCCCACGGGGATGGGATTGAAGGGAACCTCTTTGCCAGACCAATACACTCGCACCAGGGCTTCACCGGACTTGGGAGCCGAGTATTCGGTGAGGATTTTGTTGGCCCCTTTGTTGAGTCGGACCTTCGAGCTATCAATCCAGGCCGGGCTTTTGCCGTCGGCATCGAGGACCACCGCATCATTAATGGAAACCTTGAGGTGCCCCGTGAAAAGCCCATGGAAGAAGTACTCGCCGCGAAGATCGACGGACAGCTCTCCAGACCAGGCTGAGGTGAAGGGCCCCTGAACTAAGAAGGGGGTCGCGGGTTCGCCCGAAGGCACGAATAAGGCGATGCCGTCGGCAGTACGGTGATCGGATGAGGTTCCTGATCGCAGTGTTTGGGCCAGACCCGCAGCAGCTTCGGCAGCCATCAGGCCATGTGGACGGATGAGTCCAAGGCAGAGGGCGAAGAGGTGCACCACGCTGCAAAAGAAGAGGCAAAAGGAACGCACGACCACCGATGGTAGACTGGCCCATTGGAGGGTCAAGCGAGCCTCCCTTCGGATGAAAGGTATAAGAAATTAAAACCAACTCATGAGGCATCAATCGGGTCGAGCGGTGTCGCCGACTTGGGGAGCGCCTTCCAGGATGTCGGCGGCGGCCGTTGTCGGATTGCTCCATCGGGACAACCGGACTCGGCCCACGCGGTCGGAGGAACGGTACACTTCCAGAAAGGACCCGGTGGGTGGCAGCGTGCTGAAGGAGTAATCTAGAACAACAAACCGCAGGCGCTCATTGACCAGAACCACAGAGCCAACACTCCCATCTAAAGGGCGGATGACGGCAGGAAAATCAGGAGCAGGCATGAGCATCTGCGCTCGGGAGGAGGCAGAGCATCCGCAGAGGGTTAACAAACCGACGACGACAGCGGGCTCGAAGGCCACGACCCATATCGGGCGACGTAACCATTCCAAGAGGGAGGGCTGCATGGCGGACAGACAATCATGCCTAGCCATCAGGTCAATCGTCAGGAATGTCCAAATTCGGCGCTGACGCGAGGGATTGCTCCCCCGGGGGCGGCGGCTATGCTGCCGGGTATGGACTGGCAGAAATTAGCGGCTCTGAGCGTGGTGGGAATCACGTTGGGGTTGTTCTTCTGGGCTCAGTGGGCACCGCGAAGGTGGCGGCGTCAGCTGGGGAGCCGAGGGGGAGGGTGCTGCTGCTCAGGAGGCGCTTCGGCGCCGCGGGGACCAGGATTGATCGTGCAAGGTCGACGCGGAGAGCGTCCTCAGGTAATTCTCCGATGAGAGTCCTGCTTTCTTCATTGCCGGCAAAGAGCCGGGTTCCCGGGTTGGTCTTGGCCATCCTCTGGATTCTTGTCGTCTGGACGGGTGTGTTGTCGGTTGCTGGCGCCGATGAGACGGCGGAGTCCCAGGGACGAGAGTTGGCCCAACGGTTGCGGACGGTGGCTCCCGAAGACCCCTCGACCAATCAGGCGGTCTTGAGGATCCGCAATCGGGAGGGTCGCCGTCAGATTCCGGTGACTGTGGTCACTCAACCCGGGAAGGGGCGATGGACAGTTGAATATCAGGTGGGAGGCCCGGGCGCGAAGGGCGCAGGGGAGGTTTCAAGGATCCACTACAATGCTGAGGGCCCTCCGACCTTTGAAGTGGTGGTCGAGGGTCTTGGGAAACCACCTATCCAGGGGGGGCGAGCGCCTGGGGATTGGGCGATCGCAAAGAGTGACTTTTTACTTCATGAATTGGGTATGGAATTTCTTCATTGGCCAGAACAGCGCGTTAGTGGTCGCGAATTGAGCAATGGTAGGTGGTGTCAAGTGCTTGAAAGCGTCTCGAAGAAACCCGAAGGACCCGCTTCGGTCAGGTCCTGGATCGATGAAAAGCTCGGAGTGGTCCTGAGTGCCGAGGTCTATGACGCGCGCAAGGTTCGGCTCAAGCACTTCTCGATCACCCAGTTCCGGGAGCAGGCCGACCGATGGACTTGCAGTGTCAGCATGGTCGACGACGTCCGCGGGACCAAAACCGAGCTGGCGTTTGACGGCCCGGTTCCTCGATGACGCTTGGAGCAAATCGAGGGCGGAGAGCTGGGCGTTGAAAAGTCAGGACACCGACGAAGAATTGGGCAAGGGGAGGTGGCGCTTCGGGTCTGAGGTGTTGGCGGCTTCAAGGGCCTCACCGACCAGTTGGGCTAGCGAGAGGTTCGAGGCCATGGAGTTTTCAGCCTTCCGAACCGCATCCAGAGCCTGAGTCACCGGCTGGCGCCCGGCATCCTCAGCGGTAGAAATATCCCGTCCATGCGCCGTTCGGATGGCGAGTAGGATGGATTTAAGGGAAATTTCGGTCAGGGGTTTAGCCGGAACGAAGGCGGCTTCGGCCCCTGAGGTTTCGTGCAAAAGACCGGAGGAGGCCAGCGAAAGGAGCAAGGATGCGGCGAGTTTAGGAGGGATTCCCAACTGGTTGGCCAGTGACGACTCAGCCGGAGGGCGCTCGCCCCGTTGGAAGCACATCCCAATGGCGGTCATCAAACGTAAGGCGGCGAACTCGCGCCCGTTTTGGTGGATCGAGTCGGCTTGACGGTCCTGAAGGTAAGCGCCACGGTTTTGGAAGACGTAGGCCACTTGCGATCCAAAGAGCAGGATTAACCAGGAAAAATAGAGTCCTAGAAGGAACAGGGGCACCGCACCCAGGGAACCATAGATCTTGGAGTAGGTGACTACTCGGGTATTGTAGAGCGCTCCCAGTTGGGAGTTACCCCACCAGAGAGTGGCGGCAACCGCTGCTCCAACGGCAGCCGATCGGGGATCGACCCGAGTATTGGGCATCAACAAGTAGAAGAGGCCAAAGGCAATGGTCAGCGTGATGATGGGAAGAAGGGCGGTGTTGAGCATGCCCAAGAGGGGCAGTTTCTGCATCCATTCGACTTGTTGGAAGGTAGCTTGGACATAACTGGAGGTGGTGACCAAGGCCAGGACGGCCGGCCCGAGCGTCAGAACGCCCCAGTAGAGGAGAATGCTGTTCCACCAGGACCGAGAGCGGGTGACACCCCAGATGTCGTTGAAGGCAGCTTCGATGGTCCGCATCATTGAGATAGCGGCAAAGATCAGACCGATCATCGCGGTGATGCCGATCGTGCCGAAAGGGATGTCTGAGACGATGTTGACGATTTTGGTGACCACGGCCTCCTGCGAAACGTCGGCTCCTTGTTGACCCGACAATCCCAACGTCGGAGCCACATTTTGGACAAGCTGAGAGATCCAATGATCAATGGCTTTCTTGGCGTTGGAGATCTGAAAGATCGCCAGCATGCTGATAGACACCGCCAGCAACGGCACCAAGGCCATTAAAGTCGTGTAGGCCAAGGCCGAGGCGCGGACTTGGCAGCGGTTCTTCGCGAAGAAGCGGATTACCAGAGCCCAGAAATAAGTAAACTTTTGGAACGAGGACAGGGATTCTGGATCTGGATGGGCAGGAACACCGTCGCGGAAAGTTGCCGCGACATCCGCCTGGATTTGTTGGAGACGCGAGGGCTTCGGCACGGGGTGACGGTACTCGGACTTCGTTGGTCTCGGCAACTCTCCATACCACCCGGCCAAGAAAGGAGGCTGCCGGCCCAATTAATCCGCATGAGAGCGCTCGTGCTGGAAGGATTGAGTGAGCAGGGAAGGGAGAGCAGGGCTGAATTTGTTGTAAGACGGTGCGTGAGTGGGGCGATGGCCGGATTCAGGTCTGTAACGAGCAAACAACGAAGCCTTAGTGGAAACAGACCCGATAAGAACGACCGATCCGGCAAAATCGTTGAGGGTTAAAGGTCTCCGCAGCACTGATTGTGGGCCCCAGGGGCATCTAAGTGTTCCTCTGAGCAGCAGGCGTTGGACTCCGATTCTGCTTTGGATGGGGCTGCCATCATTCGTTTGAGGAAGAGACTCAAGACCGAGACATCAGCAGGGGTGACCCCGCTGATGCGGCCAGCCTGACCTAAGGAGGTGGGCCTAATCGACTGGAGCTTTGAGCGGGCCTCGATCCGTAGGCTGGGTACTTGTCCATAGTCTAAAGTCGTCGGAATGCCTTGATTCTCCCAAAGACGCAGGCGTTGGACTTCAGCCTCTTGGCGATCGATGTAACCGGCATATTTGAGAGTGATTTGGACTTGGAGAGTGACTTCGTCCGGCAGATCGGTCCGGAGACCGGGCAAGGTGCTGTACTCCACTTCGGGCCGCTTGAGGAGATCAGACAGGAGGTCCTGACCATGCCGGGTGGTTTGAAGGCGACGGACTTCTTCCTGAATTGAGAGAAGTTTGGAGGAGAATTGGTCAAAGTGCCGCTGAGGTAGCAAACCGATGTCCCGACCGATCGGGCTCAAGCGTTGGTCGGCGTTGTCTTGACGCAGGAGGAGACGGTATTCGGCCCGGCTGGTGAACATCCGGTAAGGCTCCAGGGTGCCTTTGGTGACGAGATCATCGATGAGAACCCCAATGTAAGCCTGATCTCGTCGTAGGACGATCGGGTCCTTGGCCTGGACTCGTCGGGCCGCATTGATTCCGGCCAGGATTCCTTGGGCTGCGGCTTCCTCGTAACCGGATGTGCCATTAATTTGGCCTGCTAGGAAGAGATTCTGGCAGCAGCGCGTTTCTAAGCTGGGAGAGAGTTGAGTGGGATCAGAGAAGTCGTACTCGACCGCGTAGGCGGGCCGGAGGATTTCTGCCTGTTCGCAACCAACGATGGAATGGACCATTTCGACCTGAACTTCAAAGGGAAGGCAGGTCGAGAACCCGTTGACGTAAATTTCGTCGGTGGCGATCCCTTCTGGTTCCAAGAAGATCTGATGTTTCGGTTTGTCGGCAAACCGGACGAATTTGTCCTCAATGCTTGGACAATAACGGGGTCCAACGCCCTCAATCACTCCTGAGTACATCGGGGACTTGTGCAAATTCTGGAGGATGATCTCCCGGGTGCGATCCGTGGTATGGGTGATGTAGCAGGGTTCTTGACTGCCATGTCGTGCTAAGATGGATCCCGCGGGGTAAGGCCCAGGAGGAAGCGTGGAACTTCCAGTGCGATGTTCCACATGGAACAATGGATCGTTCCAGAGGTCCTCCTTCCAATACGTGAACCAGGGAACCGGTTCGTCCCCATATTGGGGCTCAGTTCGGGTGAAATCGATGGATTGACGGACTAATCGAGGGGGGGTGCCGGTTTTCAGTCGACCCAATCGGAGGCCCACTTCAGCCAAGGACATTGAAAGGCCGGTGGCCGCCGATTCACCCGCACGACCGCCGGATTGCTGATTGGCCCCTATGTGCATGAGACCTCGCAGGAATGTCCCGGTAGTAACCACGACAGTTTCGGCGAGGAATTGAACCGCCAAGGCGGTCTCGACCCCATAAACGCGACCCTCTCGATGGAGCAAACGGACCGTTTGACCTTGTTTGCAGTCTAAAAGGGGCTGGCGTTCGCAGACCCACTTCAAACGAAACTGATAGGCCTTCTTGTCGCATTGCGCCCTGGGAGCCCACACCGAGGGACCCTTCTTCGTGTTGAGCATTCGGAATTGGAGACCGCAGAGGTCGGTTGTCTTCCCCATCTCGCCACCGAGAGCGTCTATTTCTCGAGCGAGGTGACCTTTGGCAAGCCCTCCAACGGCGGGATTGCAGGACATTTGCCCAATGGTGTCCAAATTGATGGTCAACAGGAGGGTTTTGCAGCCCATCCGCGAGGCAGCCAAAGCCGCCTCTACCCCAGCATGGCCAGCTCCCACCACAATGACATCATACCGCTTAGGATAGACGAACATCCCGGGAGGCTAGTGATTTCTTCCCAATCAGCAATCTTAGGGCGAGGCAGTCCTTCGATTCTAATGTTCCAAGTGGAACAGTGCGAAGAAGCGAAGTTGAAGTGAACACTTCGGTAACAGGTTTGGTAGGACCGGTGCCCTCACCGTCCATACCCCGGCCTGCCGAGCGAGTTGGGGAAGGCCCGAGAGACTCGTTCCCTACCGGGGAGGTGGCAGCGGGGGATGGCTTGTCAGTTTGGTAGGGACGGTGTCTCACCGGGCGTCCTTAAACGTCGGGCCGTAGGGAAAATGCGGGGAACGCCGGGTCGGGGGACCCGGCCTACAGGGTGACGTCGTGGGCTGGGTGGTGCGCTGTAGGCCCGGTGTCTCACCGACCATTCCCTGAGCTGCCAGGCGAGGTGTGTTCAAAGACAATTATTCTTCCCCCTTGGAAAAAACAATCGTCGTCGCACAACACGTCTGCAGACACGGACCGCCGCGGAGTCGTACCGCTCGGAGATCGGTCCCTATCCGGGAGGTCCTCGGGCGGCCTCTGGTGGCCAAAACCAACTCTCTGTGACGGTATGAAAACCGATGAAACCTGCCGGTTTGACAACCACTGAGCTCAGAAACTCAGCGGATTATCGATTCGGCCTGAGCTTGTCGGCTGCCCAAACGAATTCTTATCAAGTCTGCTAGCCCCCAGACGCATTCGGCCTCATTTGGAAGGAGGAAGAAACGCTGGCGCTCATCCTGGAAGAAAACAGATCCGAGGATTCGGTAAAACCGCGAATTTCAAACAGCCAACTTCCCGTCAATTCCGGAACGTTGCCGAGATTCGACGAGCAATGATCATCTAAATTGGTTAAAACAATAAATATATCGATAACGAAACAAGTTTCACAGAAATTCCGAGATGAGAAATTCTAAAACAACAGCTCTGTAAAAGGTTGTCCGTCCCAGATTCCAGGGAACGCTCCGCAACCTGCAGCAGGAATTTATGGACATAAAAAGGTGTCGAAAGGGTCCACTTAAGCAATAGGAGCCCAGTTTGGATTCAAGAAAATCTAAACCAATGATTTATATCTTGCCTGTGAGGGTCAGATATGATCAGCTACCCGGGAAACAATCATACAAGAACTCTATGAAACTGATCCTCGCTGTTGCGGTTCTGGCCGCCCTTTCCACCTCTGCCTTTGCTAAGGAAGTCACCCTCACGGGCGAAGGCAAGTGCCTGAAGTGCGCCCTCAAGAAGGCCGACAAGTGCCAGAACGTCGTCGAAGTGAAAGAAGGCGACCATACCACCACCTACAAGCTGACTGGTGATGTCTCCAAGGGTTTCCACAAGGAAATCTGCAGCGAGACCAAGAAGGTTAAAGTGACCGGCACCTTGGATAAGGAACACAAGGAGTTGGCCGTGACCCACATCGAGGCCGTCAAGTAATAGACCTTCAAAAGGGGCTGGCAGTAATTCCAGCTCGAAGACAAACCCGCCTGATTCAGGCGGGTTTTTTCTTGGGCGCCCTGTAGGGGGTTATTGAGCGCCCTGTTGGGCTCATGTTGGGCTCATGTTGGGCTCAGTTTCCAACACCGCTGAAGGATCATTGCACGGAAAAGGGGGCGGTTTTGTCTCTATCAGCGCAGTTTGTCGGCGCTCAAAAAGTTTTAGCGCTCAAAAAGGGCCCAAAAACGGGCTAAAAATATGGTTGGCCAACATGGATTCGAACCATGACTAAGGGCGTCAAAGGCCCCTGTGCTACCATTACACCATCGGCCAACAGCGGTGCGAGTCTAGGACGGGTCCTTCCCGGCTGAAAGTGAATTCCACAGGGAACGACCGGCTCTCATCAATTTTACGCGCCGGCGACAAGGTGTCGCCAATTAGAAAACCCTGGGTTATCAATGGATCCCATTAGCGCGTCCGACACTCCATCTAATGTGGTTTTTATTCCGCCGGCTGACCTGCCCATCCTCAAGCGATGGTCCCGGCTGTCCTTGATCGCTGCTGTTTTGTCGGTGCCCGCTTTCGGGATTCTCCTCATCGTCCCCGGATGGCTGTTTCAGCGGCTGATGGCGATGGATATGGACGGCTTAGGGCCGGTGGTCCTAACGCTTTTCGCAGCAGTATGGGTTGGTTTTATTGGGTCGATCTTCGGCGGGCTGGCACTGCGGCGGCTCCAAGGCCCGGAGCCTGAGCGTCGCGGCCGGGCTTGGGCGTTATTCGCAACGGCCGGTATTCGGGGTCTATTAATGGTAATTGGTGGCACTCTAGGTTCGGTGGTCTTAGGCCGCGGGGGCGAAGAGGGGGGTGATCCGGAGTTTTTCAAGTCACGGTGGATTGCCGGGCTAGCTCTCACCCTCCTGTTGAGTGGGGTGTACCTCCGCTCTCGTCGTCGCGGAGTCCAGAAACCTCGACGGGGACGCGGTTGGTGGGCCTTCGCCGGGGGATTATTGCTGCACTTAGCCCTCATAGTGGCACTGCCGTTTTCCATCTTCTATGCGTTGGTCACATTCCACCCGGAAATCGTCCGAGGAGGAGGTCAGAACCGGCGTTATGGAGGTCCGCAAGAACCTGGGCTCTTTGCGCAGCGTCAATTGCGCCTCAAAACAGCGGTCGGGAAACCAACGACGGTGGTTCTCAGGTTCTGGGAAAATGGGAAGCCTCGTGAGTTGGGGCGGCGGGTGGTCAACGATGCGTCGGCCTTGGAATGGCGGCTGATCGAGGGCCCGGGTTCGACTCAGGGACTCAGCCTGCGCTGGAGCAAACCAGCCAGCACGCCCGCTGAAACGTGGCCACTGGCCTTGCCGGCCGGAGTTGAACTCACCCCAGTGCTCGAACCGCAGAGCCTGACGTTGAATCCGGGAACGAAGACCAACGTGTGGATCTTTCAGAATTTTGATCAACCGCTGGTGACCCCGGCCATCGCCAGTCCGGATTGGGCGGTCGAAGTTCTTTTGGAATCGGGATCCCCATCCCCGGGAAGAATCCTTCAAAAAGATTAGGCAGGCCCCGAGGCGGAACGATTTGCCGATGGATCCTAGTGCCTTGCTGCACCTACTTCAGCCAGCGCTTCGTTGAGAGCTCGCGGCGGGCCTCCCATTGGCCAGAACCTCCGTGTCGCCTGGTCTTGCGAAAGAGTTCGTCGCGCTATGAGTGACCGCCCAATGGAGTCGTTCCGGCTGACTTGCTGGAAACCTCTTCAATGGCTTTGAGGCAATACCACTTCACGGCTCCGCTCATGGGTGGATCCAGTTCCTCGAGCGCTTCGGGAGAACACCAACGGATGTCCCGATGCTCTTCGACCGCCAGGGTGAGCGAGCCACGGATGGGACGGGCAAAATAAATCATGCCGATGTGTTCATGGGTGTCATGAATGCGGTGGATATCGAGGAATCGGGGAGCAATGAGGGCCCGGGTACCGGGTTCGGTGGTTGGCGGTCGCTCGCCGAGAAGCTCGATTTCCAGACCGCTCTCCTCACGGGCCTCCCGCAAGGCCGCCTGCTCCGGGTCCTCGTCTAATTCGATGTGCCCGCCCAGCGGCAGCCATTTGCTGAGCTTGCGGTGTAGAATGACCAGCACCTTCCGGTCCTGAACGACGAAGAGGGCGACGGTGAAATCGATGTTTTCGTGGAGATGCGGCATGAATGGATGAATGGATGCAGAGCGTGGGCAGATATAAAAGAGCGCACAGGTCTCGGATTTATTCGTGAGCTGGGTCCCGAAGGATTTCTTTCTAGAGCCTATCGGAACGATTTTATCCAAAGAGCGATGGAACGGTCGAGCGCACGGTCGATTCGCTTCCATCGTAACCAGTCGGCGATGGCTGCGGTCAGCACTCTCGTCTGGGGTTTTCTTGACTCCGCAATTAACAACGATAGCCATGAAACGTTTGTCTTTCGCCTCCCTGTTGGCCATTTGTGGCCTGATTCTTTCCACAGCCACCGGGTCGCTCTTGGCCCAGAACGAGGCACCGGCAGCCCAACCGGGCGCACCGGGCGCTCCCGGCGGTCGCCAGGGTCGTGGCAACTGGGATCCCGAGCAAATGCGTCAACGCATGATGGAACGCGTTCGCGAGCAGCTGGCCGTGAAAGATGATTCAGAATGGAGCGTCATTGAGTCTCGCATAAAGAAAATCAGTGACTTCCGATTTGGCGTTGGTCGAGGCATGGGCGGCCCCGGCGGCGGCCCTGGAGGCCCCGGCGGCCCCGGCGGTCAAGCGGGCCAAGCCGGCCAAGGCGGTCAGGGTGGTCGTCAGGGACGCGGCGGTTTTGGTCAGGCTAACCCGGATGCAGAGGTCTTGCAGGCCGCCTTGGATTCCGGTGCCTCTGCCGATGATATTAAGGTCAAGCTGACGGCTTACCGCGCAGCGGCGAAGGTGAAGGAAGGGCAACTCGAGAAGGCTCAGGATGAACTCCGCCAACTTCTCTCCGTCAAGCAAGAGGCCCGTGCGGTATTGCTCGGCTTGCTGAAGTAAACGACAAATCCTGCGACGACCCCGGGAGGGGCACTTGACGGAAAGCGGGGAACCAGGCTTCTCCACGTTTCCTCGGGTGCCACCTCCCGGTCTTGTTCTCGGAGGATTCCATTCCGACAATTGCTCCGTCATTTACCCGCACCATGGCCGAAGCCTCGACACCCACCCAAACGCTTCTCGATCGGATGATCGCCGAGCGGCAACTTTCTGCCGCCGATGCGTTGGCGTTTGTTCAGGCCCGGTTACTCACAGGATCTTCAACCGCGGGGGGTGAAGATGCCACCGAGCGGGATGTTCTAGAATGGCTGAGCCACGAATATGGGGTGGGCTTTCTCCCCCTGGATTCGGTTGAGGCCGATCGTGAGGTGCTCGCGCTTTTCCCGGCCCGCATTCTGCTGAAGGAAGAATTGCTGCCGCTGCGCCGCGACAACGGTTCTATCGAAATTGCCAGTTGCCGTCTTTTTGCGACGCGGGGACTGGACACACTCCGTTCACTCACCGGCCTCCGTCTCAAATTGGTTCTGTCGCCGCGGGAGGCGCTCCTGCGGGAGATGAAGAAAAACCTCGGAGTCGGAGCCGACACCATCGGCGCACTCGACGAGGAGAAATCGGTTCAGGTCGTCGATGAAAACACCGAGGATTCCAACCTCGACGCCGGAGCCGAGGATGAAGCGTCGATCATTCGCTTCGTCAACCAAGTCCTTAAGGATGCCATTGAACTGCGCGCCTCCGACATCCATCTAGAACCCTTCGAGCACGAGTTCCGCATTCGGTACCGCATCGATGGTGAGTTGCAGGAAATTCCGCTCCCGGCTCAGCTCAAGCAGTTCCAACCGGCCATCGTTTCGCGCGTCAAAATCCTCAGCCATCTGAACATCGCCGAGAAGCGCCTGCCTCAGGATGGGCGTATCAAGGTTCGGATCGAAGACACCGAGGTCGACATTCGTGTCTCGGTAATTCCGATGCTTCATGGCGAGGCGGTGGTCCTGCGTCTTCTGCGACAGAACTCGACCTTGAGGGATCTGGCCCATATCGGTCTTGGAGACCGCGAGTTGGAGCGTTTTCAGAAGGTGCTAAATTTGCCACATGGCATAGTGCTGGTGACAGGCCCGACCGGCAGCGGCAAGACCTCGACTCTTTACACGGCCCTCAACGAGATCAACGACGAGGTCCGCAAAATCATCACGATCGAGGACCCCGTTGAGTATCAGCTCCGGGGGGTGAACCAGATCCAGGTTTCGGAGAAGGCCGGACTCACCTTCGCTCGTGGGTTGAGGTCCATTCTCCGCCACGATCCGGATGTCGTGCTCATCGGTGAAATCCGAGATCGGGAGACAGCGCAAATCGCGGTGCAGGCCTCACTGACCGGCCATTTGGTTTTCTCCACCCTGCACACCAATGACGCCCCTGGCGCTCTGACTCGCCTAGTAGATATGGGAGTCGAGCCGTACCTCGTGGCGTCGTCTCTCGAAGCCGTTCTAGCCCAGCGGTTGGTTCGAGTCTTGTGTCCTCATTGCAAGGTTCCCGACACCTCGGCTCATGCGAAATCCTTCCGATCCCGCATGGGTATTGCTCCAGAGGTGGAACTCTTTAAGGCCGTCGGATGTCGCGAATGCCGGCAAACTGGATTCTTCGGACGTCATGCCATCTTCGAATGGATGGACACCGATGAGAATATTCGTCGGCTGATTCTGGAAAATGGCTCTACCGACCAAATTCGATCGGCAGCCCGAACTTCCGGCATGAGAACATTGGCCGAAGACGGTTGGCGCTTGGTGGCTCAGGGTATCACCACAGTAGAAGAGGTCCTGAGCGTCACGACCGACAAGGAAACACCGCGATTTCAGGCTCCGGCCGATTCGGGCGAAGCCACTGACCGAGCCCGAGGTTCTGGGGCATCGGGTTCACGAACCTGACCCATGCCGACCTTCACCTACCGAGCACTGCAAGCCAATGGGCAGATGGCCGATGGCATCGCTGAAGCGGCCAACCGTTCTGAAGCCTTGCGAGTCATCGAGACTCGAGGCCTGCGTCCCGTCAGCGTCACCGAAGCAGGTGGCAGCGGAAATCGAACGGTCAAACCTGGCAAGGATTTGGCCACCGGAACCCAGGGTCTGGGCGGGTTGTCTTTTGGTGGTTCAAAGGTGAGCTCGGAAGAATTGGAGAATTTCACCCGGCTGCTCTCCAGCCTTCTGGCGGCCGGGGTGCCGTTGAGCCGGGCGCTGACCATCCTCGGTAAGGAGGCTTCGTCGCCGGTGGCCTCGGCGAAGTGGCGAGAAATCCACGGACTGGTAGTGGATGGCATGTCCCTGGCCAACGCCATGGCCCGATCCCCAGAAACCTTCCCGAAGGTTTACACGGCGATGGTCGAGGCCGGTGAAGCCGGCGGATTTCTTGACGTTGTCCTGGCGCAAATCGCTGACTTCCAGTCCCGGGAAAAGGAGCTCCGCTCCAAGGTGCTCACGGCAATGATCTACCCAGCGGTTCTGCTGCTGATGGCCGCGGTGGTGCTGAGTGTGCTGCTGGTCTTTTTCATTCCTAAATTCCAGAAAGTCTTCGCCAGCGCGAAGGGCGGCTTGCCCCTCATCACCCAGATCATTATCGCCACCAGCGACATCCTACGTTCTTACGGTCTGTTGGTGTTGGTCGGGTTAGTACTCGGGAGTTTCTTTTTGAAAACCTGGATTGTCTCGCCAGCAGGCCGGCGCATTTGGGAAGGGCTGACTTTGAAGGCGCCGGTTGTGGGCCCGCTCAGTGCCCGATTTGCTATGGCGCGTTTTTGCCGAATGCTGGGGACCTTAATTGGGGCCGATGTCCAGTTGGTTCAGGCACTGAATGTGGCGCGTCGTTCGATTGGCAACCAAATCCTGGTCGATGCTGTGTCTCGTTCGATAGACCAGGTGCAGCAGGGTGGACGTCTCGGCCAAAGTTTGGCGGAGTGCCCCACCCTCTTCAGCGGGTCCGTAATGGAGATGATCTCGGTGGCGGAAGAGAGTGGGCGACTGGATGTCGAACTCATCCGCATCGCCAACGTCACGGAGAGTGAATTAGACCGTCGTCTTAAAACTGCGGTGGCCTTGGCCGAGCCGCTGATGCTTTTTCTGATCGCCGGTTTTATCGGCTTCATTTTCATCGGTATGCTGCTTCCGGTTTTCTCGCTGCAAGACTACATCAAGTAATTCCTTCTGACCTCATGAACCTGAACCTCTCCCTTCGTCCCCAGGCAGGAGCCCTCGCCGGCAAGACACGTCGTCGCCACCGTGGTTTCACGCTGGTCGAGATGCTGTTAGTCATCACCATCATCGGTATTTTGGCCGCCCTCGTGGTCCCCAAGATGATGGGTCGCAGCGAACAGGCCCGACAGTCGGCAGCACGCGCCGACATCGCCTCGATCAAGACAGCCTTAGACGCCTACGAGGTAGACAATGGCTCCTACCCCAAGACCTTGGCTGACCTCCTCCAGGCGCCACGGCAGGCCCGTAACTGGCGCGGACCGTACCTCGACAAAATCCCTCAGGATCCCTGGGGCATCGAATATCTGTACGCTCAACCGGGACGACAAAATGCCACCTCCTTCGACCTGTCCTCCATCGGGCCGGACGGCAAGGCGGGAACCGAGGATGACTTTGGCAACTGGACGGCCAAATAAAAGTCACAGCCCGAAGAATTCGCGGCGGCACGGCTTCACCTTGATCGAAATGATCTTAGTGATGGCCCTGCTGGTGGTGGCTGTCTCGATGGTGTCTCCGCGCCTGTCGGGATTCATCCGCGGCCGAGCCTTGGAGTCCGAGGCCCGTCGGGTTCTAGCCCTGACGCATGCGGCCCGGAGTCGGGCTATTTCTGAGAGCATGCCAGTCTTGTTGTGGCTCGACGCCACCGTGAGTCGCTATGGTGTCGAGCGCGAGACCCGTGGTCAAAATGGCGATCCGTTGTCCCAAGAGTTCACCGTCGATGACAATCTTCGGATCGCCTTTGATCAGGCCCAACGCCTCATCGGCCAAACTCTGACAAGCACTCGCACCACGGGTTTGCTGCCCGGAGTGTCCACTTCCCCAAAGTCCACCACGGCCCGGACAGAACCGTCGATCCGGTTCCTGCCGGATGGAACCCTCGATGAGGACAGTCCCAATGCCATTCGCATCGAGGACTCGGATGGGTCCGTGCTGTGGCTCGTTGAAGGGTCCGACCGCCGTCATTATGAAATTCGCACCGGTCTCCAATAACCGTCGGCGAGCGGGATACACCCTGGCGGAGACGCTGGCGGCTCTCCTCTTTTTGGCCATCGTGATCCCCGCCGTGGTCGAGGCCCTGCATGTGGCGAGTCGAGCCGGCACTGCGTCTATTCGGCGGGCTGTGGCCGCCCGCATTGCTGAACGGATGCTCACCGAGGCGACCCTCTACACCAATAGCAGTGCCACTCAAAGCGGGACTCAAGTTGAGGGAACGGTGGACTACCGGTGGACGGTGACTCGCGAGAACTGGGTGCAAAGCAGCTTGCCGTTATTGACGGCCGAGGTGCGCTTTCTGACGCAGGGACAGGAGTCCTCGGTCCGGTTCTCGACACTGGGTCACCCCGTCGATGCAATCCCTGGTAGCAGTAGCAGCAGCATCAGTACCGCCACCCGATGATCACCCGAGTTTCATCCGGAAGCAGGAACCCATCGGGGTTCACATTGATCGAATTAATTCTCTCGATGGGAGCGGCGGCCCTCATCCTCATCGTCGCAAACCAGGTGCTCTTCACGAGTCTTCGGCTCCGCAACACGGTTTCTGATGCGATCGAATCGGCGGCCCCGCTGGAGCTGGCGCTCGATTCCCTGCGCCAAGACATCCAGGGTGCGGTGACCCCTAAGACCAACGGACTCATTTCGGGCTATTTCCGCGCCGGTACTCTGTCCAGTACCGTCAATGCCCAGCCCGTTTCGCTCGAGTTCAATACAACCACCGGATCGCTCCGAGCTTCAGAGCCCTGGGGCGCTGTTCAACGCGTTTCCTACAGTCTTCGGAATTCGGTCGAAGGAGAATCGGCTTCGATGGACCTTTATCGCGGCGTATGCCGAAATCTTCTGGCCATCTCCGTGGCCGAAGTGGAGGACCAACTCCTCTTGCGCGATGTGGCTCGTCTGGATGTGGAATCCTTCGACGGCATTCAGTGGCTTGCGCAGTGGGACACCACCGATCTCTTGGGCACCACCACCAACCTTCCGGTGGCCGTCCGCATTCGTCTCCAGCGTGGGGTTTCTTGGGGTCCCGACCCGGGACTCGTCGAATTATTGGTGCCCATGAGCGCCCAGACACGCACCAACTCCACCAGCACCGTCGGAGGCTGAACATGGTACCCCCAATCCTCAGCCGGGAAATCAGGACGCGGGCGAAAATCGGCAGGCCCTGGGCCGCGCCGGATTTTCGCGCCGGATCCCGGGCGTCGGTCTTGGTGGTGGTGCTGTGGATTACGGCGGGACTGACGGCTCTAGTTCTCTACTTCGCAGCCTCCATGGGTTTGGAGTTGCGGGCTTCGGCCAACCGAGCGGCCGACGTGGCGGCGGGCCAGGCCATCGAGGGCGCTGCGCGCTATGTGGGGTGGGCGTTGGCTCAGTTTGCCACCAACGGGATGATGACCACTAATTCCCAGTTTGTTTGCCAAGCTTTGCCCATCGGAGAATCCCGGGTTTGGATTTTGGGCCGCAATTCGGCCGCTGCAGAATCTGGGCTCAATCAGTTGGTTTTCAACCTTCAGGATGAGTCGGGAAGGCTCAACCTCAACCGGGCCAATTCCAATGCCCTCTCGATGTTGCCGGGGATGAGCGCCGAGTTGGCTGCCGCCATCGTGGATTGGAGGAGCACCAACGGCACCTTGGAGTTGGGTTATTCGAGTTTGGGCTATGAAGCCAAGCGGAGTCCGTTTGAAACGGTCGATGAATTGCGTTGGGTCCAGGGCATTACCTTGGATCACCTCTTTGGGGACGATCGCAACCAGAATGGAATCCTTGACCCCGACGAACGCAGCCTCACCGGATCGCTGTCTTCGACCCCTGGCCTGCTGGATACGACCACCGTCTTCAGTCGGGAGCCCAATTTCCATGCCGATGGAACACTCCTCACCAACGTCAACACCCAAGCCCAAATCCAGGGATTGCTCGAATCGTCCTTCGGCACTGGCCGCAGCCGCGAGATCCTGACCCGCTTGGGCTTCACCCAGGGCGGTGGCCCCGGGGGTGGAGGTGGAGGCGGAGGTGGAGGAGCCGCCGCGACTCCCAACTTCCCGAGTTTGTTGCGTTTTTATCTGATCAGCGGCCTAAGCCAAGATGACTTCGAACGCATCGCCCCGGAACTTTGCGTCACCACCAATACCTACAGCTATGGGCGGGTGAACCTGAATACGGCCAACGCCACGGTCCTCACCGCGCTCTTTGTCGGGGCGGGCCTGGCTCAAGAAGCTGCAGAGGGCGCCGCCTCGACTCTCGTTCGGTATCGGGAACAAAACACGACGAGCCTGAATTCCATTGCCTGGATGGTGACTGCACTCGGTCGTGATCATCAGGCCGTAACCACTTTGGCTGGCCGCGATCTCCTTACGACGCGGAGCTTCCAATATGGAGCCGACCTGGTGGCCGTAGGGCCTTTGGGCCGAGGTTATCGCCGAGTGAAGTTCATTTTTGATATTAGTGATGGAGTCCCGAAGATCCTCTACCGACAAGATCTCAGCCGATTGGGCTGGGCTTTGGGGGACCGTGTCCGTGAGGAGATCGCCCAGCAAATCGATCGCTAGATGAAGGCCCAGACCCCCCCATGATGAATTTTCTGAAACTGGGTTCCCGTCCGCGCAAAGCCCCGCCCTCCGTACTGGGGCTTTCGTGGGAGGGTCGTCGCATCGAGGGCAGCCTCCTGCGCCGGACCCAGAGTGGGATTGAGAAAACGCAGGGATTTCAGGCCGAACTGTCTCTGGACATAGATTCGGGTGATCCGGAAACGGTCGGCAAGGAGCTCCGGGCTCAACTCGACAAGGCCGGCATCCGCGAACGCAGCTGTGCAGTGGCTCTTTCGGTTTCTAGCCTGTTGGTCACCCAGACAGAGATCCCGGTGATGGCCGATGCCGATGTCCTCAGCCTGTTGCAACTGGAGGCTGAGAAGGGTTTTCACGGCGATACTTCGACCCATCAGGTGGCCCACTCGCGGTGCGTCCGGGGAGAGAGTAGCCAATGGGTGACCTTGGCCGCACTGACGCAGTCTCGCTTGGCCTCCCTAGAACGGTGGACCCGTTGTGCGCGGCTCAAGTTGGTGAGTATTTCTGCGGCTCTGTGTGAGCTTGAGCCTCCCGAAGACCCCGCCTCGGAGGGGGTGCTGGCGTTGCACCTCGGATCCGGACCCGGGCCAGTGACGCTCCAATTGAGCGCGGGAGGCGGCCTGGTGGCTTTGCGGAGCTTCGAGGGCGTCACCGAAGACGCGTCTGGCCAGTCGGTTTTGCACGCCGACAGCATAGCGCGGGAGATCCGGATCACCTTGGGGCAGCTCCCTGATCCTTGGAATGGCTCCATCCGCGACGTCCGTATCTTCGGACCGCAAGACCTAGCACAAACGCTAGCCACTGAGCTGTCCGCTCGATTGTCGATTGCCGGTTTCCGCATCCGCTCCCAGACCACCCAAGTGCCGGGCTTGGCCCAATCCGAGGAGCTTCCGATTTCAGCCGTGGTCGCAGCCCGAGTGCTGGCCTCGCGGCCGGCGACCCTAGAGTTTCTGCCCCCGAAGCCATCGGTGCTCCAACAATTTCTGGCCCGTCACGCCCAAGGCCAGCGACGGACGGTTTGGACCGTCGCCGGCGGCGTGGGAACTCTCGTTGGCCTTTTTTTCCTGATTCAGCAAATTCAGCTCTCGCTCTTGGAGTCCCGATGGGCAGGTCTTTCAGGCAAGGTCCGGGAACTGGAACGCATCCAGCAAGATTTGCGACAATTCCGACCCTGGACTCCTCAGTCGGCCCGCGGCTTAGCTGTTTTGGAGGTCCTGACCAGTGCCTTCCCCGAGAACGGATCTGTGACGGCCAAGGTCATCGAAATTCGAGAATCGGGGGAGGTCGTCTGTAGTGGCACAGCCACCGATAGTCCGGCCTTTTTGGCGATGACCGCCCGCCTGAGCTCCCAGCCCGGGGTTCTCAAGGTTCACCACGACCAATCCCGCGGTGCTTCTCCGATGCAGTTCAACCTTACCTTCCTGTGGAATGGAGGCCTGGCTCGATGAATCCCACCCAACGTCAACGCCTCCTCATGATCGTGACTCTGGCCGCCGTGGGTCTCTACATCGCCGACCTAGTGCTCATCACGCCGATGGGTCGAGTCTGGTCGGAGCGCTCAGCACGCATCGCGGTCCTGCGGCGTCAGGTGAGCGAGGGACAGGCTTTAATTCAGCGCGAGTCGGGACTTCGGGATCAATGGAACCATTTGCGCACCAATGCCCTGCCCCAGGAACCCTCGCAAGCCGAGCAGCGTCTGCTCAGGGCCTGCGACGAATGGGCTAAGGCTTCAGGGGCCCAGATCGTGGATCGAATGCCCCAATGGAAGGGTGAAGAAGCGGCCTACCAAATGTTGCGGTGCCGCCTCGAGACTTCCGGATCTCTGGCGAGTTTGAGTCAGTTTCTCCAGCGGCTTGAAGAGGGCCCTTTGGCGGTTAAGGTGGATAGTCTTCAGTTGATGAGCCGCGATCCCGCAGGTCGGCAGTTGACT
>SYMJ01000247.1 GCA_005805505.1 Verrucomicrobiales bacterium | reverse complement strand
TCGGTTTCCCCCACATTCAAGCTGCGGATTCAGCACTTTTGGGTCATGGGGCGTTCCGCTACCGGGTGGTTCCCGGATGGGGGGATTTCGGTGCGGAGACGCCGGTCAATGACTGCCATGGGCTCGTCGTGGACCGTGAGGGGCACATCCTACTCTTCACCAACGAGACGAAGAACAACGTCATCGTGTACGACCGGAAAGGGCGGTTGGTCCACAAGTGGGGCAATCAGTTCGCCGGGGCTCACGGTCTCTCTTTGGTGACCGAAGGCGGCCGCGAGGTACTCTACTTGACGGACCTCCAGCGGCATCAGGTCATTAAGGCCACTCCGGACGGCAAAATCCTTCAGGAATGGTCGCTACCGAAGAACACGGGCAAATATCCTAAGCCCGACGAATACCGTCCGTCCTGGACCTTGCACCTGCCCAATGGGGAGTTCTTCGTGCTCGATGGCTACGGTCGCGACTACATCCTGCACTACGGAGCCGACGGAGAGTTCAAAAAGGTCTTTGGTGGCGCGGAGGGAGGCATCGTTCATTGGGGGCCTCATGGCGGGATGATGGAGGTCCCGAGTTCGGGCGAACCAACCTTGCTCATCGCCATGAGTGACCAACAACACCTCCTGCGCATGAGCACCGACGGCCGTGCCTTGGGAACCATTCCCTTGCCCGGCGGCAATCCCCGGCAAATCCGTCGCGTGGGCGATCACTATTTCGTGGCACACCTGGGAGACAATTGGCCCAAGGATCGCAACTGCCGGGGCTTCGTCTCCGTCTTGGATTCCTCGCTGCGCGTGGTGTCCAACGTCGGCGGCACCGCCCCAGAATATGACTCCGACGGTAAACTCCGCCCCATGGCCCACCGCGAAGAACTCTTCCAGCACCCGCACGACCTGGCCGTCGACGCCGAGGGCAGCCTGTACGTGGCTCAGTTCGCCTCCGGCCGAACTTACCCGATCAAGCTAGAACGGGTTTAACCTGTGGGATTCGCAGGTGTTGCGGAAGACAACCTCGCTCAGGCGGGAGGGGATAACCCCGACTCATGAACGAGCCGACTGACATGCTCCGAGCCTCAATGAACCTCCGCAATCCCTGGGACGTCTATCAACGTCGGCCGCGTCACGGGGCCTCCGCCCATCGTCAGGTACAGATTTTGGAAGCGTTGGGCGCGGTCGCGATAAATGCGGGACACTCGTTCCAGGCGGTATCCCACTCCCTCGAAATGTCCTGGCTTGTTCCACAGCAGATACACCTCTATGGGTTCTGGCGGACGCCCTGTGGCCTTCTCAAAGCTGCCCACCCGATCGGCCAAGATACGCCGAGTGACGGTCCAAGCCACCTCGGGGTTCGTATGGTTTCTGGACTTCGTGTAGGCCTTCCAAACTCCGGGCATAATCTGGAATCGGCTCACCTCACCCGAGCCACCAATCACGTGGTCTGGATCACCCGCGACCGGAGAGGAAGCCCCCGTCTCGATCATGGCCAAGGCGTCCCGAAGCGTTGAAGCCTCCAAAGACGCCATCGCAACAATGGCGACACCGAGCATGGCTAATAGTTGGAGGTTCATTCGATGAATACTTTGGGTATCTTTGCAACGTTGGCCCTGATTCCGCCACGACTAGCTCCCGAAAGTTATTCACTGGTTATTCACCGATGAACCGCTGCCGAGGCGTCCTCTCGGGGTGCTGAAACTCTCGATCCCGGAATCGACCGCCCGAGAGGCAAACTCGACCCTGGAAGTGCGTTGCAGGATACTTCGACAACCAACCGAGACCTTTTCACAGTGTTCCCCCTGCACCTGCGTCATCGGTCCTCCGACATGAAATCATCCTTCAATCATTGGCTTTGCCTCTCCCTGGCGGCACTGCTGACCTCCGGCTCCATCCGATCGGACGAACCCGCGGCCAAGGCGGTTGCCGCCAAAGGTTTGAGCCTCTCCCTCTGGGCCCGAGAGCCTCATGTCATGGATCCGGTCGCTCTGAGCGTAGATGACCAGGGCGTGCTGTATGTCGCCGAGACGGCGCGGCGCGGCACGGTGGACATCGATATCCGCAGCCACCGAGATTGGTTGGTGGAAGACCTAGCCAACCAGTCGGTAGAGGACCTCCGTCAGGCATTTCGCCGCTGGATGGCCCCGGAACGGAGTCAGGAAAACGCACCCTGGCTACGGGACCTCAACGGAGACGGTGTCCACGACTGGCACGATCTGGAGCCCGTGAAGGAACGCATCCGTCGACTGGAAGACACCCAGAACACCGGGCATGCCGATCGCTCGCAAATTTTCACTGAGGGATTCAATGAGGAGATTTCCGGAGTCGTGGCCGGGGTTCTCCCCTGGGACCACTCGGTGTGGGTCACGGGCTATCCCGAACTGAAACGATTCAGCGACACCAATCACGATGGGATCGCGGACACCCAGCAGACGGAGTTTCGCGGGTTTGGTGTCCACGCCGCTTTCGACGGTCACGACTTGCACGGCCTCATCATCGGTCCTGATGGGAAGCTCTACTTTTCCTGCGGTGACAACGGGTTCTCAGTCACTAATCGCGAGGGCCGAATCCTTCGGCATCCAAACACCGGAGGTGTTCTGCGAATGAACACCGACGGATCGGATCTGGAGGTCTATGCCACAGGCCTGCGCAACCCGCAGGAAATCGCCTTCGATGACGATGGCAACTTCTTCGCCGTGGACAACGATGGCGACTTGCGGGAGGAGCGAGAGCGCTTCGTTCACATTTCCGAGGGCAGCGATTCGGGCTGGCGGTTGAACTGGCAATTTCGCGACCCGGGTTGGAATGCCATCACCCGGCAACCGGACTACAATCCTTGGACGGACGAGCACCTGTGGGTGCCGACCCATCCCGATCAACCCGCCTACATCACTCCGCCGCTGACGAATTATTCGGTCGGCCCAGGAAGCTTGGTCCACAATCCCGGCACAGCCCTGAGCGAGGCCTACCGGGATCATTTCTTCTTGATCCAATTCCCGGTGAAAAAGGTGACCACGTTTAAAGCACGTGCTCGCGGGGCCGGTTTCGAAATGGTGGATGAGCGATCGGTTCTGACAGGCATGATGGCCAGTTGTCTGGCCTTTAGCCCGGATGGATCGCTCTTTGTCGGTGACTGGGATGGGATGTGGAACCCGGACGGCAAAGGAGCCATCTGGGTGTTGGATGATCCGCAGGCCCGCGGATCTCCGCAGCGACGCGAGGTGCAAGGGCTGCTTCGAGACGGATTGAAAGGGCACACGGCGGAGTCGTTGACCCGCTTGCTGGGCCATGCAGACCAGCGCATCCGCCTGCGAGCTCAGTTCGAATGGGTGCGCCGAGGCAATCCAGCCCCCCTGCTAACAACCGCCAACGACCCACACGCTCCGACCCTGGCCCGCATTCATGCGCTTTGGGGTTTGGGCCAACTGCGCACTCCGCTGAAGGCCCGGCAATTACCCCTGGCCGATCCAGAGGCCCGGGTGCGGGCTCAGGCGGCCAAGGTGGCGGGTGATTTGCGCATCAAGGGTTCGGAAACTGCCCTCATCCAACGCCTTCGCGACGAGAATGCCCGGGTGCGGTTCCAAGCGGCATTGGCGCTGGGTAAGGTTGGAAATATCTCCGCATTGGGACCTCTGGTTTCGCTGTTGGAAGACAACGCGGATCAAGATCCCTTCCTGCGGCATGCTGCGACCTTGGGTTTGTCAGGACTTCAACGTCCCGAACTCTTGGCTCCACTGCGGCAGCACCGATCCGTGGCGGTCCGGATCGGAGCGGTCGTGGCCCTGAGGCGCCTGGCTTCACCGCTCTTGGCGGGCTTCTTGAATGACCCACATCCCCGAGTGCGTCGCGAGGCAGCCATTGCCATCCATGATGACGAGTCCGTTCCGGCGGCTCTACCGGCACTCGCTGAATGCCTGGACTCTCTCGGAGACAGCCCGGATGAAGCCATTCTACGCCGATCCCTCAGTGCTAATCTCCGTCTGGGCACCACCGCCTCTGGCCGTCGCCTCAGCACCTACGCGCAACGGTCCACGGCGCCCGAACCTCTCCGGATCGAGGCCCTGGAAGCGCTGGCCTCTTGGAATGCCTCTCCCTTTTTGGACCGGGTCGAAGGCCGAGTCCGATCGCTGCCTACACGCACGCCGGATGCGGGACGCCAGCTCCTCGCAGAAATCATCGAACCCCTTTGGTCTAAGGCCAGTCCCACCTTGGGACTGGTTCTGGCGCGTCTGGTTTTCGAACAGCGACTGGTCGTGCCTCCCGCCCTGCTGGCCGACTGCGTTCGTTCCCCAAGTCAGCCGGTCGCTCTTCGGGTTCAGGCGCTTCACGCATTGGCGCGAGCCCAGGGACCCGAACTCCCGGAGTTGGTGCAACGCCTGACAGAATCTAAACCCGAGGAATTGCGGCAAGCGGCCCTGGAAATCCAAGCGGAGCGAGCGCCCGCGAAGTTCTTCGAGTACGCCCGCAAACAGTGGGGCACAACGACCGTGGGCGAACAACAATGGCTCTTGAGGCTGTTGAGCCAACGACCTGAACCCGACGCCACGACCCTGCTGACTCAACAATTCGACCGCCTCACTTCAGGCACATTGCCTCAAGCCTTGATCCTCGACGTGCAGGAAGCCCTTCGCCAGCACGGCCACGCCCACCTCGCCGCCCGCGCCAAGGATTGGGAACAGGCGCATCCCGAGCAGAAATCCCGGGCACTCCTGGCCGGTGGGAACCCCGAGGCCGGACGCCGACTCTTCCAAGGTTCGGTGCAGGGCCAATGTGTCCGATGCCACAACGCCGGGGGCGAAGGGCAACAAGCCGGACCAGTGCTCCAAGGCATCGGCCAGCGCGCCACGCCCGAAACCCTACTAGAATCCCTCCTCGATCCCAGCGCCCGCATCGCCGAGGGCTACGCCACCGTGAGCCTGACCTTGAAAGGAGGAGAAACCCTCGACGGCCTCCTGCTCCAAGAGCGCGAGGGCCGCCTCCGCCTCCGCCTGATCTCCGGCGAAGTACGGACTGTTCCGACTTCTGACATCGCATCCCGCTCGGCCAATCCCCAGTCGGTGATGCCGCCGATGGGCGAGGTGTTGAGCCCCCGTGAACTGCGGGACCTAGTGGCCTTTCTGTCGTCGTGGAAGTAGAGTCCCCGGCTCAACTTGCAACATTACCGGAATCGGATTATCACGATTAATAATGACCCCTTGGCCGCACGGAGGCTCCCCGGATGCCCACCGCAACACCGAACGATCGGGTAACGGCGACCCTGTGTTGCGGCGTCACTTGCGCTGGATGGCCCTCGCCGGGGCGACGCTCGCCACCGGTGGACTCAGGGCCTCGACGGAGCGGCCGGTTCCCGCCCACACACTCCGACCCAAGGACCTGTCCCCCGGCCTGATTCGCGTGCCCCAAACACTGCTCGCCATGGTCCACTCGGAGGAAGGGCAGAAAGAACTAGGAATCCCATCGGACATCGAACCGGCATTCGACCAGTTCCTTCGTAAGGTCAGCGCACCCTGGATGCGATGGCGTAACCAGCCATCGACCGAGCAGCGCGAATCTATCGCCAAGGCCGAGACCGCCGTCGTATCCGAGCTGCGCCGCCGCATGGGTGGAGTCGCGGTGAGCCGCCTCCGACAACTAGAACTGCAAGCCCAGGGGGCTCGGGCCTTCCTGCGTCCGGATGTGGTCGAGTTTCTCAACCTCAACCCCGAACAGACCACGAAGCTTCAGACCCTCTTCGAGAACTCCGATCGAGCCTTGAACCAAGTAGGATCCCTCGGTTCGGCCGGGCGGACCCGTTACGCCGCGGCGCTGTCCCGTTTTCGCCAAGCCGAGCAGACGGCCTCCGATCGCTGGCTCACCACCGAACAGCGGTCGCTCTGGCGCGAGGCCTTGGGCGAACTCCGTGAAACCACCGCCTTCCAACGGGTGTATCCCATGGCCCCAGAACTGGTGGATTCGGGCGTGTGGCTCGATGAGCGCGCCATCCGTCTGTCCGAACTGCGGGGCTCTGTGGTGCTGCTCCACTTCTATGCATTCCAGTGCCACAACTGCCATGCGAACTTCGCTATCTACAACCGATGGCACCGGACGTTGCGCGACAAGGGCATCGTGGTGGTCGGTATCCAAACCCCGGAGACTGAAGATGAGCGGGACACGGGCAAAGTGCTGACCGCCGCCCGCAAGGCTGGCTTCGAATTCCCGGTGCTGGTGGATACCAAAAGCGCCAATTGGGAAGCTTGGGGAACGACGATGTGGCCCACGGTCTACGTCATCGACCGCCGGGGCTACGTGCGCAATTGGTGGATGGGTGAACTGAACTGGAAGGGAGCAACAAACGACCGGTCCGTGGAACAACTGGCCGAGCGCTTGCTGCTTGCCTAAGGCCTGTTTGCGCCAAATCAGGACCCTCCTGAGTTTTTAAACCGCCTACGAGTGATGGGCCGATGCCGGCGACGGGCAGAGCCACCTCCCCTTCGTCGGATCGAATTTCCCCGACTCCACTTCGCCGCGTTGACGCCGGACGCAATCCGGCCAATCTCGTCGGGCTCACACCGACCTCGCCAACGAACAGCCATCCCTCCTGCATTCCCATGCCTGAATCACTTCCCGCTTCCTTCTCGCTCGCCGGCCGCGTCGCCCTCGTGACGGGCAGCACCACTGGTCTCGGCCGTTGCATGGCCAAGGCCCTGGGACAGGCCGGAGCCAAAGTCGCCCTCAATTACGCGAACAACGCTCAGCGGGCCCAGGAGGCCTTCGCGGAGTTTCAGGCGGAGGGCCTTCAAGGAGCGCTCTTTCAGGCCGATGTGACCGACGAGGTGCAAGTGCAACGGATGATTTCCGAGATTCAGGGCACCTTGGGAGCGGTCGACATCATGGTGCTGAACGCCACTTGCGAACAACCGCAGAAGCCCATCGAGGAGTACGACTGGGCGTTCTACCAGCGGATGGTTGATTTCTTCATCAAGAGCCCGGTGCTGCTCACCAAGGCCTGTGTTGGTCACATGAAGGCTCAGCGCTGGGGTCGCATCATCAACATCGGATCCGAAGTGGTGACGCGGGGTGTCCCTAATTTTACGGCCTACGTCGCGGCCAAGGGTGGACAAAATGGTTTCCACCGCAGTCTAGCCGGAGAACTGGCTCCGCACGGCATTACCGTCAACATGATCGCCCCGGGATGGATCCCTGTGGAACGTCATGAGAACGACCCCCAAGAACTGAAAGACGGCTACCGATCACTCATCCCCGTCAACCGATGGGGCGTTCCGTCCGACCTCGACGGCACGGTGGTATACTTGGCGAGCAACGCCTCGTCGTTCGTCACCGGCCAGACCCTGCACGTCAACGGAGGGATGACCGTCTGCTGACCTTGGTTTTCCAACCCACTCCCCCTATTTCCTAAACACTCTCCCATGAATCGAATCCTCTCCCTCTCGGTGTGGACCGCGCTGCTGCTCGGGCTCACCGCCTGCAACAAGCCAGCCGATTCGGCAGCCTCGAGCGCTTCCGACGGTGCCACCGGAACTTCTTCGAGCGGCGGCAAGAAGCGCAAGATCGCCTTCGTGTCCAACGGCGTGGCCTCGTTCTGGACCATCGCTTCGGCCGGCGTGAAGGCCGCCGGTGAGAAGTTCGGTGTAGATGCTCAGACCCTCATGCCCGTGGAAGGCATCAGCGACCAAAAACGCATGATCGAGGACCTGCTCACCAAAGGCGTGGAGGGTATCGCGGTCAGCCCTATCGATCCGGCCAACCAAACTGACTTGCTCAACACCGCCGCCCGCCGAGCCAAGGTGCTGACCCACGATTCCGATGCGCCGAACAGCGACCGCTTGGTGTACATCGGCATGGACAACTACAAGGCCGGCCGCATGTGCGGCGACCTCGTGCGCGAGGCCATGCCGAAGGGCGGCACCGTGATGATCTTCATTGGTCGACTCGAGCAGGACAATTCCAAGCGCCGCCGTCAGGGCACCATCGACGCCATCCTGGGTCGCCCAGAAAACCCCGCCAATTACGACGCCCCCGGCACCGTGCTCGAGGGTAATGGCTTCAAGATCCTCGGCACGCTCACCGACCAGTTCGACCGCGCCAAGGGCAAGGCCAACGCTGAGGACGCGCTCGCCAAGTATCCCAACCTCAATTGCATGGTGGGGCTCTTCGCCTACAACCCTCCTCTGCTGCTGGAGGCCTTGGCTCAGGCCGGCAAGCTCAACAAGGTGAAGGTCGTCGCCTTCGACGAAGACGACGCCACGCTCGACGGCATCCAAAAGGGCACTGTGCACGGCACCGTTGTCCAAAACCCCTATATGTACGGCTACAAGTCGGTGGAGGTGCTCAACGACGTGCTCGCCGGTAAGCCTGATGCTATCCCCGCCAGCAAGTTTATCGACATCCCGGCCCGGCAAATCCGCAAGGACACGGTCGATGCCTTCTGGACCGATCTAAAGTCAAAGGTCGGCGGCAAGTAATCCGCTTACTGACCCTTTGCGCAGCCCGCATTGCTCATGCCCCCTGTCCTGCTGGAAGCCCGTTCGCTGACCAAGTCGTTCCCCGGCGTGCGGGCGCTCAAGGGCGTGAGCCTGAACGTGAGCCGGGGCGAGGTCGTCGCCGTCATCGGTGAGAACGGTGCGGGCAAGAGC
>SYMJ01000246.1 GCA_005805505.1 Verrucomicrobiales bacterium | reverse complement strand
TCTTGAGCCACATCCAACGCGTCCGCTCCAACCGGTCCCGCTTCCCGGCGTCTGCCCGGCTCTCCGCCTTCCGAACCTGGTCGCACGCCTCCACCACATTCTGGATGACGTGGAACTTATCGTACACCACCCGAGCATTCCCGAGGTTGTCGCTCACGCCTTTTGTGTAGACGGCGCTCATGTCGATGGTCACATGCTGAATCGCCTTGGGATGGCCGTTGTGCCGCAGCAATTCCTCAGCAAAAGCCGCCCAAAACGAGGCGTCCTTACCGGGCGTGGCGAAGAGGAACCTTTTGGCCACAAGATCAGCGAACACCGTCAGGCAGTTGTGGCCCTTGCGCCGGTTTATCTCGTCGGCTCCCACCCACACCACGTTGTCGAAGCTCGACCGCTCATACGCCGCTTTGACGTGGGCGAAGAGCATCCGCCACATCCGCGTGTCGCTCTCGCCGAGGATCTGGCCGGCCCGCTTCACGGGCATCTCCCGCATCAGGGTCACGGCGAAGGCCTCGAAATCCTGGGTGAAGTGCTTGCTGCGACCCTCCCAGGGCGGGGTGACACGGTAGACCTTGCCATCGTTGCTACGCCGTCCTCGCGGCAGCGCACAGACGATCACGCACTCGTTATTGAAGACGTTGAGGTGCGGCCACTGCATCGGTTCGACATGGTCGTGGCAGGTCACCGGGGTCCAGGCTCGAGCGCTCTCCTCCGGCCACAACGCAGCCGTCTCCTCAACTTTCAATACGAAGGTCGAGGAACTCGCCTCAAGCCACGCCTCAATCATAAGCCTGGCTTTGGCAAGCCCCAGCAGCGGTCCAAACGTCTCCTCGGGTGTCATCGCCCAGCATCATCCTGCGAGCGTCAAGCCCCCCGATTCCACTGAAAACAGCGACGAACCTTGAAAACTCTCAACCCATAATAGCCACTAATCCCCGTGCTGAGAGAGGCGGGTGATTTAGACGCCGGAGTTTCGACCCTAGGTGGTCCCTTTTGAAGTGATCGGTGACAGACGCCGTAGTAGTACTGGGTGGGAGCCAAGGTGAAACGTCGCCACGACAAGCCGCTAACACCCTGTGAACGATTGCTGCCGATTCAGAATGTTAGCGCGGAGTCCAAGAAGTGGTTAAGAGGCGAGTCGGCGTGCCTCAACACCCTCGAACGCATCGCCAGCTGGAGTACGGTCTAAGGGCGATCCAGCATCGGCCGCTCAATTCCAGTCGTCGCGCGGACTTCTTGCTTTGCGCGGCCGATGCAGTCACATCCATCCAGTCGCAGGTGTCATGACTACGGGTCAACGACCCCTCCACCCCGGATGCTATTCGGTGTCATTTGCTTTTGAGGCAACGGTTCGGAATTATCGGGCGAAGAAGACCCGTTGTTTCAGAAGTAAACATCAACATGGAGCCATCACGGCAACGCCACGAAAAAGATACGCAAATAGATTAGAACGTTAGACACCTGCAATCAAGCGACTGTAGCCTAAAAAACAACCGCGCATGGTTTAAGGACCACATCAGATTGGATGAGATGTTCTCTGCCGACATTCGAAACTCGGTGCTTCCACCGCTATGTAAGTCCGGTGCGAGGCTTCACCCTGATCGAGCTCCTGGTGGTCATCGCCATCATCGCGATCCTGGCCGGGCTCATCCTGCCGGCCCTGGCCGGGGCGAAGCGGCGGGCCGCCACCACCCAGTGCGTGTCGCAAATCCGGCAATTCGGGCTGGCCGGCACCCTGTACGCCAACGATCACGCCGATTTCATGCCGCCGAATCTCGACGGCGAGAACATCCCGCTGGGCGAAACCTGGGTGCAGGGTTGGCTCGGGCTTCCCGGGCCCGACTGCACCAACACCCTCTTCCTGAGGCAGAGCCTCCTGGCCCCCTACGTCCAGAACACCGCCCTGTGGAAATGCCCTTCGGCCCGCGAGGTTACCCTGGGGCCGTTCCGCATGCCCCGGGTGCGCACCGTCTCGCTCAACGCCTTCATGGGCTCGAGCATCCAGACTCCGGCCGCACAGACCTACCGCCGCTTCTCCGACCTCGTCCAACTCTCCCCGACCGAGGCCCTGACCTTCCTCGAGGAACGACCCGAGACCATCAACGACGGTGCCTTCTCGCTCCAGTGGGACTTCAAGGAGTCGCAACCGTCCCGGTGGAAGGTCCGGGACAAGCCCGGGCAACAGCACAACCAGTCGGGCAACCTCGCCTTCGGCGACGGCCACGTCGAAACACACCGGTGGGGCACTTTGGGGGCTTCGTCGGTCCCCCGCGACGACTTTGACGCGCCCAACGACCCCGATGTGCTCTGGCTGCAACGCCACGCCACCTGGCGCGAAGCGACCACGTCGGGCCGGTGAAGGCCCGCCGCAAACTCTGGAACCGAGATTCATTCGAACCAGGCCCGTTTCAGACCGCCAACCCGCCCCTGCATGAACTTCGGCTCCCTCGCTTCCTGGAAGCGCTACCTGACCTTCTGCGGGGTCGGGTTCAGCGGCCTGCTGGTCGACCTGGGAATCTTCCATCTGCTGCACACCCGCGTTGGCTGGCCGCTGGAAGCCTCGAAGGTCGTGGCCGCCGAGGCCGCCCTGCTCAACAACTTCCTATGGAATGATCGCTGGACCTTCGGGAATCGCCCCCAAGGCTCGAGTGCTCCCTGGCCCCGGCGACTGCTCCGGTTCCACCTGATTTGCCTCTCGGGCATCGTCCTAACCCTGGTGCTGCTCGGACTGTTGCACCGGGGGGCGGGAATCCCCGCCGATCCGGCCAATGCCATGGCCATCGTGGTGGTCAGCGGTTGGAACTTCGTCTGGAGCCGCCGCTGGGGTTGGGCGGTTTCCTTGGCGCCCACCACACCGTCGGACAAGCCCCGCAAGGACAGCGACCCCGACTCGCGCACTCCCGTACCGTGAATCCCCTCCCCGCCGCCTCGCCCCGATGGATCCGCGCCGCTGGCTGGATCCTGCTCGCGAAACTGATCTACCTGGGGACCGTCTTCACCGTCCTGAAGCTGTGGAACCATCCGGAGTCGATCCCCAAGTTCGAGGTCCGTTGGCCCATCGACGCCGAACCCACCTTCGAGAGCCACTTCGCCACCTGGGACGCTGCGCATTACCTGCTCCTGGCCACGCAGGGCTATGCCGAGGGAGTGCGATCCTGCGCGTTCTACCCGCTGTGGCCCCTGCTCTGGCGCGGAGTCATCGCCCTGGGAGCGCCTCCGGTGTGGGGCGGGTTGGTGCTGGCCAACCTGCTGTCGACGCTGGGCCTGGCTCTGGTGTACCGGGCCGTGGCCCTCCGGCACGACGCGTCCAGGGCCTTCTGGGTGGTCCTCTTCATGGCGGTCCATCCCGGCAACGTGTTCCTGCAGTTCAGCTACAGCGAATGCGTGTTCCTCGTGCTCCTGGTGAGCCTCTGGAGCGGACTGGAGGAACACCGGTGGTGGCCGGCGGCATTCGGAGCCCTGCTGCTGCCGCTCAGTCGGGCCATCGGCGTCTTTGCGATGCTCCCCATCGGGGTCTGGCTGCTGCGGCATCCCGTGATCGCCCCCGTTTGGAACCGGTGCGTGTTCCGGGCTCCCCGGTTCACGCACCGTCTGCTGGCCGTCGAGGCGGACCCGTCGCGTGGCGGCGGTCGATGGTTGGCTCTCCTGGCGCTGCCGCTCATCGGATGGGCTGCCTACCTGGGGCTCATGGCCCACTGGACAGGCAACCCCTTCGAAGGCTTCGTGGCGCAGAAGACCTGGGGCCGGCATTCCATCCTCAACCTGGTCAACGTGCCCAAGTTCCTCCTCGAATACCTCAGCCCGCGCTACTTCCACGAGTTCGCCGACTCGATGCTCGACCGGCTGTGCTTCCTAGTCGTGGCCTACACCCTACCGGCCTTGTGGCGCAGTGAACGAGCACTCATCCCATGGACCTACATCCTCGGAATTCTTCCAGCGATGAGCGGTTCATTCACTTCCTACCTCCGCTTCTCCGGGATGGCCTTCCCGGTCTTCCTCATTTGGTCTGCACCGGCCACCACCCGCTCATTCCGAATCCTCCGCTGGGTAGGTCTAGTAGTCTTGGGATTCCTGCACCTCCATTTGGTACGAAACTTTGTCCTAGGGCACTGGGCGGGATAACTCAGAGTCGATTTCTTATAGCTGTTCTCCATCAATCCAATTCGTGCGTAAAGGTTACCTGCCTAGTATGGAAAACATCTCTGGTTCTTCGCACTTTTAACGGATCAGAGCGTTTTGTCAGATGGGGAGCCTATGACCCCCATTCTTTCAAAACGTGCTGACAGAACCGGACTGGCACCTTGGGTAAGGGTCTAGGCCCCTTTATTCGGGCAACAAAACAGAGTAGCCTAGGGGCACCATGCCCGC
The DNA here is from genome assembly GCA_005805505.1 of Verrucomicrobiales bacterium. Taxonomy (GTDB): domain Bacteria; phylum Verrucomicrobiota; class Verrucomicrobiia; order Limisphaerales; family UBA9464; genus SXXZ01. Next base: position 1,804 of record SYMJ01000246.1, on the reverse strand, counting down.
AGTTATCGACTCCATCCTTTCAGACATCCTTCGCCTAGGGAACGCCCCAATCACCGAGAAAACTGTGCCCGCTCTGAAGATGTTGAACGGCCAGGTCTCGGATTTTGCGGATTCATTGATGGCGAAGGGTAGCTCCATCGATGAACTCTCCGACTTTGAGGAAGCCCTCGATGAGTTGACTGGCGTCACTGATAATTTGGACGCTGCATGTGACGTCTACGACCTGGCGGATGACGAGGACTCAAGAGACGAAGCCCTCGAAATGGCTGGCGAGGCTCTTGTCGACCTCGCTGAATCGCTTCAAGAGTTAGACCGGCTTGCTCAATACATCGAGACCACTGAAAAAACCGTCCTCTCCAAGTGGGGGAGTGACCTTACCCGCATCGCCTCCCTACCTGCCAAACAGGCCCGGGCATCCCTCGACGCACTGCTCGACCAGACAAGAACACCCAAAGAGTCCTCCACCCTCCTGTCGCTGGCTAAGGATATGCTTTTCAAAGCATCCCGTTAGACCGTTATTTAGAAAATATCGCGTGCAGAAACGGTAAAGATATGTTTCCTTTTGGTAGGCATCCCAGAGTCTTTTGATAAAGAAAATATTCCAAAACAGTCTCGGGTTGGAGTTCCGGAAACTCCGCAAACGGACCCGTCTTACCCAAGCCTCGGTGGCCACCACCGCGGGCATTTCGTTTCCTGCCATCCGAAAGCTCGAACGTGGCCTTGGAAACCTCGCCACTTGGACCAAGGCCCTCGATGCCCTCGGGTGGACGCTTCGAGGTCGGAATCTCCCCCCTGGGGATTCCATCGGTCGGCAAATTGCCATCCTCCGGAAACGCCAGAAACTCTCCCAACGCTCGTTGGCCACCATGTCGGGGCTAACCCACCCGACCATTGTCGGCCTCGAAGTCCGGAACACCGGACGGCTCGCTTCCGTGAGCGCCATCCTAACCGTGCTAGGGGCCGGGCCAGTCCTGACGCCCGCCGGTGAAAAACCCTCCTTCTACAAACACGCAGGCAACTCCTCGGCCCACGAGGCGTGGGCGACGCCAGGGTGGCTCCTCGACCGGCTCCACTCGGTCTTCGGCCGATTCGACCTCGACCCTTGCTCTGCCACCAAGGACCGGCGTCTGGCTCGGGTGAAGGCACGGGCCTACTTCACAGCCGCCGATGATGGGCTTTCCCTGCCGTGGTCGGGGACGGTCTTCCTGAACCCGCCCTACGGCCGAGAACTCCGTTTCTGGACAGCCAAGGCCCGCACAGAGTTCGAGCTGGGCAACGCCAAGACCATCATCGCCCTAGTGCCTGCCCGGACCGACACAGGCTGGTGGCACAACGACATCGCCGGGAAGGCCTCCATCTTCTTCCTCAAGGGGAGCTTGAGCTTCGGCGACGGTTCCCAGCCTGCCCCCTTCCCTTCCGCTCTTATTATCTGGGGACTTAGCCCGGAATTGGCCCCCGTCCTCCGGGGTGCCCTCCCTGAAGCCTGGTGCCCCTGAGGGTGGCCGGTTTGCTTAGCGTTTCCGAACCCAGGTAGAATCCCTCCTGTTGGGGTCTCAACGGAGACTCTCGCTCGCTCCCCTTCAGGTTTTCCCGGGTCGTTCCATGCAGGCCGCTTTGGCCCGCTCCTCCCGGAAAACTCCCCCTCCCGAAAACACCGGCGGCTTCAGCGCCGGTGAGGGGGAGACCAATGCAGCGCACGGCCGGGGGAAACCCCGCCGTCGGCCCGCCAGAGACAGCGAGAGAGATCACCATGAGCGTCACCAACTTCAAGGCCAGCGCCTTGAGCACCGAGGTCCTGCGTCAG
>SYMJ01000245.1 GCA_005805505.1 Verrucomicrobiales bacterium | reverse complement strand
TCTATTACGAATACCACTTCCTTTACATCACCGGCATCGAGCACGTCGAATCGAAGAACATCCAAGGCGCGGCGATCATGAAGCTCCAGTTCCATCCGGGAACGGACATGTCGGCCGCGATGGCGGAGACGGTCGCCTACGTCAATCGAGCCCGTGCTTTCATGCCGCCAGGAACGCCTGGACCGTTCGTCACCCGGTTTGACGCCGGCAGCGTGCCGGTCGGACAGCTCGTCTTCTCGACCGACAACCCCAACCGCACCGTTGGGCAAATGCAGGACGCCGCGCTAAATCAGGTGCGTCCGCTCTTCGCGACCCTGCCAGGCGTCTCCGCACCACCCCCGTTCGGCGGCAGTGCGCGCACGATCACAGTCAATGTGAAGCCGGACCGAATGCGGTCCTACGGCCTTTCACCGGACGAGGTCGTTCAAGCCATCGCCCAGGCGAATCTCATTAGCCCGTCGGGCAACCTGAACCTCGGCGACAAATACCCGCTCGTGTCGGTCAACACGCAAGTGCGCAACATCCGGGATCTCGAAGGGGTCTCCATACGGGTCCAAGGCGGTGCCGGGGTCTTCGTGCGGGACGTGGCCACCGTCGCCGACGCGGCGGACCTCGTGACCAGCCATGCCCTCGTGAACGGTCGCCGGACCGTCTACATGCCGGTCACCAAGCGCGCCGAAGCCTCGACGCTGGAGGTGGTCGATTTGGTGAAGGGGAACCTCCCGAAATTCCAAGCCGCAGTCGCGGAGGACATCCGGGTCAGCTACGAACTCGACCAATCTCCCGTGGTCACCCGGGCCATCGGAGATTTGCTGAAGGAAGGGGCCATCGGTGCGGTGCTCACCGGGCTCATGGTTCTGGTCTTCCTCCGCGATCTGCGCAGCGCCTGCGTGGTCGTATTGAACATCCCCCTGGCCCTGCTGGCCGCGGCCTTCGCGCTGTGGTCGGCGGGACAGACCATCAACCTGATGACCCTCGGTGGCCTGGCACTGGCAGTAGGCATCCTCGTGGACGAGGCGACCGTGGCGGTCGAAAACCTGCATGTCCACCTGGCGCGCGGGGAGTCCGTCGCCCAGGCGGCGCTGAAGGCGACCCGGGAAACCGCTCTGCCGCGGTTGCTCGCCATGTTGTGCATCGTGGCGGTCTTCATCCCGGCGTTCTTCATGGAGGGTGCCGCCCGAGCGCTGTTCGCGCCCTTGGCCCTGGCGGTCGGTTTCTCGATGGTCGCTTCCTTCGTGCTCTCCAGCACCTTGGTGCCGATCCTCGCTGTCTGGTTGCTCGGATCCTCCGAACAGGTCGCCGAGCCGCGATGGTTGGTGGGGTTGCAACGACGCTATTCCGCAACGCTCCGGGTCGTGCTGAAGGCACGTTGGGTGGTCGTCAGTGCCTACCTCGTGGCCACGCTCGGGACGGTCCTTTTCCTGGGTCGCGGACTCGGACTCGAGATTTTTCCGTCGGTCGAATCCGGGCAGTTCGCGCTGCGGCTCCGGGCCTCTCCAGGATCGCGACTCGACGTCACCGAACAAATTGCCCTGAAGGCGCTGGAAATCATCCATCGCGAAGCCGGGAGCAATTCCGTCGCCCTCACCCTCGGACTGGTCGGCGTTCATGCCCCCAACTACCCGGTCAACCTTATCCATCTCTGGAACAGCGGACCCGATGAGGCGCATCTTTCGGTGCAGCTACGGACGGGTTCCGGCGTCCGAATCCCGGAACTCAAGGACCGCCTTCGCACGGCATTTGCAGCGGAGCTTCCCGAAGTCCGCGTGTCCTTTGAACCCAGCGACATCGTCAGCCGGGTCATGAGTTTCGGCTCCCCGACGCCCATCGAGGTGGCGGTCAGCGGCCCCAACCTCGCCGCCAGCCGCGAACACGCCGAACGGATTCTCGCCAAGCTCCGTTCGCTCCCGGGATTGCGCGACGTTCAGATCGCCCAGGCGTTGGATTACCCGAGCGTCAACATAACGGTGGATCGGGAACGAGCTGGACTCATGGGCGTGAAGGTCGGGGACGTGGCTCGTTCCCTCGTCGCCGCCACGGCGTCGAGCCGATTCACCGTCCCGAACTTCTGGGCCGACCCGGCCTCGGGTGTCAGCTACAGCGTCCAGGTGCAGGTACCGCAAACGGAGACTCGGTCCCTCGAGGACGTGCGGAACCTCCCGGTCGGCGCGGGCCCTCAGCGCAGCGTACTCCTCCGCAATATGGCCACCGTGGAGTCCGGCACCACGGTCGGGCAGTACGAACGCTACAATATGGCGCGGGTTGTAAGCATCACCGCCAACCTCCGCGGATGGGACCTCGGCCGGGCCCTCCGGGAGCTCGAGTCCATCCCCGAGATCGGCAATCCCACCACCTGGCCGACCCGGACCCGTGTGGACGTCCGGGGACAGGCGGTGCCGCTGCGCCAACTGGTGGAGGGATTCCGTTCCGGACTGGGAGTCGCCGTCGCGGTGGTGTTGTTGATGCTCTTGGCAAACTTCCAGTCAATGCGCCTCGCCCTCACGGTGGTCTCCACAATTCCCGCCGTCCTCTGCGGGGTCGTCCTGATGCTTTCACTCACCGGTACGACCCTGAATCTGCAATCCGCCATCGGTTCAATCATGGCGGTCGGGGTAGCCGTGGCGAATGCCATCCTTCTGGTCACGTTCGCCGAAAAAGCCCGCCAGGGAGGGGCCACGCCGTTAGATGCAGCAGTGGTCGGTGCGGTCTCGCGCCTGCGTCCAATCCTCATGACCAGCGCGGCCATGGTGGCCGGCATGGTCCCGATGGCCCTTGGCCTCGGAGAAGGCGGACCGCAGACAGCACCGCTGGGTCGCGCGGTCGTGGGCGGATTGATCGTGGTTACCGTCGCCACCCTGGGCGTTCTGCCGGCCGTCTTCGCCCTGCTCTCGCCCAAAAACTTCCGATCCGCCTCGCTGGATCCCGAGGACCCCGCCAGCGCCCACTTCACGAAGGAACAATCCCAATGAACCAGTCCAAGTCCCGAACCCAGTCGCCTGATCCCGGGCTTTCCGCTGCCGTCGCACTCCTCCTAACAGCCCTGGGAGCCGCCGCCGCAGACCCCAAGCTCGTCTCCATCACCCATCCTACGCGCGGGGATATCACTCGGCATGTCGCTCTGCCCGGATCGTTGCGGGCCAACCAGCAGGTCACCTTGCAGGCACGGGTCGCCGGGTTCGTCCGAACGGTCCTCGTCGACCGTGGAGACCGGGTGAGCGCCGGACAGGTGCTGGCAGAGATCGAGGTTCCGGAGCTGCTCGCAGAAAAGAGAAAACGGGCCGCGGAAGTCCATGTGGCTGAAATCGAGTCCCGCCGCCTGGAGGACGGACGGAAGAAGTCGCCGGACCTCGTCACGCAGCAGTCGCTCGACTCGGCGACCGGGCGGCTGGAAGTGGCCCGGGCCGAGTTGGAGAGAGTCGAAACGCTCCTGGCGTTCGCAACGATCCGGGCCCCTTTCACAGGAACCGTCACGACCCGGTTGGTGGATACCGGGGCGTTCGTCGCGGCCGGTGCGGCCGGTGCGGCTTCGGCAGTGTTGACCTTGGCCGACACGTCCATCCTGCGCGCGGTGGTTCCCGTGCCGGAAGCGGAGGCCCTGCGGGTCAGGCCCGGCCAACCGGTCCGGGTGATGGTAGAAGGGACGACAAATGTCTTCGGCGGAAAGGTCAGCAGACATTCCGGAGCATTGGATGAGGCGACACGATCGCTGGTGGTGGAGGCGGACCTGCCCAATCCGGAAGATGCGCTCCGACCCGGAATGTACGCCAACGTCCAGATCGGACTGGAGCGGCGATCCGGAGCGCTGTTGGTGCGGACCGACGCTCTGGCCCTTGAAAAGGCCGGCGTATTCGTGTTCCGAATCGAGAATGGCTTGTGCAGGAAGACCGCGGTGAAGACGGGCTTCCAAGATGGGTCGCTCACGGAAGTCGTCTCCGGACTGGCCGAGGAATCGGTCCTGGTGGTTCCCGCAAAATCGGCCCCGGCCGACGGCACTCCGGTGCGGACGGAGGAAGCTCGATGAAAGGGATTCTACGGGTATGGGCCTGGTTGCCGATCGCATTCCTAGTAGCCCACGGCGGCCCACCGTCGACGATCGATCTGGCCACGGCATTGCGTCTGGCAGGGGCGAAAAACCTCTCTTTGGAGGTCGCGCGCGAGCGGGTCCGTGAGGCGCGGAGTCAACTGGAGCAAGATCGGGGACGGCTTTTCCCATGGATCGCCCCGGGAGTCGGCTACCGCCGGCACGACGGAAATCTTCAGGACATTGTTGGCGATGTCTTCGACGCATCGAAGCAGTCTGGAACCGCCGCGATGACGCTTCAGGCGCAGTTGGACCTGGGGGACTCGATGTACCGGGTCCTTGCATCGAAGCAGGCCCTGATCGCCAGCGAGGCCGGTTCGGAGGCCGCTCAGAGACAGACCGTGCTCTCGGTGGCGGTCGCCTACACTGAACTCGGGCAGGCATCGGCCTCCGTGGTGACGGCGGACGAGGTGCGCCGGATTACCCGTGCGACCCTCAATCAGGTCCGAGCCGCGGTGGCTGCCGGACTCGCCTCCGCCAGCGACGTCCGGAGGGTCGAGGTCCAGATCGGTCGCAACGAGCGAGCTTGGTTGGAAGCCGGCCAGGCCGGACGGGTCGCCTCGGCACGTTTGGCGCAACTGCTGCGCCTGCCACCGGCGGACCTGTTGTCCCCGGATTCCCAAGAATTCGTCCCTGTGGTCCTGGTTCCGACCAACCGCGCGTTGGATTCTCTGGTGGCTTCGGCTCTCCGCGTGCGTCCGGAGATGCGCCGTTCAGAAGCGTTCGTCAGCCTTGCCAAGGCCCGAAGGGATGGGGCGACTCGGGGGGTGTGGCTCCCGACCGTCGGAGCGCAAGCCTCGTTTGGTGGATTGGCTGGCGGACGCAACGGTTCCTGGGGCAATGGCGACGACTTCCAGGACTACGGTCTGGGCTTGTCCTGGCGGATTGGACCGGGAGGCATCGGCGACGGCAGCCGGATTCGCTCGGAGGAGGCTCGACTTCGTATCGCGCGCCTAGAACGGGATCAACTTCAAGACGAGCTGGTCCGAGGCCTCGTGGAGCTGCGGTCAAGGACTGAGACCGCCGCGCGATTGCTGGAGGTCTCCGCCCAGACCGTCCAAGCGGCACGCGCCCTCGTCGAGATGACGCGGGACCGCCGGGAGTTCGGCGTGGGCGTGGTGCTGGAAGCCATCGAAGCGGAGCGGGAACTGGCTCGGGCGCAGGCAGAGCAAGTCGAGGCCGTGGCCGCCCACAACGGGGCCCAGTGGGAGCTTTGGCACGCCTCGGGTCAGGATCAGCCACCGCAGGACGGGAGGCTTCGACCATGAGATTCGGTTCCTCGCCAGGTTGGGTCGCGACCCTTCAGGCCAGTCCCCTCCCCTTCACCGCCGTCGATTGGCAGATTTGAGAGTCGGACAGGCAGCCCATCAAGGCTCCAAGCCGTGGATTTTCGGCCAGCACCCACCGGGAGTCGGGGCGTGGAGACGCAGCGACGGATTATGGCCGATCCAACCAGGGCTACCCGCTTCATCGACGAAGGCCACGCCGATCGGCAGGTCGGACCGCTCATCGGCCACACGGGTCATCTGAGCTTCCGCCTCGTCACTCATCTGAATCCAAGCTGTCTTGAGAGCGACGGGGTCGATGGCACGGGCCTGGATCTCCTCCAACCTTCCCGGATCAATCCGACCGAAGCGCTTCATCCTCTTCAGCAATGAGAGCGGAGTGAAGCCCGGGTCTTTGCCGCAGGCCGCCCAGCCGATCGCCGCGAGCGGGTAGGTCCGGTGTAGCTCCACGATATCGACATAATCGCGGGTCTCCGTCCGGGCCGATAGGGCCAGGGCCTTGTTCGTGGCGACATCAAATCGGTGCAACCGCCACCCCAGTACCGGATCGCGCTCGATGGGGAAAAACCGGAAGGCCGAGTCGGCGGCCCAGTCGATCTCAACCCACTCGGTTCCTCGGATCACCCGAGCTTTGCGAAACGTGGTCTCCTTTTCCCACTCGCCACAGGGCGACGGGGTCTCCACCTGAAATCCTGCCTGTCGCAGGCACAACACATCGCGCTCGCTCGCACGGGTCACTTCCTCGGCCAGTTCGTGGAAAAGGTCGAAGTCGCTCGAGAAACGCGGAGAGTCTTCCCCGGCATTCAGCACGATGCCTCCTGCGAAGTGGCTTTCCTCGCTGCGGAGACCCGCAAGAACGGTTAGGACGCCTTTTTGCAGAGCGGTAAGAGGCATTTGTGCAACTCCTGAGCCGCCCACCAGGCGCGGCGATCGCCGTATTCCCGCAGACGCTCCACGACCAACCGAATGTCCTCCAGATGACGGATGCGGGCCTCGGGATGTCGAAACCAAAAGCACTCCGGGTGAGCGCGAATCAATTCACTAGCCCTCTCGATGAGTGCCGGAGGTGCCGCCGCTGCGGTCGCTACCTCGTTGGATTGTTCGGGCACCGGAGCCATCCTGTAAATAGTTAGCGACAGGCGGCGGGAGCGGCAAGGCGGCGGTTGTCCTCCTGCACCGTCGCTCGCTTGGCCATCCGTTCGAAACAGCGAACCGCTGCAAGTTCACCCACCCACTGCCATCAGCCGAGGGGCCAAGACTGAATCATCCAGAAGGTTCCCCACCCAAACGTCGAAAACTCAAAACTCAGACCTCAATAAAAACCCACGGATTGGGAGACTCAGGGGCGTTTCACTTTAGGTTTATCGTCCTCATCATCGTCATCCATCCCTTCAGCCAAAACGAATCCAGCGCGCACCGGCGAGGGCATGGAGGACTGGGCACCCCGAACCGAACGCCAGATGATCTCGTTGAGTTCCAAATCATCCGCCGCATCTTCGCGGCTCAAGTCCATCTTGTCCGAACGTTCGCGGCCCCAGGCATCCGCGAGATTCTTTTCGTCGAGCCGAACCTGAGGCGTGATGGCCGTGTAAGGCTTGAGATCGGGCTTAGATCCAAAGCAGGCGTGCATGGGCATCGCAGCCGCATCAAACTGGGTCATCGGCTTCATTCCGAGAATGAGTTCCATGGTCCGCAGCATGGAACACGTCGAGTACAGGGTGGAATCGACCGTCTTGCGTCGCACGTACGGGCTGATGGCATAGGCAATGGTCCTATGGGCATCAATGTGGTCGGGGCCATTTTGCGCGTCGTCCTCTACCACAAAAATCGCGGTGGAAGCCCAGAATTTCGATCGGCTCACGGCCTCGACCACGCGACCTAGGGCCAAATCATTTTCAGCCATGTACGCGGTCGGAGTCGGCTTGCCCGTCGAAGTCCCGGCCGTGTGATCGTTCGGAAGTCGCACAATTTGCAGGCGAGGCATTTCTCCCTCGCGCTCAAATCGATGCAATTCGGAGATAAATCGGTCCGCCCGGGCCAAGTCGCTGTAATCCATGTCGAAACTCCGAAAGTGCGGATCAAAATGTCCCTGAAGCGTCGGAACCAAGGTCGAACACGGGTCATTGGTGGTCGCACCATTGTTGACGAATTCACCGTAGCTTCGATAGGTCACCTTGGCCGCTTTGGCACGGTCCCAAAGATAGCCGCCGGCGGGCTGCGCAATCTTGAATCGCCCCTCGCTTGGGTAGGCGTATTTACGGTCCTGATTGTGGCCGTAACTCATTGGCCAGATACGCTCGACGAAGTCCGTCGCGTAAGCACCCATGGTCCATTCGTGGCCGTCGGCACTCACTTCGCTCTCGACGTAGAAGTTGTCTAGCAACACGAAGTCTCGGGCGAGTCGATGGTGGTTCGGGGTGACCGATTCGGGAAACAGGCAGAGCGTGGGATCACCCTTTCCCTGGGGCATGTCGCCCAGAACCTGATCGTAGGTGCGGTTTTCTTTGATGATGTAAATGCAATGGCGAATGGGAGAAGGGTCGCCGATGATCAACGGCACGGGGTGTCCCGGCTCCAACGTTTCAGGCGGTGCCGGTGGGCGGCACGCCAAGGTTCGCGCGGTGTACCGCTTCAATTGCTTCTCAAGATCTTCGCGCTCCTTGGGCAACTCGATGATGGACAACGACCCCTGCAAGAGACCGCCAATGTATTCACGAATGGTTGCCGGCGCTTCGCGGCCAGGTTGAGGGCCCATGCGATTAGACTTGGAAGCCAACCCTTTTCCATTGGTCACCAAAAGCCGCCGACCATCCGGAGTGACGCGAACCGAAGTGGGATACCATCCGGTGGGAATGAACCCCATCGATCGACTGCGACCGGGCTGCCGAACATCGAAGACGGCGATCGCGTTGATGTTGGCGTTCGACACGAAGAGCAACGATTCGTCGGGGCTGAGGGCCACACTGTTGGGCGTTGAGCCCGGGGGCGAATCCGGCTCCAGTTCGGAGGCGAGGGTTTCCACGCAACTGCCGCCAGCGGTTTCAAGAACACTAATGGTGTTGCGGTTGGCGTTGGCGACGAACAGGAAATTGCCCGCCCGGTTGAGGACCATTTCATTCGGATGCTCTTGCACAGCCCATCGAGCCAGCTTGCGCCCGGAACTCAGCTCCAAAACACCCACCTCCGCGCGGCCCCAATGACTGACGTAAAGTCGGTCGTGGGCGACGTCGGGTAGACAGGCGAACGGATACGGAGCCTCCGTGTTCAGTACTTCCAAAAGAGCACGCGCACGCTTGGTGATGGATTCTTCTTCGAGATCGTGCCACGGGTCTTTTTCTCCTGCGACCGGCGGAGCTATGCGCTCTCCCAACTGAATATCGCGAACCACGGTGCCCGCATTCGTGGACGCCTGAAGAGCGACCTCCGTCACCGACTGCCCCAACACGTTGGCGACCCAAAGTTTCCGACCATCCGGACTCACTGCAATGCCCGCGGGAATGCCCCTTTCGGACGCCGGCCTCAGAGCCACGGTGTTGCCATTGGCGAGGCTGCCTTTTTGGAAATCAAACAAGTGGATAACTTCTTTTCCCGCGCCACTCGCAACGATTCGCTTGCCATCCGGCGTGAAGGCGATTCCGTGAAAAGCTTCTGGGAGAACGGTCCTGGAAAGAACTTTGGCACTCGGAATGTCCACCAAAATGATCTCGTGGGGACCAAAGCCGGAGTGGAGCACCGCAGCGAAACGCCCCGATGGATCCACAGCCATGTTCACCGGGAAATCTCCGAGAGAGACTTGCTTGCCCACGGGATCCAACAGCCATTGATTGGGCAATCGAACCGTTCCATCCGGTCGGCTGCCCGGCCAATTGCCTGCTTCAGGTGGGGTTGAGCTACCGGTTTGCTGGTGGGTGAGACAACCGGCCACTAACGCCAGACCGGCCAAGCACGGCATCCAGAATCGCTTCATCTCACATCATGCTGGCGACTCAATGCTGTTTTAGACAAGTGACGACTTGGTTTCAAAGACCCCGTGATGCGCCAAATCCAAACCACTCAAGCCAGCGGTATAATCACCAACCGAACCCTCGGCCGCCCCAGGGCCTGGAGAGGGTTCTCACGGTAACCGCTGAGACGGCTCGATTCAGTGGGGATGAAACCGATGGCTGGCGGATTGTTTCGTAAGACGAGGCGAGAGTGAGGCGCAGGCCGCTTGAGCCCATGGTTGAGACCCGGACCCCAGCAAACACCAAAGCTCTTGCCGAAGAAGATGCAGCCAGCACGACCGATCCAGCTCCAATCGTTCCGGCTTAAACCACGAACTCCAGCGGCGGGGCCTTGGGGATCGCGCCCAGAGCTTGGCCGCGGTCGAGGAAGCGACGGATGCTCTCGCGACCGCGCTCGCCGTAGTCGAGGGTCCAGTGGTTCACGTACATGCCCACAAAGCGGTCGGCCAAGTCATGCCCCATGTCGCGGGCCCATTGCAGCGAATGCGCCACCGCCTCGGGCCGGTGGTCGAGGCTGTACTGGATACTCGCGGTCAAGACGTCGCTGACCCGCTTGCGCAGCGCGGGCTCGTGCCGCTTGTGGATGACGTTGCCACCCAAGGGCAGCGGCAGGCCGTCATTCTCGCGGCCCCACCAGACTCCGAGGTCTTCGCACACCACGAGGCCTTCGTTGGCGTAGGTCAACTGGCCTTCGTGGATGATGAGGCCGATATCGGCCACACCCGACTTCACGGCCTGGAAAATCTCATCGAACGGCACCACTACCAGGTCCAACTCGGCCCCGAGACGCCCCGCCCACAACTGGAGGGCCAGGAAGGCGCTGGTCATCCGCCCCGGAATGGCAATGCGCCGGCGCAACACCTCGTCGCGGGTGTAGGGATGCTTCGACACCAGCATGGGGCCGTAGCCATCGCCCATGCTCGCGCCGCTGGGCAACAAGGCGTACTGGTCGCAGACATGCGCGTAGGCATGGATGCTAATGGCCGAGATGTCCAACTCACCGCGGGTGGCCCGTTCGTTGAGGGTCTGGATGTCTTGGAGGATGTGTTCGAAGCGCAGGCCGGGTGAGGGAATCAAATCCCGCGCCAAGCCATAAAACATGAAGGCATCGTCCGGATCCGGCGAGTGGCCGAGTGTGAGCGTCAGCATACCGTTAGGTTTGCGGACGCTACGTCGGAACCCGGCGAAGTCGAGCGCGCGAATGCAATCACTGCCCCGGCGACGCTTCCAGAATGCGCAAGAGGACGGGTTGTGAACACTGGCCACCGTCGCCATTGGCCCGCAAATGGAAGAGCCGAGTCCCCGGACGAGCTTTGCGCGCGGCAGTGATGAAAAACTCCCGCTCGGTCTGGTCTTCGACAATCAACAGGCCGTTGAGGCCTATATTGTCCACATACACACCGTGCGGCAGGTTCCGGCCCGAGTCCTCGCCCCCCAACTCAATGCGTGACTTGAAATCACGGCGATCGGCCCGCACCCGAGCGGTGATGGTTTGACCCGGTCGGATGAGTAATTCCATGGGACGTCCCGCCTCTTGGCGCACCACCGAACGGTCGGGACCAGGTAAGATTTCTACGGTCAGTTTTGGAGCCGCATCCAATTGCACATTTCCCAAATCACCCAACTCGCGACGAACCTCCCTGCCCTGAATTTGAGCGGTGGCGCTCACCCGAACCGCGCGGTCCGACGCTTCCATGGAATCGGCCGCACCGACCGCGGCGTAGAGGACCGCGACGGCACGGATTTGTCCGGCTTCAATTTCTACTGGAGTACTCGCGGTGAATCCGGCCGGCAACCGATCGAGATGGATGCGAATGGGGCCCTCGAATCCTTCACGACGGGTCGCCACGAAGCGGATTTCGCGACCACTGCCCGGGCTCACCTTCGGATTCATGCCATCGACGCGCACGGTGAACTCGGGCTGCTGCGGGCGGACCGAGAGCCGGTAGGCGTGATTGGTGCCGCCGCCAAATCCCCGGGTGTCGGAGACGCGAACCAAGTACCGACCCGTCGTGGGTGCAGTAAACAGCAGCATCGAATCCGTCCCTGACAGACGGCTGGGATCGTCGTCGTTCTGATAGTTCAATCGAAACACAGGCAAGCCATTGGGAATGGGCCGACTGCCTGCCGGATACGCCTTCACGAGGTAAGCGGGCTCATTGAGCGCATGCGACAAGGGCGTTGTTCCAAAGAGGGACTGACGACGTCCTTCGCCCGGATACACCTTAAACCCGGAATCCGGCCCGCGCGGATAGAGCCACAACCGCACCACCTCACCGTTGGCGTACAAGTATTCGTCCAATTCCATTTCGGCCCAATTCTGGAGGCGAAAGTCATCGACGGTGTCGGAGTCCTTGCCGCGGAAGGTGAACCAGGAATCTCGGACCGCCTGAAGCACCGCCTGCTCCACCGGCTGGCCAGACGTCGTCAAGACCTCCAGACGGGAGTCCATCGCGGAACCGTCGCGCGCCGCCTGAACTTCCAAGGTCAACGCCTCGCCCGCTCGGGCCTGGAATGCGAAATGATCCACATCGCCCGGGCGACCCATACGACCGTAGGTCTCCGATGGAATGGCCACCGGCTGAGCCCGCCGGATCCCATCGTTGGGCTCCAACTCCGCCTGATGGACAGGAGAACGCAGCAATCCCGCTGGGCTGGAAGCAGAAGAAAGACCCGACGGAGACGCTTTGGACAGGCCGTGTTTTGTGGTGCCCATCCCGCCTGATTCCGCGGCGACGTCGCCTTTGAGCCCGAAGGCTTCGACAGAGCCATCCATGCGTGCCACCAGCACTCGATCTCCTGAACGATCCATGGCCAAGGCCGCGGCCACATCCGATTGCCCGGTCCAGGAGGCCACCTCTTGCAGTTCGGGTAGCCGCCATTGCTTGAGAGATCGATCGATGGCTCCGGTGACGAGATACCGCCCGTCGTGAGACAGGGCCATGGAAACGATCCCGGCCTCATGGGCAAAGCGGGCCGTGACCACCGGGTTTAGGGCCGGCGCCTCACGGGAAACAAACCGCCATTGGTGGATCCGGCGATCGGCCCCGCCGGCCAGCACGTGCTGCCCATCCGGGGTGAACAACACCCGATTCAAATCGCCCTGAGGCTGATTGAGTGTGTCGAGCCGCAACCCATCTCGGACACGCCACAATTTCACCGTTTGATCGGCGCTGGCCGAAGCGAGCACGGTGCCAGAGGGATCGAAGGCGAGGTCGAAAACTGCTCCATTGTGGACCGAGTTGGACCAGACCAACGAGCTGTCGGACACCTTCCACAATCGGATCGACCGATCATAGCCCGCAGTGGCCAGCCAACGACCATCTGGCGATAACTCGGCGTCCTGGACCGCGTCGCGGTGACCTTCAAATCGAACCAATTTCTGACCCGTTGCCACCGAATAAAGCTCGGCCACGCCATCAATGCCTGTGATCCCCGCCGCCACAACCAAGGTAGCCCCATCGGCCGAGAAATGGAGGGCATTTACCTTCCCAGGAATCCCATCAATCACTCGTTGGATACGACGACCTGAGGCGTTTCGAAACTCCACCCGACCCGCCGTTCCCAACGCCAGAATCTTGCCGTCCGGCGAATACTCAACCGCCGTCCAGGGACGGGCAACACCCCGACCGACGGCCACCTCAGGCACCACCAGATTTTTCAGGAGGGACTCGTCCCGCTGAGGTCCCGGAGCCCCGTCGGCAATCCATTGGCGCAGCAGTGCCAACTCCGCCGCGGGAACCCTGGGCTCATCTTTTGGCGGCATCGACGGCTTGCTGCGGCCCTCAATGAGTTTCACCAGCAGCGAACTCTCCGGGTCGCCCGGCTTTAGGGTCGCCCCCTTGTCGCCTCCCTTGTTCAGGCTGGCGAAGGTCTCCACCGAGAATTCGCCTTCGCGATCGGCGTCGTTGTGACAACCCGCGCAATACGTGCGCAGGATCGGCGCGATGTCGCGTTCGTAGAGCCAATTGCGACTCGTGGCCGAAGTCGTGCAGACAGGCAGTAGGCAAGCAATCAGCCACCGCAATCCGGCCCGCTGACAAAGAATCCCGTAGGCGTTGAAGCGTTTCATGGTCAGTGCTGGAAGAGGAATTCGCGGCTGGTGAGAATCGACCAGAACAAGTCTTCGGCCACTGAAGTCCGCTGGGCAGGACCGGCTTCCTCAAACAACTGAAGGTAAGCCTTCCGCTCCGCCTCACGAGGAGCTCGGGAGAGGGCCACGGCATACGCCTCGGTGATCAGACGATCTGCCGGGGCGTCCTCACGCAGCAGGCGAGCCAATCGTCCCGCGGGAGCGGAAAGCTTATCATTGACCGTCGATCCGTTCGACAGGTGCAGCGCCTGGACCAAACTCGGCTGATTCGACCGCTCACACTCGCAGGTAATTTCGCGTTGGTTGCGGCCGAAAGTCTTAAGGAAGTAAGAAGTCACCGAGGCGTCGTACAGCTGAACCGATCGGGGACTGTTGGTGTAGAACGAGGTCTTTTCGGTCGACCCATCGCTCAAGGTGAGCTCCGTAAACTGTTCCCGAATACCGGTGACATCAGCAAAGGCGTCCTGAAGCACCTCAGCGCTCAGTCGACGGGGGAAATGCCTCGAATAATGACGCCGGTCCTCCCGATTGGTTGGCAGGATTTCCGACGAACGCCGATACGTTTGCGAAACGAGGATCTCACGCATCAACGACTTCAAATCAAACCGATGGCTCACCAAGTGATCGGCCAAAGCAGCCAGCAACCGCTCGTTAGAAGCCGGATTGGACGCCCGCAAATCATCCACCGACTCAACCAAACCGACGCCCAAATAATGGGCCCAAATACGGTTGGCGATGGCCCGGGCGAAGTACGAATTGGAAGGCGCAGTCAGCCAGTCAGCCAGCACCTCACGGCGATCGCGGGTATCTGAGGCAGCCATTGCGGGGGCATCCAAGGGGGCTGGTGGCTGCGGCTTTCCCGTGCGGGGCTGGATTAAGTCTCCCGAAGCTTCGACATAGAGTTGGCGCTGCCCATCGCCATTGCGGGGATCCCCTCCCCACCCCTTGGCTCGGACTCGTGAAAAGAGATTCGCGAACTGGTAGTACTGGTCATTGGTCCACTTCTCGAGCGGATGGTTGTGGCAGCGGGCGCAGTTGATGGAGAGCGACAAGAAAGCCTGACTCACATTCTCTGCCATGGACTCGGGATCCTGATGAACGGCAAAGAAGTTCGACTCCCCGTCATCGACTGAAGATCCCTTGGCCGTGACCACCTGACGCACGAACTGGTCCCAGGGCGTGTTGTTGGCCACCTGCTTGCGAATCCATCCGTAGTACGATTTCACGGCTGCAGGGCGCAGGTGTGCCCCACTGACAAGCAACACGTCTGACCACTTGTAAGCCCAGAAATCGACATACTCCGGAGCACCCAAGAGCCGATCGGCCAAGTGGGCGTGCTTGTCGGCCCGAGAATCTTCGACGAAGGCACTGACCTCGGCCGGTGTCGGCAGGCGGCCCAATGTGTCGAGCGAGGCGCGGCGGATGAAGGTGGCATCGTCGGCCGGCGGCGAGGGTTGCAAGTGCAGGCGCTTCAATTGATCCAGCACCAAGGAGTCGAAGGCGCTGGTGCGCGGGGCGGAGGCATAGACCTCCGCAGGGATCTTGGCGTCATAGGGCGAAGTGATGCGCGCGATGACAATCCGAGACGAATACCAAGCCGTGATGGCTCCTTCCCCTGGCCCCATCACAGTCACCTTCCCGGTGCCGTCCACCGAGGCCACGGTCTCATCGGTAGAAGTAAACTTCGCCCATCGCGTGACGTCCCGTTCGCGACCATCGCTGAACCGAGCCTTGATCGTCAGTGTCAGAGTCTCCCCGACCCGCACAGAGCGTTCTCCGGGATCGATGACTAACGTGCGCAACTCGGCCTCTCCCGCTTTGGGCCCGGGCGCTCCCTGAGCAATCCAACGGGCCAGCGTGCGGTAATCACCCGAATCGACCTCGAGTCGTTTGCCTCCTTTGTGCCGAACGGTCGTCGTTGGTTTGGTCAGCAATAAACTCAGGCCCGGTTGAGACACTTCCACACGACGACCCTGCGCCTCGCGGGTGATCGACAGGTGGTCTGCCTCTGGATTGTAGCCAAAGAGGGACAATCGAAATCCGCCCTTCCCGGCCAAGGCCCCATGACAACCGCCGCTGTTGCAGTTGGCCTTGGAGAGGATGGGCACGATGTCGTTGCGGAAGGACACCGGGGCCTCGGAGACCGAACCCGCCAGCATTCGGGCTGTCATCGACGTGATCACCCAAAGAAGGCAAGCCCCACGCAAACAAAGGCCGTACGCCAGAAGCGAAATGAACTTCGTCAGGGCTCTC
Source organism: Verrucomicrobiales bacterium (assembly GCA_005805505.1). GTDB lineage: Bacteria > Verrucomicrobiota > Verrucomicrobiia > Limisphaerales > UBA9464 > SXXZ01. Next base: position 40,073 of record SYMJ01000245.1, on the reverse strand, counting down.
ATGTAAACAATTCGCGGATGGGTTCGGTGCCGAGGTCCGTCAGGGTGAACGGGCGACCGCCCGGGCCTGGCAAATGGGAAGCATGGTTGAGACCCAGCGAATGAAAGATCGTGGCCACGATGTCGCCCGGATTCACCGGTCGTTCCGCCGGAAATCCCCCGATGGGATCACTGGCTCCCACCACGCGACCTCCCTTCACACCGCCACCGGCAAAATACGTCGTGAAGCATTGAGGCCAGTGATCACGGCCTCCGGCCGGGTTGATTTTTGGAGTGCGGCCAAACTCCGAAAGATTCGCCACCAACGTGTCCTCGAGCATTCCCCGCTGGCTCAGGTCTTCGGTGAGCGCGCTGTACGCCTGATCATACATCGGGCAGACGAGCTCTTTCATACCAGCAACGGATGTGAAGGGCTTGGACCCGTGGATATCCCAGGTGATTTCGTCGAACACGGTGAGGAAGGTGTTGATGGTCACGAAGCGCACCCCGCTCTCCACCAACCGTCGTGCCAAGAGGCAGCACTGGCCAAAGCGGTTCATGCCATAGCGCTCCCGCACCTTCAGGGGCTCGCGGGTCAGATCAAAGGCCTCGCGAGCCTTCTGACTGGTCATGATGCGAAACGCCGCATGGAAATTCTCGTCCATCAATCGGGCATCCTCACTGGCCTCAAATTGGGCAATCGACGACTCGACGATGTCCCGCATCTTGCGACGACGCTCGAGGCGATGGGCCCCGATTTGGTCCGGCGGCAGCAGGTCTGGCACCTTGAAGTTCTTCTGCGACGGATCGGCCATTAACGCAAAGGGATCATGGGCCTTGCCCAAGAAACCGCCGGCTTGGCCGTTCGGTAAATTCCCGCCGCCACGTCCCATCAACTGAGGCAGCACCACGAAGGGCGGCAAGTCGGTGCGTCGCCCCTTGAGGTGAGACAGAACCGCTCCGGCGTGAGGTGTCTGGATACCCCCGGTGAATCGCCGACCCGTTTGCATCATCTGCCACCCCGCGTCATGCACCGCCGCCCCATCGTGGTGGCAAGACCGGACCAGCGAAAACTTGTCGGCAATGGCCGCATGGCGCGGCAGCAGCTCAGAAATCTCGAAGGCGTTGGATTTGGTGCGGATGGGTTTGAATGGCCCGCGGATCTCAGAGGGCGCATCCGGCTTCATGTCCCACAAGTCGATGTGACTCGGGCCGCCCAGATTAAAGATCATGATGCACGAGCGCCGGTCGTCCGCAGGCTTTACCGAGCCTTCCTCCTTGGCTTGCAAGTACTGCGGCAACGACAGTCCTATCGCCGCCAGTGAACCCACCTGAAGGAACTCCCTCCGCGAAACGCCCGGGCCACAAAGACGCACCCGGTCCTGGGGAGATTCTGCGAGGAGGTCGAACATGGCGGCAGTTTGAGCGAAATTTGCTCAGCACCTCAAGGGGCAGATGCGCCCGGCGTACGATTCTCCAGCGTCGACAGACGGCCCGGACCAGCGGGATCTCCTTTGCTTCCACTGGTTTAACGAGCACCCATCAACCGGCCAAGCCTCCGGGACTGCGGCTCAAATGTCATAAATCCGTTTGATAATCGTTACTTAATCGACTTATATCAACCTATTGAGAGAGACTGCGTCCACACTCAAATCGAGAGGCATCCTGCCTCTGCTCCGCTTCCCACTGGCACTCAGCGTGTGCCTCCTGATCACCTGGCAGCTCCTCAGGGCCGTTCTTTGGTTCCGATTTGCTCCCTCCGGTTTGAGCACGGCCGAATCCTTGCGAATTTTCGGAACCGGCCTCCTGGCTGATACCGCCATCTCGGTCGCGGGCGCGGCCTTCATCATCGGGCTGTGCAGCTTCCTCTCCTCCGTGCTGGCGTTGCCCAGCTTGCTGCTGCTTCCGCTTGGGTTTCACCCTTGGATTCCGGTGCGACGAGCCCTGTTCCGCATCGCGGTGACGGTCGGATTGATGGTGACCCTCTTCCTGTGGATCAGTGAGTGGTACTTCTTCGCGGAGTTTGAAAGCCGCTTCAACACGGTGGCTATCGACTACCTGATTTACCCGCATGAAGTGTTCACCAACCTGCGTGAGAGTTACCCCCTGCCCTGGATCGGTCTGGCCTGCTTCATCGGAGGATTAGGACTGTCCTCTTGGATCTTCCTGCGAACATCGCCACCCCCATGGAATTCCGTCCGTCCTCTGACCCGTTGGTCCTTAGCCTCGGCCTGGGTTCTAGTGGCCGCGATGGGGGTGCTGCACAACCAACTTCAACCCATCCCGCCTCACCGGCAGCGAGTGGTGTCCGAGCTGTCCGCCAACGGATGGGCCGCAGCCCTGCGGGCGGCCTGGTCGCGCAACCTCAACTATTCTGATTTCTATCCCGTGATCGACCGGACCGACGCGTTCCGTCGAGTGCGCTCACTGCTCACCGAGACGGGCGTCACCTTCTTCGGACCGGAAGTCTCCGTAGCACCACAACCTGGACCCGATGGCAGCGTCGACGCCAATGCGGAAGCCCGCTGGCTCGACTCGGCCCGCGACTCCCTCCGTCGAACGATCCCGGGCGATCCGGCGAAGCCGCGGCTTAACGTGTGCATCATCACTGAGGAAAGCCTGGGCTCCGAGTTCTGGGGCTGCCTGGGCCGCGAGAAGGACGGCCGTCCAGACACCCTCACGCCCCGCATGGACCGCCTCGTCCAAGACGGAGCCACCCTCTTCACGCATCTGCTGGCGGACGGCAACCGCACCATCCGCGGTCTAGAAGCCATCTACTCCAGTTTTCCCCCATTGCCCGGAGATTCCATTCTCGCGCGCGACAAGACCGAGAATGTGGAGACCTTGGCGCGGGTGCTGGGGCGAGACGGCTACTCGACCCTCTTTTTGTATGCCGGTCACGGCACCTTCGACTACATCCGCAGCTATTCGCTGCGCAATGGTTGGGAGCGTCTGGTCGAGGAATCCGACTTCACTCATCCCGCCTTCCGGACTGCCTGGGGTGTCAGCGATGAGGACTTGTTCCACCGCGGCATCGAGGAAATGCGGACGCTGCACCACACTGGGAAACCCTTTCTCACCACCTTCATGACGGTGTCCAACCACCGACCGTTCACCTACCCAACCGGCCGCAGTCCCGAGGATCCCGCGGCCCGCCAACGCGACCACGCGGTCCGCTACGCTGACTGGGCGTTGGGTGATTTTTTTGAGCGAGCCCGATCGGAGCCCTTCTGGACCAACACGGTTTTCGTGGTCATCGCCGACCATGGAGCCCGCGTCTATGGCAGCCAAACCATCCCCCTGCGGAGCTATCAAATTCCCTGCGTGGTGGTCGCCCCGGCCCTACGGAATCTGCCTGCGCGCATCGACGCCGAAGCCTCGCAAATGGACATCGCTCCCACGCTACTCGGGATGATCGGCCGACCGTATGAGAGCCTCTTCTTCGGTCACAATGTCCTCGAGACCTCGGGCGCCAAGCAGGCCCGGAGCCTCATGCACCACAACCGGTCCATCGCCGTGTACCGGGATCGACACCAGGTGGTCTTCGGCCTCAACAAGATGATTGAACATTGGGCGGGCGAACCCAGTTCCGGAACGATGGCCCGACAACCCGAACCCGATGCCGCCGCGCTCAACCTAAACACCGACGGCATCGCCCTGTTCCAAGTGGCCGACGAACTCTACACCGCCCGTCGATTCAATTTGCCGACCCAAACCACCGGCCGCTAACTCCGCCGGATTGAACGAATAAGGCCCGACTCCACTCACTTCCGATGGGCGGTCCAGGCTCGGCTGACCGCGTTGCCATCCATCGTGGTCTCGGTCTTCCCTTCGATCTTCCCGTTCACCAGCTTGCCCGACATCGAATACACCATGGTGCCGCCGTCCGGGCGGTCGCGCCGCATCGTCCAAGTCAGCATGTCGCCCTGAACCTTGCCGTCGGTCACCTCCAGAAATTTGCCCGCCTCGCGGCCGCGGACAATCTGCCCCGTCAGCCGAGCGCCCTCCTGCTTCAAGGTCATCGGCAGGTCTACGGGCTGATCATCCGGTCCGGAAATGGTCAGGACCCAAGCTCCCGAAACGTCATTTCCTGAAGCGACACCCGCTTGCACCGGTGCATCTCCGAGCAACTGGGACAATTGGGTTTCGATGGAGTCGGCCCAAATCTGGTAACCCTTCTTAGAGAGGTGCAAGTAATCGGGCATCAACTCGCGAGGCATGGTGCCGTCGTCGTTGAGGAACTTGTGGCCGAAGTCGGCCCAGAACACCGTCTTGTCATCGGCGATGCGACGCAGCGCCTGATTGATTTGAGCCAACTTGCCCCGTTGGGCACTGAAGTTCTCCGCTCTTGGAAAAATGGACACCAGCACAACCTTGGTACCGGGAAGTTTCGTACGGAGCTTGTCCACGATAGCGCGCACCCCGTCCACAATTTGCTCCGGGGAGTTGTCCTCGCCGTTGGAATTGTTGGTGCCGATCATCACCACCGCCGCCTTGGGCTTGAGACCGTCGAGGTTGCCGTTGTCGAGGCGCCACAGGACGTGCTGAGTGCGATCGCCGCCGATGCCCAAATTGATGGCGTTGCGGTGGGCGTAGTGTTTGGCCCAAGTCTCCTTGCCTTCCCCTTCCCAACCTTGGGTGATGGAGTCGCCAATAAAGATTAACTGAGCCTTGCCCCCATCGGCGGCCACCGTGGCGTTGAAGCTGGCCTGACGATCCACCCACCCCTTGTCGGTGCGGGGTGCAGGTTCAATCGCGGAATGAGCGAAAACCGAAACCAGGCCCAACTGAAGGCCGAGGACGAGCGCCGCCAAGCGGGAAGTAGATCTCATAGGCATGGAAAAACCATGCGCCATAAACCACCACGGGCGAGGATTTTCTTAAAGCCTGTTAACGACCGTTGAAGCAATACAGCCCGCCCTCGGTGCGCAAGTAGACTCGGCCGCCCGACACCGCTGGCGTGGCCAGTGTGTCTTCGTTGAGCTCATTGCGTGAGAGCAACTCGAACTTCGGAGTCGCCGCCACCACCGCCGTATTGCCCCGGCCACTGGTGAAATACACACGACCGGCCGCCACCACGGGCGACACCTTGACGTTCTCGGTGAACAACCGCTCCTGCCACAGGGCTTCGCCGGTTTTTAAATTTAGGCACGAGGCCATGCCGTCATCGCGGATGGAGAACAAATGCCCACCGACGATCACCGGGGTCGGGCAATCCGCCGAGTAGCGGGTGGATTTCCACAACGAATGGGTCGTGGTGATGTCGCCATGCCCACCGGCCTTAATACCGACGGTGTAACCGCGGTTTTGAAAGCCCGAGGCCACCGCCACCACCACGCCCTCGCCCGCGGTCGGACCGGCAATGGTTCGACCGTAGGGATGCGGGACATCCAAGCCACTCACACTCCAAACCACATCACCAGTAGACGGGTTGTAGGCGTTGAGCACCTCCGCTCCGGCCACCACCACTTCGAGTTTGCCGCCGTGCCTATGGAAAACAGGCGAGGAGTAGGAGTCCTTGCCTTCTTCGCGGGCCGCATTCGAACGGTCCTTCTTCCACAAGTCCTTGCCGGTCTTGGCATCCACCGCCATCACGTAGGAGTCAGCTCCCTGATGCATGCGCACGACGAAGAGCCGGTTGCCATCGAGCATGGGTGACGATCCGTAGCCGTGGTTGGTCTTCAGCGGGCCGAATTCTTTCACAAGATTTCGTTGCCACGCGATGTGACCGTCGGCGCCCACGCAGGCCAAATCGCCAGTCCCGAAAAGCACCCACACGTGCCGACCGTCGGACACAGCGGTGGGAGTGGCCATGTTGTGCAACTCGTGCGCATGCAGCTTGCCGCGCGCGATCTCGGTGTCCCAAACCAGCGCCCCGGTCTCGCGATCCAGGGCCAACAAATGCATTCCTTGGTCGGGAGTTTGGCTCGTCAGGTAAATCCGTTTTCCCACGATGATCGGCGAAGAAGCCCCGCGTCCCGGCAGCGAAACTTTCCAGGCGAGGTTCTTCTCCTTCGACCACGACAGGGAGACTGTCTTTTCGGTGCTAATCCCCAAGCCATCGACGCCACGCCAACACGCCCAATCCGCGGCAGAGACTGCGAGAGAGCAGCACAACGACGACAGGACCACGGCCTGCAAAGGGCGAAAGGAATTCATGGGATTGTGCGAAGTCTATCGACGGCATCGGCTGCTTTCCAGAAACGATTCCAAAGCCAGTCCAATCCACGGCCCGGCTCCTTCTCCTCCCGAAGGGCCCCATCTCCCCGGCATCAAGGCCGCTGAGCCAGTGCAGTGCGAATGATCTTCAGCACCGACTCACGCTCGGCTCCCGAGATGGGCAAACGGGGTTCGCGCACCCACTCCTTGCCCAGACCGGTTTCCTGACACAGCAGCTTAATGTACTGAACAAAATGCACGTGCGTATCGAGCTTCATGAGCGGCTGCGACCAGCGATACAGCGCCCGCACCGCATCCCACTGACCGGCCTTGGCCAAGTCCCACAATTGCTGGTTTTCCTTCGGGAAGGCGATGCCGCTGCCAGCCACCCAACCGTCAATCCCCAGAATGGCGGACTCCAAGAACAAGTCATCCACACCCGTAAAAATCTGGTACCGATGGCCCACTTGATTGCGCAACTCGGTGATGCGCCGCGTGTTGGCGCTGCTCTCCTTGATGGCCACCAAATTGGCCACATCGGTCAACTGGCCGAACATCTCTGGGGTGACATCGGCGTGATAGCCCACGGGATTGTTGTAGAGCATCCACGGCAGCGGCGTCACCGCGGCCAGCGTGCGGAACCAATGGAGCAATTCGGCGGGATCGGCCTTGTACACCATCGGAGGCATGACCATGAACCCGGAGATGCCCAAGGCCGCGCAGTCGCGCATGTAGGTGGCTGCCAACGACAAGCTCATCTCGGCAACCCCGCTCAAAACCGGCACCCGACCCTTGGCCGTCTCCAACGCACAGCGCACTACGGCCCGTTTTTCATCAGGCAGCAGGCATTGATTCTCACCCAACGAACCGCACACCACCAACCCGGACACCCCGGATTGAATCAGCACCTCGAAGTGACGCGCCGTCGACTCGAAGTCGATCGACTGATCGGCGTTCAAGTGGGTGATAGCAGCAGGAAAAACACCGGTCCAACGGGGGTGGCTCATGGCAAAAATTGAGGTGATGTCGATCAGGGTTCAACCGATTGAAACGCAGAGGATTTACTGAGGAAATCCAAGCTCCCAATCACCGCCTATTTATACGGCGCGCGCAAGCTACCGCCCCAGTTTCCAGCCGGTCAACGCACTGTTTAGTCCGAGAATACGGGCGACAGGTCGCAGTAGGGTAGCGCGTTGGCATGGGTTTCGGTAAGGTAGACACATGAAGGACCGAGTGACCGTCACCACGGACCGCGAGCTAATCGTCCGGGCAAAACGTCAAGCCCACCAGACAGGGATTAAGCCTGCCGGAACGGTTCAGTTGGATCGGTCCGGTTTCGTGGAACGGTGGGCAGGCCAGTTCACCGTTCGTGAAGGCGGGACCGAGGACCTTCGCCTCCAAGCGCTGAAGACCAAGCACCGCATCGCGTGAAGATCCTGATAGATACTAACATCCTGCGGCATGGCGCCCTCAGCCGCGCCTGATAGTCCGAAACCGGAAAGTTGCTTTCCTTTTGGCCGGGATACGTTCGCGATCCTTAACTGTGAACGAGAAGATCCCCGAACCGGGTCCGACGGTCGGTAACGCATCTGGCGCTCCGACGGCGACCGCAGAGGCGTCCCCGCAAAGGAACCCCGGTTTCCCTTGGTTTCCCGTAGTCACCCTCGCGCTGGTGGCGGCAGGCATCGCGGCCGTGCAGTGGCAACCGGAGCTCGAGCGCAACCTCCGGGCGTGGGCGACGGCGGCGCTGGGCCTTCTCGGTACACTCCTGCTTTTGATTTGGTTCCTTGCCTCGTCCCGGTTCCGGGCCCGGACTCGGCTGGTCGGCCTGGCCCTCGTCGTTCTCTGCGGACTCGCTCTGAAGGGAGCCTTGCGGGTGGATGGCACGATCAATGGCACGGGACTGCCCCGGTTAGCCTGGCGAGGGAGCCATTCAAGCACTACCCCACCCACAGCATCACCTGCCGATACGGCGCGGAAACCGGTTCACGAAGCAGCCCTTCCTGGCCTGGAAGACTCCGCCCAATTCCTCGGGCCTGACCGCACCGGCGTCCTGCCGGTCGCCCGATTTTCCACGAATTGGAGCGCCCAAGCCCCTCGCGAACTGTGGCGTCGCCCCATCGGACTCGGATGGTCGTCGTTCGCGGTGGTCGGCGGACGCGCCTGGACTCAAGAACAGGTCGGGGATGACGAGCGGGTCACCTGCCTCGACATAGCCACGGGCCAAACCCTTTGGAGCCATTCCGAACGCACCCGTTTTTCCGAATGGCAAGGCGGCGACGGCCCGCGCGCGACGCCCACCATTCAGGATGGCCGAGTGTATGCGATGGGCGGGACCGGAATCCTGCTCTGCCTCGACGCGGCGACGGGGAAGCTCGTGTGGCGACGTTCGGTGCTCGAAGAAAACGGGTTGTCCAACCTCACCTGGGGCACAAGCTCATCACCGTTGATCGTCGACGGCCTCACCGTAATCACCGGAGGCAGGGGTTCCGGTGCGGTGCTCTACGCCTACCGGTCCTCGGATGGTAGCCCGGCTTGGAAATCCGGTGACGGAGATGCGAGCTACGCCTCCCCGGTACTGGCCACCCTGGCCGGTCGCCGCGTGATATTATCCAACAACGCCACGAGCCTGACAGCGCACGATCCCGCCATTGGCCGCCTCCTCTTCAATCATGCTTGGGGCGCCTCGAAATGGCCCAAGGCTTCGCAACCGGTGGTGCTGGCCGGAGACCGGGTCTTCGTGTCGGCCGGCTACGGGGTGGGTTGCCAAATCATCCAAGTGACCTCCGGCGAGGCTGGATCCGACCGCGCGACGGGAACCCTGAAAACGGAAACCGCGTGGAAAGGCATCACCATGAAGACCCAGTTCAACAGCCCGGGTTTGCGCAACGGCTACTTGTACGGGCTCGATGACGGACTGCTAGCCTGCGTCGATGCGACGACAGGACGCCGCATTTGGAAGGACGGCCGCTTCGGTTCGGGCCAGACCTTAATCGTGGGCGATAGGATTGTAGTGCAGAACGAAAACGGCACCGTGCACCTCTGTGCCGCCAGCCCGGATGGGTTCCGTGAATTCGGAAGCATTGCGGCCTTGTCGTCCAAGACCTGGAACCAACCGGCGGTGGCCGGTCGCTACCTGCTGGTGCGCAACGACCGCGAAGCCGTGTGCTGGGAACTCCCCGCCGCCGGGCGGTGATCCGAAGTAGCAGAAACTGACGCGTTTTGTCGCAGACCGGTTTCTGCCGTCGATTGCCTCAAGACACCGTCTCCCTCCAGAGGCTCCGTCTTGCCCCGGGCTTGAACATCCCCCGCTCCGCGTCAACTCTGAGTCAGCGCCCGTGAACCCCAAGAATCCCCAGATTTCCCAGCCGGTCCTCTTCGAAATGGCTTCCCCCACCGAGCTCGTCCAACACGACGCCGGAGGCAAGGCGCGCCCGGCATGGCCGACAGACTCGACCATCAGCGCCGTGTTCTCAGACTGCCAACGGTACCGCTACCAGCTTCGCGAAATCTGGGATCCGGGCCGTCCGATGGTGCTCTGGCTGCTCATGAATCCCAGCGTGGCCTGCCTGGACCATGCCGATCCCACCCTCAGAAAAACCGGCAATTTCGCGAGGATTTGGGGCTATGGCGGACAGTGGGTCGGCAACGTCCATGCCTACCGTTCCACCGACAAGAACCGCCTGATGGAAGTCGCCGATCCGGTGGGGCCAGACAATGACCGCTGGATTCTGGAAATGGCGGAGCAGGCTCAAACGGTCGTCCTGGCCTACGGGCAACCCCCGAAACAACTCCGCTCACGCGGAGCCCAAGTGGTCGACCTCCTGCGCCACCACCCGCAATTGTGTCATCTGCGATTGGCCCAAGACGGAACCCCCGTTCACCCCCTCTACCTGCCCTTCAACCTTCGCCCCCAACCCCATGCCGCCACGGGGTTCGCCACCCCGGATTGATCCACTGAGTCCCTGTTCACTTGGCCGCACCAGTTCGGGGATGCCCGATGCGGCTCAGCGCGACCGATCCCATCAAATCGTTCCGCCTTAGACCAGCCCCCGAATGGGTTCACCGCGACTGATCGCCTCAATCACCCGCTGGGAGACACCGGGAAGCAGCCGGGCCTGACCCACGTCCATCAGCGAGTGCATCACCGTGGCGATGAGATCCTTCATGGTGACCGTCTGGCTCGCAGGCTCCCCGCCATCGCGCGACGACTGCCCGATCACCTGCCCCATCTTCAGCCCGCCGCCATAGAGAAGCAGCGGAGCCAGATTACCCCAATGATCGCGACCGCCGTCCTTGTTAATCGTGGGGGTCCGCCCCATCTCGCCGCAGCAAACCAGCAGGATCTTGTCCGAAAGCCCACGCGCCTCGACGTCCTCGATGAAGGCTGAGACGGCATGGTCGAAGGGAGTCCCCACGTAGTCCATGCCCACTGTCATGGGGGCATTATTCACGTCGGCGTGCATGTCCCAGATGAAACTGGTGGTGACCGTGACGAAACCCGCCCCGCGCTCGCACAGGCGACGAGCCAAGAGCAGTTGACGACCGAGGGTCTGGGCGTTGGTGGCGTAGTGCTCGATGTTCTTCCACCGCGGGTCGATGCGCCCGCGCGGCAACAGGGGTGCCGTGTCATACCGTTCAATTAAGCGGGGATCTTCGCGAGAGAGGTCGAAAGCGTCGAAGACCCCGCGATGCAGCAGCTCGAAGGCCTTCTGCTGGAACCCTCCGAACTCATGAACGGAGGCTTGGTCGTCCATCCAACGTCGCCACTGATCCACCGAATTCAACAAGGCCTGACGGTCATGGAATCGTCCCTCCGGCAAATTGATCCGCAGGTTCTGCTGCAAATCCAGACCCGATCCCGGGACGAATGGAGCCACGGAGCGGCTCAGTTCACCCGTCCCCTCGAAATTCCCGAACTCCTTAACGACATCTTGGGCCTTCGCCTCCACCGATCGCGGGAACAGCGCGATATTCGTCGGCATGGCCGAATTGGGCCGGCTGGGACCGGCGATGCTGGAATAGAGCGAACCCATATTGGCCTGAAGGGTATCGACCCCGAGGATGGGCTTGATGTCGTGATTACCGTCTCCAGTGGCGAACGAACGGACGACGCTAAACTTGTGAGCCAGCTTGGCCAACCGCTGGAAGGTGCTGCCGAAGGTGATGCCTGGCAGCGTGGTGGGGATCTCACCCGTGGCGCTGCGCACATGCGACGGCGCATCCATCTTCGGATCGAAGGTCTCGAACTGCGAAGGTCCTCCGTGCATGAAGAGGAAGATGACCGACCGATCCTTGAGTGGATTGCCCGGTGAACCCCGATCGGCTCCCGTCGCCCGACCGCCAGCAGATTCCTGGCCGACCCCGGACGACCCGGACGACCCGGTCGTTGGATTGATTCCATTGCCCCCCGCTGCCGCCGCCCGGACCCCAAACGTGTCCGCCAAATTGAGCCCGCCCAGCGCCAGCGCGCCCACCTGCAAGAACTGCCGCCGATGCCGCCGCCCGCCCCGCCAGAAATGGTCCTGGAAAGTCAGCATCGCGATTGAGCCGGGCACCGAAATGCCGGGATGTAGGCTGTGCCCATGGTGGAAGAACGGGAACCCTACCTGCACCGCGCCGGTGTGCCAAGCTCGCGCGCGCTGTTGATTCTGCGCCTCACCGACCACACTCGAGTGCCGTCTCAAAGGGCAGGTTGATGCGGCGCGTCCCACTATTTTCTTGGGAGATTTGCGACGTTTCCCAATTCGGCCTATTCCTTAACAAGCCGACATCACAGAGGACGAGATGGCGCACCTGCTCGAACCGTCCCACAACAAACGCTTCATCTCTCTGCTCGGTACACATTGGCCGACCTGGCGTGAAGCCGCGTTGAGCTCAATGAATCACCCATCCGCTGGATGGAACGGTGACCCTGGATCAACGCGAACGGCTCAACGCCCCACACCACCGCCCACCCATCACTTCCCCTGCTGGCGGATGAAGCGCAGGAGGAGTGGGAAGGCGGGGTCGGCCATTTGGCCATGGTCGTAGCCTTGGAGTTCGAGCAGCTCCACGAAGGGGTGTCCCACTTCTTTGAGCATGCGCCAGAAGTAGGCGCTCTCTTCGTAGCGGCCGAGGAGTTCGTGATTGCGGTCGCCGCTAATTAGCAGGATGGGCGGAGCGTCGTTGCGCACATGGTACACCGGTGCCAAGTCGTCGATAAGCGGACGGGTGCGGGCTAGGCCGCGCTCTTCCCGAATGGCGAAGTGGGTGATGGATTGGCCGCTGAACGGCACCAATCCAGCGAGGCGATCGGGGTTCACGCCGTGGACGACCAACCAACGGCGATCGAGGGTTACCAGGCTCGCCAGATATCCGCCGGCCGAGTGACCGGAGAGGAAGATCCGATTCGTGTCGCCGCCGTATCGCGCGATGTTCTTGAAGGTCCACGCCACCGCCGCTGCCGCGTCTTCGATGTACGCCGGAGCTTTGGCCTTGGGGCTCAGGCGATAATCTACCGCCACCACGGCAATCCCCTGCCCCTTCAAGGCCGACGGGATGGACCGGTTGCCGCCAGTCAGACCTCCGCCGTGGAACCAAATCACTGTCGGAACGGGCGAGGCGCCCACTGGATGGTACACATCGAGTTTGCAGCGTTCCCGGGCATAGGCATCGGGTTCGGAGTCCGGACGGTACGTCAGCCCGCTCTCGGTCTGGTAGGCGAGTTGAAGGGTTGATGAGGCAGCCCTTTGGACGGAGGGCCTAGACGCGGTGGTTCGAGCGGCCGCGGATTTGGCGGTGCGGTCCGCTGTTCCGCCCGAGGTCGGTGCCGCGGTCTGAGCCATTGCGCCGAGGCCAATGCACCCCACCACAATGAGAACAGCCCAGACCTTCGGTGCTGCGAAACCCCTGCGGAAGGGACCGGTCGGTCGCGCATCGCGGGCGAAGCAGCTCAGGTTCTGGGAGTTCATGGTTGGTTCGTTCGATCAGCGCGGTTTCGACTCACTTCACAGGCACTTCCACCGTGTCCACCGACAGGCGCCAGTCGGCAAAGGCGGGGGAAGTTTGAAGGATCACAACGGTAGCGAAGGTGAACCCATTGCCCTGCCCGTACACGCTGTCGGGCGAGACATTGAGGGTCCACACCGATCCCTCCGGAATGGGCCGCAAGGCTCCGGTTTCCAAGGACGCCGACGTGAACCGGTCGCCCGCCGGCTCGGCCGCTTCCTGCCAGTGACGGAAAGCACCCCGGCTAGCCATGAGTCGGCGCATGATGGGATTGGGCACACCCGAATGCTGGTGCGCCCGGATCACGCCGTGCACTCGAGTCGTCGGCGCGCTCTGGGTTTGCAAGATATGCGTGACCGCCGCTTTCCCATAAATGCTGGCCCGCTCCGGGTTGTTGACAAACGCGGTCTCACCCGAGAACATTGTGAAGTCATTCCACATGAACCCAATCACCGACGGGCTGATGGGCGATTGCGGACGAAAATCTCGAAACCACTTAGCCGCTTCGGCACCGGCAGCCGGATCAGTCGTTGCCCACCCAGGCTTGTCGGCCAAATAGGCCTGCTGCTTCAACTCCACGATGCGCTGGAAGGCATTGGTCCGTTCCGACTGGAGCAACGGCCTCGGATCGAATCCGGGTTCCACGCCACCATGGCACAATTGTACGACAGCCTTGCCCGTTCCCAAATACACCGCCGCCGGTAGGAAATCGTGGAACCGCACCACCTTGGCCGCGTCGAAGTCCGCCCCGTACTTGGCCTGTCCCTCGGCCAAAAAACCATACCGGGACACGAGCGAAATATCCTCGTGGTTGCCCCGGATGAGCAGCACCCGACCCGGGTTGGCCAACTGCAACCGCAGAAGCGTGTAAATTACTTCCACGCCGTACACACCCCGGTCGGTGTAGTCTCCCAAAAAGGCCATGTAAAACCGCGGGTCGGTGATTTGAAATCCCTTGAGAAGCCCGCGCTCTTGAAGGCGGCCGAGTACCGCCAGCAGAGAGTGGATGTCTCCGTGGAGATCGCCTTGCAACAGCACCTGGGAACCCGGCGGCACCAAGCGCTTTTGGACAAACGGCTCGAACGCCGTGCGCGGACTGCCATGCCAACTGCGGGCCACGTCGAAGAATCCCGGACTCGGAGGTTCGCCCACCCAGGCTCCGGATTGGCTCAACGGCCCATTGGTGGCACCCGCAAAATAGGCATCGAGCACCGCCGACACCGACGCAAACCGAGGCAACGGCAGCAACGCCCGCGGAGGCAATCGACCCCCGAGGACACGATTCTTGGGCAAGCGGGCGCACGCCTCGCGCCAGGCCTCGAAATCACGACCGGATTCGGCGAACGCGATCGAAGACGAACCCAGCAACACCCCCACCGCCCATACCGAAAGTATCAGCTTCAGGCGCAGCGCCCCAAGGCGGGTTACCTGACGCAAGGCCCCACAAAGCAACTTGAGTCGCATCCGTCGCACGAGTCGGGCCGGAAGCTCGCTGGCCGAGTCGTCAATCCACATAGGCAAATTCATTCAAATTGATCAGGGCCCGGCACAGCTCAGGCAGGCTCCGTCGGCGCAGGAGACGCAGACAGGCATCTCGTTCCTCCGGTTTTGGCGCGCGCTGCAGCGTGATGCGAAAGACCTGTCGCACCTGGGCCTCGGGCTCATTCCCCACCTCCTGACGCACCCGTTTGGCCAACTCTTGGGAGGCCTCCACCGCCAGTGGTGAATGCAGCAAGGACAACGCTTGGGGCGCAACCGTCGAACCCGTACGACGGGCGCACGAGGTGGAGTTTTCGGGCAAGTCGAAGGTCTCCATGAAGGGCACCCGCACGGTGCGCTTCTGGACCAAAAACACGCTGCGAACCGACTGCCGCTCTCCGGGTGACGGATACCACCCCTTGGTTCGGGTGGCGTTGTCATCCAGGAAGGCCGGATTGGCCTGGAGTATTTCGGCCGGCAAGTCCGGCCACACGGGGCTTCCACCGCTCACCAGTTGCAACGAGCCCGAGGTCGCCAGCAGCGCATCGCGCAACTGCTCGGCCGACAAGCGTCGCGGACTGCGGCGGAAACCTAAGGATTCTGACAAGGAACCCGGATCAACGACCGCCTGTCGGTAGGCCGCACTGAGCAGCACGGTCCGATGCAAGTGCTTCACCGACCACCCGCCGCGCACGAACTCCGCAGCCAACCAGTCCAGCAACTCCGGGTGGCTAGGGCGGCTTCCGGCCAGGCCGAAGTCGTTGGGAGTATCCACCAACCCCTGACCGAAGTGCTGTTGCCACAGACGGTTCACGAAAACTCGTGCGGTGAGTGGGTTTTCAGGCGAGGCAATCCATCGCGCCAAGGCCAACCGACGGCCCAGTGTCTTGGGATTGGCAGGCTTGGAAATCAGCGCAGGATTCGGGTCGAGGATTGAAAGAAATCCGGGCACCACCGGTTGACCCAGCCTCTTGTGATCTCCTAACACCAGAATCCGCGTCTCTGCCGGGCGAGTCTCCTGATCGGTCATCAAGAGACCGGTGGTAAACTCACGCCGAGCGGAATTAATTTGGGTGATCTGTTTTTCGAGTACGGCATGACGGGTTTTTGCGTCTCCTTCTAAGGCCGCCTTTAACTCCGATTCCATGGGCTCTACCTGTTTGCGCAAGGTCGCCACGCGCGGGCGACGCTCTTCGGGATGCCGATCGTCGGGGGCTTTTAGCCACTGGCGCTCGTCATCGGTGAGTCGAGCCAACCGTTCGGCCCGGAGGCGTTCTCGATGCGGCGCCAAGAGCGTCTGACGGCGCACTTCAACTTCGTCGCGCTGGCGGTCGATGCCCGCATTGTGCTCGCGGATAACCGCCTGATCGGCGACCAGGTCCAGCGGCAGGTCATCGGCGAATTTCACGCCTTCAAAAAATGCACGCAGGCGGAAGTGGTCGGCCTGCAACAGCGGATCGAACTTGTGGTCGTGACACCGGCAGCAGGACATCGTGAGTCCCAAGAAAGCACTGCTGGTCGTCTCGGTGAGATCGGCCATCAATTCAGCGCGGCTGCGGTCCTGTTCGTTGAACAACCCGGCCGCATTGTCGTGAGGGCCCAGACGCAGGTAACCCGTGGCGATCAACGCATCCTGCTCGGAGACATCGCGCGGGGGGCCTTCCAGCAACTCATCGCCAGCCAATTGCTCGAGAATGAAACGGTCGAAGGGCTTGTCGGCATTGAAGGCCCGGATCACGTAGTCCCGGAAGCGCCAGGCCCGGGGTCGAAATTCATCCCAATCGAAGCCATTGCTGTCGCTGTAGCGGATGACGTCGAGCCACTGGCGCGCCTGGTGTTCTCCATAGCGCGGGGAAGCCAGCAGGCGATCGACCAAACGCTCATAGGCCTGCGATGCTGAGCCCCCCGCGCTCCGCAACTCCTGAACGCACTCCCGCTCAAAGGATTCGACGTCCTCCACCGAAGGCGGAAGGCCGGTCAGATCCAAGCTCAACCGGCGGATCAGCGTCCGCGAATCGGCTTCGGGCACCCTCAATTCAGAAGGCCTGGACAAACCCGACTGAAGCCATGCGTCCAACGGTGATCGCCGGGTTGTTGGCTCGGCCGTCAAAGAATCCACCGAAGGAACCCCTTGAAGCGTCACCGGTCGAAGCGACCAAAGATCAAGACGCTGCCCACCGAAAATGCGGACGACTGGATTGCGAGGGTCTTCCCAAGCATTGCCGAGGCTGCCGGTCGGTGCCGCATCGGCCCAGGCCGCGAGCGACACCAGGCAACCCCAGATCGCGAAGATCGGTTGGATGCGCCGGAGGGAAATCACAAGACGACTTTCGCCCCGCACCCCACACGATGTCCAAGGTAAAGCCTACCGGACTCCTTGCTCGATGGCCGAAGCCATGGGCAAGGTGACGCATGTTCGTGACGCCCCAGGCGGGAACGCGGCGACGCTTCCTGGGATCGATGGGCACCGGCTTCGGTGCGCTCGCGCTTCAGGCGTTGACTGGACTAGAGGCTCAGG
Source organism: Verrucomicrobiales bacterium (assembly GCA_005805505.1). GTDB lineage: Bacteria > Verrucomicrobiota > Verrucomicrobiia > Limisphaerales > UBA9464 > SXXZ01. Next base: position 22,949 of record SYMJ01000245.1, on the reverse strand, counting down.
CGGCCTCCATCCGGACAGGGCCCGATCCTCTCAACCCGTTCGCACCGAGACCGGCCCCGCTGCCCCCGAAGGCCAAGTCAGTCATCTTCCTTTTCCTGGTCGGTGGCCCCTCCCAAATCGACACCTTCGACTACAAACCGCTGCTGCAAAAGCTCCACGGAAAACCGGTCCCGGAGTCGTTCCGCGATGCGGTCAAGGCCACCCGCTTCGCCAATGTATTCCACGGCTGCAAAGACGAGTTGATGGCCAGCCCGTTCACCTGGTCGCAGCATGGCCAGTCTGGGCTGTGGGTCAGCAACCTCATGCCGCACATCACCCGGCATGCGGATGACTTGTGCGTGCTGCACTCGCTTCAGGCCGATTCCAACAACCATGCGCCCGCAAGCTACCAACTCCACACCGGCGACATCCGACCGGGCAAGGCCAGCCTGGGTTCTTGGGTCACCTACGGACTGGGATCGGTCAACCACGACCTGCCGGGATACGTGACCCTCTTCGACGCCGGACCTCTCGGTGGGGCGGCTAATTATTCCAACGGGTTCCTACCGGCCGCATTCCAACCCACTCGGCTGCGCGACAAGGGCACGCCAGTGTTAGACTTGCTGCCCCCGCCCGAGTTCGCCGACGGCCAACGCGATACCCTCGACCTCATCCGCGATTTGAACCTGCGGCATCGGGATGCCCGGCCCGGGTTTGCCGAATTCGATGCGCGCATCGCCAGCTACGAACTGGCCTACCGGATGCAGTCTTCGGCCCTCGAAGTGGGAGACACCGATCGCGAATCCCAAAGCCTCCGCCGGAGCTACGGCCTCGAGCACGCCGACCCACGCACCCAGGCGTTTGGTCGCAAATGCCTGCTAGCCCGGCGGTTGGTCGAGCGGGGCGTCCGATTCGTCCAAGTGTACGACATGCCCGACAAGGACGGTTGGGATGCCCACGACAACCTGGTCAAAAACCACGAACCCCGCGCGCGCTGGACCGACCAACCCGTAGCAGCCTTGCTGACCGACCTAAAGCAGAGGGGTCTGCTCGATGAAACCCTTGTCGTTTGGGCCAGCGAATTTGGTCGCACGCCCATGATGCAAGGCAACCTCGGCCGACAGCACAACGCGGCCGGATTCACCATTTGGATGGCCGGTGGCGGTGTTCGGCCCGGCATCCGTATCGGAGCCACCGATGATCTCGGCCTACTGGCCGTCGAGAAGCCCATCCAAATGAAGGACCTCCACGCCACGATCCTCCACCTGCTGGGGCTAGAACACGAAGCCTTGAACTACGAGGTCAACGGCCGTCTCGAACGCCTCACCGGCATCGCCGGCGGAGCTCGGGTCGTCCACGAGGCTCTCTCCTCCGACTCCCGGTTGGGGGGATAGCGCCGCTCCCTACGGAGCCGAATTCCGTCGACGATTCTCTCCCAAGGGAACGGATCCAATCTAGTCTGAGTACACATCAGACATTTCAGGGATTAAGGCCGTGCTTTGGCTTCTGATTCTACAGCTTTCAAGCACTCTCAACGTCCATCGCCACGGGGACGGACCGCTCGGAGATCGGTCCCTACCTCGGAAGCTCATCCGGCTACATCCCAGGTTCCTGCCACAAAATCAGCCTCACCCACGCACTTCCGAGGTAGGGCGATTTCTCCGAAAGCGCCACCTCGGCGAACATGACAGAGAAGCGCCACTCTCCCTAGCAAGCTCTCTCGATGGCCGGAATCCGGCTCACTGTCCGCCTATGGTTTCCGCTCCAACCACGCTTTCAGTTCGGCGATTTCCTCCGGCTTCAGGCGTCGATTCGGCGGCATGTAACCAAAGTCTACCAGCACACGAATGGGATGCGCGTGCAGCTGATACAGCGCGTCGCGTTCCCCTCCGTCCTCGTGGCAACGGGTGCAGAATTTCAGCGCTAATTTCTCGCCGGTCGGGGGCTTAGGGGAGTTCTTGGGGAAAACGAACTGGGATCGCGGTTGATCGGCGATGTGCTGGCTGATCGCCGCAGCCAACGGGGCATCCAGCACCAGGTCTTCCCGCGCCGGATGAATGGCGAGAGGGCCCGACGAATGGCACTTGTAGCAACTGGTGCCCTCGAATCTGGGACCATCGGCCGTGAGCTCGGCATAGTAATCGAGAACGGGTGTCACCGTAAGATCTTGGACGATCGAGAAATGAGACCACCCCGTGTCTGTGGAGGTCTTCTGTACCAACAAGTAAACGCGAGCGACCGAGTTCGAAAACACCGCAATATGATTGAGCATGGGTTTTCGGACCACGTCCTCCTGAGTGCTGATCAACCCCACATCCGACACCGGCACCGCTTCCCCACGATCAAACAATCGCTTCGCCTCCAGCATGTAGGACTTCACCTCGGCCTCAGTCAGCCCGCGGACATCCGTGCGCGGATGCGGCGATAAGGTGACCACCGAGCGCGTCCATGGCCGCCGAATCTTCTCTGCGCCGACAGTCGCCATGGCGGCCGCGAATTTCTCCCGAGTAAACTCAGGCAGCGTCAACGCCGGCTCCAGCAGCAGCCCGGTTCCGGTGGACACGGCGGGAGCAATGATCTTGGCGGCCTGGTTTGAGGATGATCCCCCCGTTGCTGCGGCACAGAACAACGCGCCGGACACCCACCCACTCAACCAGAACGAAGCTCGGGGCATAAAACCGATGGCGCGGCAGAATCTTTTGCACGACGCGGTGAGAGCGAGGAGTTGGCCGGTTTGAGCCCCATACTGAGGCCCGTAACGGACGAACAACGAAGCTCGGGCGGACGAAGGCGCAGCCAGCAAAACCGATTCCCTTGAACCATTTCGTAGGCACCGGGTGAACCAAGAAACTCTCAGAAAGGTGTTCACGTTGACCGGAAGGCTGAACCCATCTCCCGACTTGGCAATCGCCAAGGACAAACCCTTCGAAACATCCAGTGTGGTTGAAGCTCGAGCGGAACCTCAAACCCGCCCCTGTGAAGCGGTTCAACACTCGTCATCACTAAAAAACCAACTACGACCGTCTCCCGTGGAGCTTGCCTTGATGATGCTGCCATAGGCCGGAGACCCGGCGTTTCTGACGCGCAAAAACCGGCTTATGGAGCTGCGGAGCGGCTACCGACTCGGCAAATCTCTCGGCAAATCGGGATTCAGACTCGTTTTGGGGCACGGCGCTGGTGGATTGCGCCGACGTCCTGCGTGTGAAAAAACCCCAGTAAACACTGGGGTTTGTCGTCAACAGCATTTCGGATTTTATCCGAACTGCACTGGACTGAAGAAATGGTGCCCACGACAGGACTTGAACCTGTACGATGTTACTCACTAGAACCTGAATCTAGCGCGTCTGCCAATTCCGCCACGTGGGCGACACCTATGACAACTTCCGCGATGACAGCTTGTGGAACAAGGCTTTTCTCCAAGTTTCCACTACGATTAGCACCCCGACTAACGAGTTAGTTCTGGCGTGCAGTTCCCCTGCATCTCGGGTCAACCCCAGAGCTTTTCACGAAGATCGAGGACTCCTGCTCACGGTGTCCCGGAATCCTCCATCAGGCGGCAAAATCGGGGCACGGGCTTGTCAAATTCAAGGGCAGATCATCGATGAAACTCCAAGGCGGCCCAGCTCTGTTTGCGTTCCCGGAAGACTACCTTGGAACTGAAACGAGAAACTCCGCTCGGAGTCGATACCGATGCCGACGAAGTTGGGGATTCGAGCCAAACGGGTACCACGGGAGTCTACCGAATGGGGTCCATGGCCCGAGGGCGTGAATGCAGTTCGACCGGGAACGGTACGAGGACGAAAAAGACGCTCAAGGCGGGGATCAATTGGTAAATCCAATCAGAAAATCCAAACGGCGTGTGGAAACCGTATTGGAAACCGTATTGGAAACCGTGTTGGAAAATCTGAGTTAAGAAGAGCGTTGGGGGAATCCAACGGTCGTTGAAGACTTCTCAAAAAGAAATCTGGCGGAGAGGGAGGGATTTGAACCCCCGGTAGGGATTAGCTACGCACGCTTTCCAGGCGTGTGCCTTAAACCACTCAGCCACCTCTCCGCCTCGAAGGCTGGAAACCATGCCCGAGGCGGCGGATCCATCGCAATGGATTTTCACACTTTACCAACAAAACATTTTGCGGAGCCTTTTCTGCGAGTGAAAACCCCAGAGGCTGCCCGAGTGGATGAAAAAAGGGCAAGGAGCCTAACCACTCATTTCGAATAACAGTCCCTCCCGACGTCATAATACCCCCAAGAACGAGACACGAACCAGAAAACCTCTCATCCCCCAACGATGCCCCCACCCCACAGCCGCAGCGGGATTGGGCCGGAGCGAGCATTGAAGGCGATCACACCATCCCGCGCGCGCAGCGCGAAAGCTCCTCCTCCCCCCGGAGCCTTCCTGCGAGCGCAGGACCAGTCCCGCGGAGCCATTTAAAGCATACTGTTATAGTAAGGAGTGCCCCCTTTTGTGTAAATAGGTGGGACCGACCCCGAGCCGCTGCGGTGAGACCCCGAGCCGCTGCGGTGATGCCCTTCAGGGAGCCTTGGAAGAAAACCAGCGGAAGCGAAATCCACCAGCATCCGTGCCGCCCGAGATGGTTTGCAGGGTCCAGTACTTGGCGACCGTCTCAAATGGAGGGAGCAGTTTGAAATTGGCCCAGGATTCCACGGTCTGAACCATCTCCAAGCTCGTCGTGCCGGACGGCATCACGGCCACGAGCGACTCAGACGAGCGTAAGGTTTCCCAAGTGGCCCGGAGTTCGATTTGGGGCTGAGAATATCCAAACATACCTCGCTGCGTTCCGCCGGCCCCAACGGCCGCATCCGCCAGACCCGGCACCACAGGGACCCCTCGGGCGGCCGCCGCGAGATAGGCATCCATGGCGGCAGCGTCGCTCGCGATCACCACGTGATTGGAACTGGTGGTTAATTGGAAGGCATTCTGGATCCCACTTTTAGCGTTCACAGTGGCCACCACCACCTTGCGATCCCCTGCCCCAAGGCGCTGAGAAAACTCCAGGGCTCCGGCCTGCATGTGGACCAATGCTTCCAAGGCCTTCCACCCACTCACCAACCGCGCCGGGTTCGGAGACCCGACCATTTGGATACGACCCGAGCTGCTCAGTTGAACCAGGTTTGTTCCCGAGGGAGCCAGAGTAAAGGTGATGAAATCATTGCCCAGGGCACCCACCAGATCGCGCTGCAAGTTGAAGTTAGAGTTAAACACCTGCCCGGCCGATTCGACAGTGATGCCGGCCAGGTCGGAAAGATTCGGGGAAATACGCTGGAGCGAAGCCTCCAAGGCTTTCCAACCGCCGGGGCCGTCGATCCGCCACCGCTGGAACGAAGCCACTCCCTCAGGAACCCCCGCCAGAACCCCGGCCTCCAACGGCAGGATCTCCATCAGCCGGGTCAGTCCCACCCGCTCCGCCGCAGGCACCTCGATGGCCAGCTCCGTGGTCCAACCATTGGTGGTGAACTGCACTCCGCCTCCCACAGCCTTGATGGAGGTCAGACCAGTGGCCGGAACCACCTTGGCCGGATCCGCGCCCAACAGCGAAAGCATCCCAAAGACACCCTCCAACCGGGGAGAAAACCGCTCATAGAGCGAAGCCACATCGACATACGACCAGACCAGCCGATCCTTCAGCGTCGAATTCCACAAACGACCGAAGGATGCCTTGCTGCCCAAACCCGGAGAGGCATTGGTGGCGGTCAGTCGCGGCAGTGCATTGGAGATCGCAGCCCAAGACGGCCCCGCCACGAATGCCGAGCCCACTTGTCCATAGCACAGTTCCCAACGGAAGTCCTCGTCCTCCAAGGCTTCGCCTGGGGCGCTGGGCGACTTAGCACCGGCTGCGGCCGTCATCTGGAGATCGAGCGTGACCGTGGTGAACCGAAGATCACCGACCTCGCGGGTCTTGGCGGTGGCAGGAGTATTGGTTCCCACTCGGGCCCGAGCGGCGTCCAACGCCTTGGACAAGGCGGCGGAACCCGTGCGGGTGTCGAGGAGCAGCAGCCAATTGGAACCGGCATCTTCGGAACCCGGCTCGACCGGGAGCGGAGGGAACACGGCCAAGGTGGCCTGCCCGCGGGTCAGGTCGAGCAACTCCCGCAAATCTAATCCGGACTCGCGCTCCAACACGGTGAGCCACTTCTGACGAACGGAGTTCTCGAACTGATTCCGGAAGGCGGCCATCGCGGGGTCTTGCCAGAGGCGGCCCGGATTCGACGCCAGCCAGGCCAACTTGGCCGCCGACACTTCGGGGATGCTTAGCACCGCAAGAGTGTTGGTCGGCAAGAGGTCCTGCGACGGTGCCATGTCAGCACGGCACAACCCGACCAGCGTGAAGAGGAGGATCGTCAACCGGAAGCGGAGAGTCATCGGATGCCTAAACGTGGCCGAGAGGCCACCGCAGGCAAGTCTGGTCCTTCAACAAAATACCGTTGATGACTCGCCCTTCGCCGCTTCGAGCAGCATCCTTTTGTCCCTGGTTAGACAATTTCCGGTGAACTCCCGGTCTGCAAGATTCCGGGCGATGGCTTGACCCTAGGTACCCTCATTTTAGCCTACAAACCCAATGACCTACGCTGTGGATGACCTGTTTGACCTGAACCAGACCACGCACGGTGCTCTGTTTGATGGGGTCCAATACCCGTGGGACGCCCTCAAACGGCTGGCGGGTTACCTGACCCAAAACCTGAAGCCCGGGTCCACCGGGGCCGAGGTTCACACGGCAGCTCATGTAGGACCTCAGGTGTTCATCGGTGCCGGTACGATCGTGGAGCCGGGGGCGATGATCATCGGCCCGGCCATCATCGGCGCTGGGTGCCGGATCCGGCACGGGGCCTACATCCGCGAAAACGTCCTCGTGGGTGATGGTTGTGTGGTGGGCAATTCCGTGGAGTTGAAGCACTGCGTGCTCTTCAACCAATGCCAGGTGCCCCACTTCAACTATGTTGGCGATTCGATCCTCGGCCACAAAGCGCACCTCGGCGCGGGCTCCATCCTGTCGAATGTGAAACTCGACAATCAGAACGTCTGGGTAAATTTCGACGGTACCCCCATTGACACCGGTCTCCGGAAGTTCGGCGGGTTGATCGGCGACAAGGCCGAGATTGGGTGCAATGCGGTCCTTAATCCGGGATCCATTATCGGACGGGATTCCATCGTCTATCCCAACGTATCTTGGCGGGGCATTTTGCCGCGGAACATGATCGCCAAGCACGTGGACCCACCGACCCTGGTCGTGCGACGCCCACGCTCTCACTGAGAACGGCTCAAGTTCCGCTGGACCCGCACCAAAGAGCGCTATCGAGGCGCAATACGCACCACCAGTGATTCGTAGCCCATCACCCGCTGGTAGGCCTGTTCGCGCTCCACACGTTCCTGCGCCGACAGCACGGTGATTTGGCCCACCCAATCGATGCACTTCAGCAACAGGGTCCGAACAAGCAATCGGGCATGGGCCGCGCCCAGGCACAGGTGCGCACCGAAGCCGAAGGCCATGTGCGGGTTGGGCTTTCGGTCGAGTCTCACCTCGGAGGGGTTCTCGAAGACGGCTTCATCTTGATTGGCGGAGGCCCAACATAGGGAGACACGCCCGCCCGCTGGAACGGTCATGCCCTCCACCTGGGATTCCACCGGGCACACACGGCCGATGTGAGTGAGCGGTGTCACCACCCGAAAAAACTCCTCGGTCGCATGGACAACCCGGGATGGATCTTGGCGCAGAAACTCCAGCGCCTCCGGGTGCCCGGCCAGGTAGCCAAGAACTGAGGAGAGGGTGTGAATCACGGTATCGCGGCCTCCTGCAAACGTGAGGTTGCCGAAGCCCATCATCTCTTTCCGGGTCAATGGGCGCCCTCGGAAGGTGGCATGGGCCAGCGCACTAAAGAAATCACCTCCCGGTTGGGCCGCACCGCGATCCAACTGCTGGTGCAAATAAGCTTCCAGCGACATCCCCTTGGAACCTCCGTCCCGGAACACGTGAATGCCCCAACCAATCCACAGGTCAGCCTCGGACTCGGGGACGTTGAGCAAGTAAGTCATGGCCCGCGATTGGATCGGTAAGGCGAACTCCCGCACCACTTCGATGGAGTCGTGCCGCATGGCTTCCTGCAGCATTCCGTCCATGAGCGCCTCAACCTGCGCCATCATCTGAGGGTCCTTGGCGCGTTGAAAAAACGGCTCAACGATCCGGCGATAATCGGTGTGGTCCGGAGGGTCTGTCTCCACGGGCAATTGCCGCATGGTGCGCACATCTTCCTCGGAGGGAATCGGGACGCGGAAGGGCGCATCCGAGCTGTAGGTCTTCCAGTCGCGGGCCGCCTTCCGCACCTCTTCGTGCCGAAGAATCATGGGCAGGGTCTCGCCCTGGAAGTTGCAGGGGAGAACGCCGTCCTTACGGCGCGCCTCAATGAAGGGATCAGAAGCCGGGTCCATGGGTGGAGTATCGGCCCATCGCGGATCCGCGGCCAGCGCGGACCGTCAAGGAGCATGAGAGAAAAAGCCCCGCCGCGGCGTTGCCGCTCAAGCATCTCGCTGCCGACTTTTTAATCGCCCATCACCGGACGTCCGCCCCGCAGCTGAAGAACCGAACCGGTCCGGGCGGCTAAGTCTCGATCGTGCGTCACCAGGACCAATGCGGTGCCGGCCCGGGCATTGAGTTCAAACAAGAGCTCCGTGACCTTCACGGCTGTGGCCGGGTCCAAATTGCCGGTAGGCTCATCGGCGAACAAAATGCGGGGCTCGTTGATGAACGCACGGGCCAATGCCACCCGCTGTTGCTCGCCCCCCGACAGTTGCGCCGGATAATGGTGGAGTCGCTCCGACAGTCCGACCCATCCCAGCAACTCGCGAGCGCGTTCCTCAGCCCCGGAAGTGCCCTTCAATTCGGCAGGAACCAGAACGTTCTCGAGCGCGGTGAAGGTCGGTAGGAGTTGAAAATTCTGGAAGACGAAACCGACATACTCATTGCGGATACGAGCGCGGCCATCTTCGTCGAGCGCCCCCAAATCGTGACCTGCCAACCGCACCACACCGCCGGTAGGAGAGTCGAGGCCTGCGCACAATCCCAACAAGGTGGTCTTCCCAGAACCGCTGGGGCCAACGATGGCACACGTCTGGCCCGGCAACAGGCGCAGATCCACCTGGTCGAGCACGGTCAATCGACCGCCGTCACTGGTCGGGTGAACCTTGCTCAGGTTAAGAACTTCGAGAATGGGCTCGGTCACGCGGTGAGCGAAGCAGAGGGACGATTTCATGGCGAGCCGTTGGTGCCTCACCCGCCAGAGAATGCTCGTCAGGAATTTTTATTGTTCGAGGCGGCCCTTGATCCAACGGATCCCGCGGCCGATCCCCGGAACATGATCCCAAAGTCCGGCAGCACTGTCCCAGTAATCTTGGTGGATGAGAACTCGGCCCTGATCATCGAAGCGAACCAAGGTGATGCCTAAGGTGCGGATCGTTTCGCCCGCTGCGACCTTCTTCATCCGAACATCCATGGTCCAGCGCACGTAATAGAAACCGTCGGCCGAGCGGCTCACATCTTCGATATTGGCCGTGATGCTCTCGGCGGCCTCCACGGTCGCCTGGAAATAAGTCTGGATGTTGGTGGCACCTCGCCGGCTCACCAAGGTGTCGTTGAGGTAGGCGTCTGGAGCGTAGATAGTTAGGGTCTGGCTGCGCACCGATTCGGCATCGATGCGCGATAAGAAGAGCTTGAGCCGATCGATCCCTTGCCGTTCCGCAGGAGATCCGACCACCACCGTGGGGCGTGCCTCCATTTCGGCCCGCACGGCCCGGAAGCCAGCAGCACTGTCGGTCACTCGAGGCACGCCCGAGCAACCCAATCCGATCACCAAAAATAATCCACACAGGCAAATCAGGAAGACCCACTTCATGGGGTCAACCTGCTCTGCCTGAGATTAAACGCAACCCATCGGGTTTCGCGTCGATTCAGCGCACTAACTCGTAGGCCGCTCCCTTGAGGTACTCGGTCTCCGGAATGCTCGGCAGGATCGGATGATCCGGAGCCTGCGAGTAGGTCGCAACTCGACGCAGGAGCTTGCGCTGGTCGTAGGCCGCGCTCAGAGCCACATCCTCGAAGAGGCGGCCGTCGACGTGGTGCGAACAGCAGAAGGTCGCCAGCGTGCCTCCGGGCTTGAGCAGTTTCAGCGCACGCACATGGATCTCCTTGTATCCACGCAAGGCGTCGGGCACCGAGGCCCGATTACGGGTAAAGCTCGGAGGATCAAGAATGATGAGGTCAAACATCGGGACCAATCGTTCATTGGGGCCGGTGGCTGTTTTGGCCTTCAGCCAATCGAAGACGTTGCACACCTCGAACTGGGTGTTGCCCGAGAATCGGTTCCGCTCGGCATTGATGCGGGCGGCCTGAACGGCATCTTCGCTCTGATCCAACGCGATGACTTGGCGAGCTCCCCCACGAGCACAGTGCAGGGCAAATCCGCCCAAGAAAGTGAAGCAATCTAGGACCACAGCATCCTTGGCAATGGCTCCAACGCGGGCCTGATTGACCTGTTGATCCAAATACATGCCGGTCTTGTGTCCCGCACGCAAATCGACAGTGAACTTCAGTCCATTGATGGTGACATCCACTGTCTCGACCGGCTCTCCGGCCAGGAGGCCCGACAACGGAGGCAATCCCTCAAACTGCCGAGAAGCGATCTCGTTGCGCTCGTACACCGACCTTGGCTGAAGCACTTTTTGGATAGCCTTTACGATGTCCGCCTTGTGCTTTTCCATGCCCAGCGAACTGATCTGGAGGACCACCACATCACCGTATTTGTCGATGATCAGTCCGGACAGCTGGTCCGCCTCGGCACTCACCACGCGAAAGGAGGTGGCATCGGGCATGTGACGCTTGCGGACCGCCAACGCGGCCCGGATTCGTTCCACGAAGAATTCGCAGTTCACCTCGACCCGTTCGGTCGAGAGCATTCGCACCTGGATCTTGGAGCGCGAGTTGTAGAAACCAACGCCCAGGAATCGATGGCGATGGTCTTTTAACTGCACCAAATCACCGTCGGTGGGGGGTTCAGAACTGCGTTGGATGGAGCTGGAGTAAACCCAAGGGTGTCCGGCAATGAGACGATCGGCTTCACCAGGTTTCACCACCAAGGTGATCAGAGAGGTTTTCATTTTTGTATACAAATGCGCAGAGCACAGAAAACAGATTAAACCGCAAACCTCAGATTCTGAAAAGTTTTTTGTAACACCCCTGTCACATGAATTTATTTTTTGCGGCTTTTGGCTTTCGTTGGGATCGGCTCCTCCGTCTAGGCTCTACTCATGCGAAGGCTCATCTGCTTCCTGTTTCTAAGCCTTGCCGGAATCCTCTTGGCCCAGCGCGCCCCGCCCACTCCGGCCTGGTCCGAGGCGACCGAGGGGAGCAAGCGATTTCAACTCAGCTCCGGACTCCGACTCGATGTCTGGGCCGCGGAACCCCAACTGAGTAACAGCGTGGCTTTTGCCTTCGATGGCAAAGGACAAGCCTATCTGGCCGAGTCAGACCGTTGGGCCATCAGTGTCTTCGACATCACTCAAAAAACCAACTGGCTCTTGGCCGACATGGCGTTTCGGAGCGTGGCCGACCGGGGTGCCTTCCTCACCAATACTTTTGCCACCAACCTGAGCGTTTTGACGCGGGAGAGCGAAGTTGTGCGACGGTTAGCCGATCGGGATGGGGATGGACGGGCCGATCACTCGGACATTGTTGCTCAGGGGTTTCAGAATGCGGTGGATGGGACGGCAGCGGGTGTGCTGGCGTCTCGAGATGGGCTTTATTTCGCTAATATTCCAAGCCTGTGGCGATTGCCCTACCCCAGCGTTTCCCGCACCGCCACTCCGATCAATGCCCAACGGATGAACCCCTTGGTCAGCGGTTTCGGAGTCCACATCGGCGTCTCCGGCCATGATCTGCATGGGCTAATCCAGGGACCCGACGGGCGCATCTACATGAGCTTTGGAGACCGGGGAGCGAGCCTGACCAACCGCGAAGGACGGCGCATCCACCTTCCAGACTGTGGCGGAGTGCTCCGCTGCGAACCCGACGGCCGTTTGCTGGAGGTCTTCTGCCAAGGACTGCGCAATCCCCAGGAACTGGCCTTCGACGACGAAGGCAACCTCTGGACGGTCGATAACGATACGGCCGGAGCGGATCCCTGCCGTGTACTGCACCTGGTCGAAGGCGGAGATTATGGGTGGCGGACCAGTTACCAGCACATGGAGGGCTTCGGCCAGTGGGTGAAGGAAGAACTCTGGAAGGGCGGACGCGATGGAATCTTGCCCTTGGCCGGCACCGTCAGCCAGGGCCCCAGCGGACTGGCTTTCTACCCCGGAACCGGTTTCGGAGAGCGTCTGGCCGGAACCTTCTTACACGCGGATTTTCCGGGAGGCGTTTGGGCGTACACCGTGAAACCTGCGGGCGTGAGCTTCATCGTGGATCGGAAGGAGAAATTCCTCTGGAACTGCTGGCCGACCGATGTGGATTTCGGTCCCGATGGAGCGGCCTATGTCTTGGACTGGGTGAGCGGCTGGGGACAAACCCCACGCGGTCGGATTTACCGGATCACCCCGACCCAAACACCGACGGAAGCCGAAGCCACCCTCGTGGCCCAAGTCCGCCGACTCCTGTCCGAGGGGTTTTCCGAACGACCCGATGGGGAGGTCGTCGCATTGCTAGCCCATGCGGACCGCCGGATCCGGCTGGAGTCCCAATGGGAACTGGCCCGACGCGGTACCGCCGTCCTTGATCCGCTGGTTCGAACCGCGAAGGAGGGAACCTCGTTGTCACGCCGACACGCCGTCTGGGCCTTGGGACAACTGGCACGACGGGATGCTGGATCGGCCACGACACGCGCCTTACAGTCTCTGGTTCCACTCCTCAGCGGAACGGACACCGTCTTGGCACGGTGTGCCGCCCAGACGCTGGCAGAAAACGGGCTCGTGGCTGCACATCCGGCTCTGGTCGCCTTGCTGGATTCGCCCGAGATGGGTCGCCGTGCAGTGGCCATCGATGGATTGCGCGTCCTCCGCTCCCACCGCAGCCGGGACCGATTCGAAGCCGAATCTGCGGGTCCCACCCGTCCAGACCCGGGCAGTGCCCAGCGCCTGCATTTCTCTCTGCAATTTCCATGGAAGGCTTTCCGCCAGGCTGTGCTCATGGATGGTGGGTCGGACCTCTTCCTCAGATCCATGGCCGAACGCTGCCTGCGCAATGAACGCGCCGAGCGCGGCGAGTCCCGAAGTGCTCTGGCCGAGGCGGCCTCGGATCCCGACCCGCGAATCCGGGAACTGGCCGTCGGTGCGATCCGCTGGATCCGTAAGGAAGAGCCAACTTTCTCGGGAGAATCCTCGGAGGACCTCCTTCGATTTCTTGCTGACAGTCATCCGGCGGTGGTCACGGCCGCCGCCCGAACGCTCTATGACGTCCCGTGCGTCGAAGGCCTGCCGGCACTGGCCCAGTTCATCACACGAGTGGATTGCCCCACGAACCTGCTCACGCGAGTCATCCAAAGCTGCCTCCGTTTGGGTGCACCGCAGCATGCCCAGCAATTGGCTCAATTGGCCAAACGCCGGGATGCGCCCAATTTCGCCCGCATCGGAGCTCTGGAGGCGTTGGCCAACTGGGGGCAGCCACCTCCATTGGACCCGGTGGTGGGCTTGTGGCGACCTGCATTCGGTGGGGCCGCTCCGTTCGAGCTGAAGTTCCCCGTCGAAGGCAATCCAACAGGCACCGGCTCCCTGCAGAGCCGGGGGGAAGAACCCCTATCTCCAGTCCAACCTACTCCGAAGAAGGCACCGCCCGCTCCATCGAACCCGCTGCTGGCCGCCGCCCTCGAAGCCACCAGCGGCCGGGGCACGGCTGCGATGCCCTTGCCTCAACTCCCCTCGGATCTAGGGCGTTCACTCGACTTCGCCGAAGCTCAGACCTTTAAACGCAACACCGAAGCCGCCAAACGGGCCTTCCTCCGGGTGGCCGGAGAAATCATGAACCCGGAAACTCCCGACGAATACGGGCTGCGTCTGGGGGGTGGTCCTTCGTCGATGGAGGTGCAATTGGCAGTGGTGGCCACTGCCTTGAAACTCCGGACGCGAGAAGCAAGCACGCCGCTCTTCGATCTATTCCTCCGAACCTCGACACCTGTAAAAATCCGCCGTGCCATCGTGGAGACCCTGGCCGAACTACGAGCTGGTCAGGCCGACGACGTGCTCCGCATCGCCCTCAAAGACCCTGAACTCCAATCCGCGGCCCTGCCCTACTTGGACCGACTCGCTGCCGGGGCCGAGTCGACGACCCTGCTCTCGAATCTCGTGCAGCGGGCCACCTCGGGAAATTCCCTCAAGACCGCGCAAATCGCCCTGACAGTGCTGGGCACGCTCGATCACGAGTCCGTACTTCCGGTGTTGGGTGAGGCCATCGAACGTTGGAAAATCGGAAAACTCCCTCCAGAACTCGAACTGGATCTCCGGGAAGCGGTGGCCCGGACTTCTCTCTCCAACGCCCTCCCGCCCAGAGCGGCCGAGCCGGGATTCACTGACTCCCTCGCCGCCTTCCGGGTCAGTTTGCTTGGGGGAGACGCATCGCGAGGCCGACAGGTGTTTCGGGAACACCCCACAGCGCAGTGTCTTCGCTGCCATCAGATCGCCAACGACGGGGGCACAGTAGGCCCCAAACTGGACGGCATCGGAGGCCGACAAAGCCGTGAGTACTTGTTGGAAAGCATTGTCTGGCCCAATCAAAAAATCGCGCCGCAGTTCGAGGCCGTGGCCTTAACCCTCCAGGACGGAACCCAGTTCGGCGGCACCGTCAAAGGCGAGTCGGAGGGACTCCTCTCCATTGAAACCACGACAGACGAGGGCACGTTGATGGTCCGAAAGATCCCCCTGGGAGACATCGCCCGACGGGAACGCGGACCCAGTGCCATGCCAGAAGGCTTGGCAACAGCACTCACTCCCCGCGAGTTGCGTGATCTCATCGAATACCTCGCAACTCTCCGATAACCTCGGAATCACGTTTCCACATCCCCCCATCCCACTGCCCCAAGTGAGATGCTCAGGTTCGATTAACCCGGCACCACCGCACGAACCCGGAGCAGACGCAGGCTATTGAGGACGACCAACACCGTGCTTCCCTCATGCACCGCCACACCGACTGACAAGGGCAAGCGGGACACGGTCAGCGATACCACCGCCATCACCAAGATAGTCCCCAATGAAAGAGCGATATTTTGGCGGATGATACGTCGAGACTGGACACTCAATTCACGGGCCACCAGAAAGTTCTCCAACCGGTCATTGATGAGAACCACCTCGGCCTGCTCGATGGCAGCGTCGGAACCCCGGGCTCCCATGGCAATACCCACATCGGCGGCCACCAGACACGGCGCGTCATTCACTCCATCGCCGATCATCGCCACTCCATGGCCTTGCCGCTGGAATTCCCGTATGGCCGCGACCTTGTCCTCGGGCTTGAGCGCCGCTCGCACCTCGTCCACGCCCGCGACTGCTCCCATTTCCTGAGCCGGCGCCAACCGATCACCGGTGAGCATCACTGTGCGAAGCCCGGCCGCGCGAAGTTGTGCCACGACGGCTTTGGAATTGGCCCTCAGGGCGTCCTTGAGCACCAGACGCGCCAAGAGACCCGGGCCGGCGATCCACGTTTCCGAGGCTTTCTCCACCGGAGGAGGCAGAGGCACGGGGGGAAGCCCTGACAGATGGGACACGAAATCGCGGTTGCCAAGAAACATCTGCCGCCCGCGCCATTGGCCTGAAAGTCCTTGGCCCGCCACGGTTTCGGTACCCTCAACCATTTCCGCTAAAATCCCCCGACTGTCGGCCCAGCGGGCAATGGATCGCGAGACCGGATGATTGGAAACCCGGGCCAGCGCCGAAGCAGCCTCGGACGCCTCAATTTCGGTGCCCGCCAGAACTTCGATACGCTCTAGGATTAGCCGGCCTTCGGTGAGGGTTCCGGTCTTGTCAAACGCCACCACCTGAATCCCTGCCAAATTTTCGATGGCGGCCCCACCGCGAAAGAGAATGCCACGTCGGGCACCCGAAGCGATGGCCGAAAGGATGGCCGACGGCACCGACAAGACGAGGGCGCACGGCGACAGCACCACCAGGAGCGTCATGGTCCGATAGAACGCACTGAACTCATCTCCCTTATCAAAGAAAGGAGGGCGACCGGCCCAGTGCCATTGATACAAAAACGTGATCAGACACGCCGACAAGACCAAGACTGTATACGTCGTCCCGAAGCGATCGGTGAGGCGGTGAGAGGGCGACTTCAGGTGCCGCGCTTCATTGATAAGATTCAAGATGCGGTGAAGTGCGCTGTCACCGACCGGACGCAAGACGCGCCCCTCCAAAACGCCCCACAAATTGAGGGTGCCTCCCATCACCGAATCGCTCGGGGCCTTAGGCACGGCCTCCGATTCCCCCGTCAGAGAGGATTCGTCGCAGGCGCTCTGACCTCGCAGCACCAACAAGTCTACCGGTGCCAGTTCGCCGGCGGTCACCCGAATCACATCTCCCGGTTTGAGGGTCTCTACAGCAACCACACTTTCGGAGTCGCCGACCAAGAGTCTTGCAGTTTTCGGGGCGCTCTTCAGAAGTGCATCGATTTCACGACGGGTCCGACCCGCGGCAAAACTCTCCATCGCTGAGGACGCCGAGAAAAGGAACAACAACAAGGCGGCATCCCCCAACGCACCCACGGCCACCGATCCAGGCACCACCAAAATCATCAGGAAGTGCGTGTCGAAGCGCAGCCGACGGAGGTCGATCCACACTTCCCGAGTCAGATCCCATCCTCCAAAAAGGAACGCGAACATGAAGGCGGCCGTGGATACCGTCGGCCACCGACTTGCCAGGGCCCAACCCAGAGTCCCAAGCAACAAGCACATCCCCGACCGAACCGCCATCGTCTTCCAGGCGTGGATAGAGGAGTCGGAGGGATTCACGGAAATGGACCCAAAAGGAAGGTGTTACTCCTTCTTGATCGCTTTCTTTCGTACGGCCGGAGGCTTGACCTGACCGGCATCGGCCCACAAGCCCTCGATGTCATAATGCGCACGCACATCGGCCTTCATGATGTGGACGATGACGTCAAAGAAATCGGCAACAATCCAATTGGACTGCGCAGAGCCTTCGGTGTGCACCGGTTTCAGGTCATGCTCCTTGCGAAGACCATCGAGAATCTCATTCTCGATAGCGCGTAGGTGCGGCTCACTGCTGCCGGTGGCGATCACGAAGAAGTCGGTCACGGTGGACACCTCCCGGACGTCCAGCACGATCAGATTTTCCGCCTTCTTGTTGTCGGCCAACGCCCTGCAGGCGAGAGCCAGCTGTTTCGAATCCATCTCGGCCAACATCACCCGAAACAAGCCCCGAAGAAAGACGATTTCCGAAATCGAGCAGAAGGCCCCCTTCTTTAACTCGGGATTAATGCCCCTTCACCGAGAGCTCGCGGTCATTCGGACGCACTGGAACGGTCTGTTGCCGCCCACCTGGCCAACGGATGCGAAGCTCGGTGGCAGGCTGTGGCACGGCGAGCACCAGAACCCATCCGTCCTGCCCGCCCGAACCCGAACCCGCCAAGACCGTCTTCACCGCTCCATCGGTACCGTCGGCGTATCGGAGGCGCAGCTGGGCTCCGATTCCCGACGGGTTGGCGACGGATCCCTGAAGACGAACGCGCAGACCCGGCGTAGCTCGAGTGTTGCGGTACAGGCGGGTGGGCCCCTGATTCTGCGAAATAGCCACATCCAACCGACCGTCCTGATCCACATCCAGTACCGTCACACCGCGCTGATCACCCTCGGCGTGAATTCCAGATTCCGCGGGCCGAACCGCACGAAATTCTCCCGCGCCGATGCCGCGCAGCCAAAGGCCACGCCCATTGTCGTCGCGACTAATAGGGCTGACACGCTCAGTCCGATTCTGGGCCAGCAGCAAATCCTCTCGCCCGTCTCCGTCAAAATCGGCCACGCCGATGGCGAAGACCGGAGACTCTTGAGCCTCGCGCGGCAGGGATCGCCGCTCAAAGCGCCCTCCGCGATTCAGAAAAATGGCCGACTCTAACTCGTTGACCTCCAGTCGACGCGCGGCCCCCACCCTGCCCTCCAAAATTGCCGACTCCGTCGCCTCGCCAAAGACCCGGTGGGTAGGAAAACGCTGTGGAAGGTCCGGAAACACCGTCGCCAACCAATTGCGATCGCGGAACGGACGGCGGACTCCCTGCCGCTCCCACACTTCCATTACCTGCAAGGTTCCCTCTCCCAACCATTCCCCGAAAACCAGGCCCATGCGGGCCGGTTGAACCACCTCGTACTCGGTGTTCCGCCCCACATTGCCCGCCACCAGATCCGTGCGGCCATCGCCATCGAGATCACCCACGGCCAGACAGTTCCAAAGACCGGTGTGGTTCTTGAGACCCCACGACTCGGAGACGTCCTCAAAGCGACCGCCCTGATTGAGAAAACACCGCAGAGATCCCCACTCTAGGGAAAGCACCAAATCGCTGTCGCCATCGTTGTCGATATCCACGAACACCGCCCCAGTCACCCGCCCCAAATTGCGGAATGGCACGCTCCAGTCGTCGGCCACCACCAGGGTTCCGTGATCGTTCCTCAGGCACACAGAAGACGCTGCTTCGGGAAACCGGCCTGGAATTCCTCGGCCGGCGACAAATCCATCGAGGTCGCCGTCCTGATCCATGTCTGCCAGAGCAATGGCTCCCATGCTGAAGAGACCCACCGGAAGCATCTTCGGTGCGACCGTCGGTGAAAAAACCTGGATCTGGCTGGGCTCCTTGCCTGCGGATTCCTCGTTGGAGATCCCCACCAGAAATTGGTGATTTCCCAGGCCATTGTCCCACCCGACCAGCGAGGTGTGATCACCCGAAGCGGCCCCCGCACCGTCCAATCGTACCAGCGAGCGGCCCTGCTGATTAACGAAGACACTCAGGCGTCCGCCCCGCCCGGCTCCAACCAACAAATCCTCCCAGCCATCCCCATTAAAATCGTACGCGCTGACTACTGGCCCGCCGCGACTCGGGCGATGGGGCAATCCCGGTTGCCGAGCCCAGTCATCGAACGGGGCCTCGGTGTGAATCGGCTGAGGCCAGCCCTCCCACTCGATGAATTGTGGCGCCGGCCGTGTGGGTGGCTTTTCGGCGGAGTCACCGGTGAATGGCGGTTCCACAATCTGATACTGGCGATTGGCTTCAAGGCCCTGGAATCGACTCACCGCTCCGCTCCGCCATCGCACCTCCAAAGAGTGTGTTGACCCACTCGCACCCAAGGCTGCAAAGACCCGTTCCGAAGGCTCCCCGGAGAGATAACGGCCACCGGCGATGATCTCCTGCGACTGGGTCATCCCTCCGCTCGTCCACAGCAACCGTGAACCAATACCTTGCCGATTGGCCCCACGCCCCTGGAGTCGAACGGCCACCCGCGGTGCCACGGCATTGTTGCGATACAACTGAGCCGGAGCATTGAAGCCGTTCACCACCACGTCCAAATCTCCGTCGCCATCCAGATCGGCCAAGGCCATCCCGTGCGCCACCTCGGTCGCAGCGAATCCCCAGGCCTCGCCGGCGGGTTCAAACCGTCCGGACCCGAGGTTTCGAAACGCCGCGTTCGGGGTCCGCCACTGCGGATAGAACTGTCGGTGGCGGCGCACTTGCTCGGGGGTCCACTTGCGCCGGTGAAAGGCCTCGGGGGCGTCTTGGTCGAGCACATCCTGGTCGAACCCATTGGTGATGAGCAGGTCTTCGTATCCATCCAGGTCCACGTCGATGAAGGCAGGACACCAGGACCAATCGGTGGCCGCGATTCCGGCCATTAGGGCCGTCTCGACATAACTCTCTAGGCCCCTACCCAGGAACAATGAGTTTCGATTGAAGACCGGGCGAACCTCCACAGGCTCAGGCGGGGTAGAGCCGGGCCCGCCGCGGCCGGCATGCCGCATCCGGGTCGCTGAATCTCGGGCCAGCATGTCCACGATGAGGACGTCATCTTGTCCGTCACGGTCGACGTCAGCCACATCGAGTCCCATGGACGAACGGCTCCCATGCCTCACAGCATCGGCAGCCATAGCTCGGAAGGTACCCCGACCGGCATTGATCCAGAAGCGGTCCGGCGAACCATTGTCATTGGAGACGATCAGATCGGGAAACCGGTCGCCGTTGAGATCCCGAAATTGAACGCCCAATCCCCAGTCCCGAGGCGGGTCCATTGGTTTTCCTTGATCATCCAGAAAGGTCCCCGGGACGTGGGTCAACAGCGTGAAGTGGCCACCGCCATCGTTGCGGTACAAGCCATCGGACTCGGGCAACTCCACAACCTCGCCCTCAGGCCCCACCCGAAAACGACCCAACCAGCGCGGATGGGTCGCCGGCTGCCCATTCACCTGAGAAATGCGGGGAACACCCCCTTCGCGGGTGATGCTCACCTGCACCGTGGGGTCCGCTAAGGCGACCATGTCGCTGTAGTGGGCGCAGTACAGGTCGAGGTCGCCATCCCCATCGATGTCAGCCAAAGCCATCGACATGGGCGTGGCCGATCGCGACAATCCCGAATCGGTCACCTCAGAAAAAACCCCCTTTCCCGAATTCAGAAAAAGCCGGGTCCCCGAAGCGATGCCATTGACCAATAAGTCCAAATCTCCGTCCCCATCCACATCCACCAACACCGCTCCCGTGGACAATTGATCTGGGCAAGCGGCCGCCCCGATCGTCTCTTCCTCGAAACGGAGACCCCCTCGGTTTCGAAACAATCGATTGGGCCCCTGGAGCGCGCACAAATAAATATCCGGTCGCCCATCCCCATCGACATCGCCGATGGCCAGCCCGGATCCATTGTTGGCCACCGCATTGGTCAGAAAGGCGTCGCCTTCGAGACGATTGGTGAAGTTTAACCCGGTCTGCCGAGAATCGAGTCGTGTGAGGCCAGCGGTGCCTCCAGGCCCGGGCTTCAGGAACTGGGACTGAATCTCGCTTGCTGCGTTGGTTGCAGGAGTGGTCGCCTCCGCCCTCAGCGCGAGGGTGCTCCAGATCCCGACAGCAACGGCGAAAACAGCGGCCGCCGGGCGAGGAAACATCGACTGGATGCAGAAAAGCAGGGTGAACACAGGGAAACGCCGCCAAGGCTCACTCTCTGCACTGGCAGGGTCAAGTGGAGGGATTTAAAGTGGAGGGGTTTTGAAGGCGGCCCCTGAGAACGGTCGGCACCTAGGCTCGTAGGAAGGGCGCAGTGCGACTTTCGGGCACCGAGGCCACGTGGTCTGGTGGACCGGCCGCCATAATTTGTCCGCCCTGATCTCCGGATTCTGGGCCCAGATCAATCAACCAATCCACACAGCGCAAAAGCTCCATGTGGTGCTCGATGAGAACCACCGAATGCCCCTGATCGACCAGGCGCTGAAACACCATCAGCAAGATCCTCACATCTTCCAAATGCAGGCCTGTGGTCGGTTCATCAAACAGAAAGAGAGTCGGCTTAAATCCGCCCATCGCTCCGGATCCCACTGCTGGCTCCGATGCGGCTCGACGCCGAGAAACCGGCGGCGCCACTGGCGCAGAGGGTGCAGTAGACGCTGCCGCAGGAGTCGCGGCCAGGTGACTGACGAGCTTGAGTCTCTGACTCTCGCCGCCCGACAGCGTATTGAGCGGTTGCCCGAGCCGAAGATAACCCAAGCCCACTTCGGTCAGGAGAGAGAACTTCATCAGGGCCCGACGCGCATACTTGGAATCCGGGAAGGCAACCAAGAAGCGCACCGCCTCCTCAACCGTCGCATCCAGAATGTCGGAAATCGACAGGGCCGAGAGACCCAAACCGTCGGGAGGGGCCACCTTCACAGCAGCCACCCGAGCCTGATATCGGCAACCGCCGCAAGCCGCGCAGCGGATGAGCACATCGCTCAAGAACTGCATTTCGATCTTCTCAAAACCGGCTCCTCGACAGGTCTCACATTGGCCACGCTTAGAGTTAAAACTGAAGCAACCGGCCGGCATTTCATTGGCCAGCGCCTCCGGACTGGCCGCATAGAAATCGCGGATGTCGTCAAAAGCCCCAATGTACACGGCCGGATTGGACCTCGGAGTGCGACCCAAGAGGGACTGATCTACCAGCACCACCGCTCCTAGGTGTTCAGCTCCCTCCAACTCCGCTAACTGCAAAGCCGACTGGGCCTCTCCGATCGATTCGCTGTCGACTTCTTCTTCGAGGCTCGTAGTCGACTCATCGGCATTGAGCCGAGCCTGCAACAGGGGCAACAAGATCTCCCGGATCAACGTGGTCTTGCCGGAGCCGCTCACTCCACTCACTCCCACCAGACGCCCCAACGGCAACGTGACAGTGAGGTCTTTGAGGCAATGGGCCGTCGCATGGCGAATCACCAGCGCAGGAATCGTGGCTGGGTATCGGATCGTCGGCAGGGCCTCCCTCAGGACGCCGAGGTTTGCGCGCGCAGATTCCGGCACCGTGCTGCGAGAGGGGCCTTTCGCAGTGCCTTTCACCACGCCGATGTACGGCAAGGGTACCGGCCGCTGGCGAGACTCCCCGACGCTGCGCCGCCCGGACAGGTAATCGCCCGTCAGCGAACCCACGACCGACTGCAAGGCCCGCGGCGACCCTTGAAACAGCACATGCCCCCCTTGGACTCCCTGCCCGGGACCGATATCCACAATCTGGTCGGCTGCACGCATCACCTCGGGTTCGTGCTCCACCACAACCACCGTGTTGCCGGCATCCCGGAGCGTCTGGAGGACACGAATCAGCCGTTGGCTGTCGCGCGGGTGCAAACCAACACTCGGTTCATCCAGAACATAGAGTGTGTTAACCAAGCGCGTCCCCAGGCATGTCGTCAGGTTGACCCGCGCTGTCTCTCCGCCACTCAAAGTGCGGGTGGTCCGATCTACGGTCAGGTAACCCAATCC